>JBJFCH010000261.1:0-5486 GCA_051888835.1 Oliverpabstia sp. | reverse complement strand
TAGCCATCGGTAAAATTGACAATCAGGAAGTTGACTTTATTGCCACCAAAGCAGACGAGAAAAAATATATCCAGGTTACGGAATCCATGAACGCTCCAGAAACGAGAGAGCGAGAGCTTGCGCCTCTGCGTAAAATTCGGGATAGTTATGAAAAGATTGTCATAGCCTTGGAGTGTGATCTTACCCAGACACAGGACGGGATTAAAATTATTAAAGCATTGGATTTTCTTCTGGAGTGACAGACCTCGAGTTACTTATATAAAGCGGGCAGCGATCAATGATCTGATCGCTGCTTTATTCATTTGAAGATATTAGCCTGGGTTGGCAAAATCGGTTACATAGTAGATTCAGATGCAGCTATAAAACTGACACAAAGCGCTGAAGAATCTGTATGGTTCTGAATATTCACATCTGATATAATATCATTAAGAGAGTTGAAGTGTATGTTACGAATGAAGATTGTATGAAAGGCAGAAATTTATGAAAATTATGGTCTCCGGGCTGATTAATATAGAATCATCATGCCCAATAAAAAAAGTTCCCGATTGAGTATTTTCCGATTGACTATCCGTTTTACAAAATTGCTTCCGGAATTTCAGGAGTCGGATACGATTTGATCCGGAATTTCATGAAATTGGGAGATGATGTGACCTTTGTTTCCATGGTTGGAAATGATCTTTGGGGAGAGGTCATCAGACATCAGCTCGAAAAACAGGGATTTTGTACAGATTATATTTATCCGATATTAAGCAGTACTCCACAGAGTATCATTCTGTATGATGATGCCGGAAAGAGAGAAATCTACTGTGATCTGAAAGATTATCAGGAGACAAATATTGATATATCAGGGCTGGAGAAACAGATAGAGGAAGCGGATCTGATCATTGCATGTAACTCGAACTTTAATCGTCCCGTCTGCGAAATCGCGCAGCAGAAAGGAAAACGAATTGCCACAGATGTGCACGTATTTTCCAATCCTGAGGATGACTACAACAGAGATTTTTTAAAAGCTTCGGATATCGTATTTCTGTCTGATGAAGGTGTTCGGACGAGTCCGGAAGAATTAATGAAAGAGATATATCAGCTCTATCATAATAAAATCATTGTAATGGGATGTGGAAGCAAAGGAGCACTTTTATTTGAAGCAGCCACAGTTAAATTTACAATGATTCCTGCAGTAACAACAAGGCCGGTGGTTTCGACGTCCGGTGCAGGTGACGCATTATTCTCTACGTTTCTTCATTTTTATGTGAAGGGAAGCTCTCCGATAGAAAGTTTGCGTAAGGCGACTTATGCGGCATCTTATAAGATTGGCGAAAAGATTTCCTCTGAAGGTTTTATTTCAGAGGATGAGCTGAAAAAACTGATGCAGGAATAAAAAGCAGATGAAGGGATGAAAAGGAGATAAGGGAAAGATATGAAGATTGCAATCAGAAAATGGCGGTTATCGGATGCGAAAAATCTTGCCGAAATATTATCAAACCGAAACATATTGAATAATCTGCGGGACGGTCTGCCATATCCGTATACCGAACAGGATGCGGTAAATTATATTACTGCCATGCTGTCGGCAGATGAGAATGATACGTTTGCCTATGCTCTTACAGTAGATGAAAAAGTTGTCGGCAGTATCGGAGTATTCAGGCAGGAAAATATACATTCCTGTACAGCAGAGCTTGGGTATTATCTTGCGCAGCCTTATTGGGGTCAGGGGATTATGACAGAAGCAATCCGTCAGATCTGTCATAAGGTTTTTTCAGATACAGATATTATGAGAATCTATGCGGAGCCGTTTTCGTATAATGCAGGATCCTGCAGAGCACTGGAAAAGGCAGGATTCCGGTATGAGGGTACGTTAAAGAATAATGCGGTGAAAAATGGAAAAGTTCAGGATATGAAAATGTATGCGATTACGCGAGAGGTAAGTTCGTGCATTATGCGACGGCTGGATTCGGAGAAACTGCCGGAGGCACTTTCTCTTGTATGGGAAGTATTTTGTAAATATGAGGCACCGGAATATTCGGAGAAAGGAATTACAGAATTTCGGAATACGATCGAGGATTCACAGAAAATCCGGAGTATGAACTTTTATGGAGCATTTTATGGAGATACGCTTGTCGGTGTACTTGCAATGCGAAAGCCGCAGCACATCAGTCTGTTCTTTGTAAAAGAAGAGTATCATCGGACAGGAATCGGAAGGCAGCTCTTTGAAGCTATGAGAAAAGATTATGAAATACAGGAGTTCACAGTGAATTCTTCTCCATATGCAGTGGAAATCTATAAACACCTGGGGTTTTTGCCGACTGACACGGAGCAGGTGACAAACGGGATTCGATATACACCGATGAAATATGTTATTTGATGCTTGGGTATAGGTGAATCTTGACATAGCCGTACGGCTAAATGTATAATAAAAGCAAAAAAATTATGCCGTACGGCAAGAATAATATGCTTGAGGGATAAAAATAGCCGTACGGCAAAATATGGAGAGATGAATGAAAATTACAGATTCGAAAACTTTAGGACAGGCAATCCGGGTAAGAAGAAAAGAGCTGCACTATACACAGGCGTATCTATCCGAGTTCAGCGGACTAAGTATTACTTTTATTTCGGACGTAGAGCGGGGAAAGCCAACGGCTGAAATAGAAAAAACGATTCGTCTGATCAACTTATTAGGCCTGGATCTTTTGGTGGAAAAGAGAGGATAGCAGAATGAAAAAGTTAATTGTTCAGATCGAAGTAAATGGTTTGAGCAACTATGTGGGAGATATCACAGCAAATGATTTTGGTGATGCGTGTTTTACATATGCGGAAAGTTATCTGACAAACTCGGAGAGCAGGCCTATATCTATCAGCCTGCCTTTAGAAGAAAAGACATTTGATGCAATACGTACAAGAAATTTTTTTGAAGGTCTGTTACCGGAAGGATTTACGAGACGGTGTGTTGCTGAATGGATGCATACGGAGGAAAAGGATTACCTTTCCATTCTTTCAGGGTTGGGAAGAGAATGTCTTGGTGCAATCAAAATTATCGATGAAATGGAAAATGCAGATGTTTCTGAATATCGGAAATTGTATGATTCAGAAGTAAAAAAACTTGCGCAGGAAGGTGCGACAGAATCAGCGGAACTTGTTACAAAAGCCCATTTATCTCTAACAGGAGCTTCCGGAAAAGTGGGACTTTATTACAATGAAAAAGATAAACAATGGTATTTACCATTAGGAGATGCACCAAGTACACACATTGTAAAGCAAAGCCATGTAAGATTGAAGAAAATTGTTGCGAATGAACAACTGTGTCTGCTGACGGCAAAAAATCTTGGCATTGAAATTCCTGAAAGTTTTATTGTGAAGCCAGATAGTTCAGAGGAAGAAGATGTTCTATTTGCGACAAAGCGATATGACAGAAAACTCTCACCTGATAATCGACAGTTAAATGGTTTGGTAGTTCCGTACCGACTGCATCAGGAAGATTTTTCGCAGGCACTGGGAATTTCATCTTCAGAAAAATATGAAAAGAATAATGACAGATATCTGAAAAAGATGTTTGATATCCTAAGAAACTACTCATCTATACCGATAGAGGATCAACTAAAGTTATGGGATATTTGTGTGTTTAATTATCTGATCGGAAATACCGATAATCATATTAAGAATCTTTCTCTGTTATATGGTGAAGATTTAAAAACAATCCGTCTTGCACCGGCGTATGATATTGTCAGCACGATGATATATGAAAGCAGCACGGAAAACATGGCATTAAGTATTGATGGCAAATATAATATTTACGATATTACAAGAGATTCGTTTGTAAAAGAGGCCGAGAATGTTGGTTTGGGATCAAAAATCGCTATGAAGCGATTCGATACTTTAGTTTCAAAATTTGAAAAAGCTATGGAAGGGGCAAAAAAAGAATTGGCAGAAAAAGGCTTTGCTGAGGTGGAAATAATAGGTAAGCAGATATTCAACAAAGGTGGGATAAAGAATTATATTTGAGCTTTGGAAAAGAGAGGTATAATATGAATGCAGAAAATGTATTTGGCTTGATAATATATCTGGTAGTAGCCATTATTATGATGGGAATTGGGATATATCAGCTAAAAAGTAAGAAACCAGTCGGATTCTATAACGGAGAAAAACCACCCACAGAAGACGAAATATCCGATGTGAAAGCCTGGAATAAAAAGCATGGATTGATGTGGCTGATTTATGGAGTGGTTATAATGGTGGGCTATGGAATAGGGACAATAATGGGGAATACAATCTGGTGCGTGATTCCTATGTGTGGCGGCATTATCATTCCATTGCCGGTCATGATCTGGTATCATCATAAGTTAATAAAGATATACAGGAATAATTATGTTAAGAGAAGTGAATGAATCAAATAAGGTCAGAAAGTTATTTGAAGGATGGCAGGAGACTTTGATCTGGTCCTGTCTGCAGGGAGTAATGGGACATATCTATATAAAAGACACTGATCATCCGGTTTCCGCTGTTGCAGTGTTGGGGGATTTCTGCTTTTTAGCTGGAATACCGGACCAGGAACTGATCATGTCAAAGCCTGAGTGGTGCAAACAAGATTTTATGATCATGGTTCCTCAGCATGAAGCATGGGAAAAAATAATCGAATCCTGTCTTGGAACAAAGGCAAAAAAGATGACCCGTTATGCGATCAAAAAAGAACCGAATGTTTTTAACAAAGCCGCTCTGCAAAAGATGGTTGATACATTACCAGAGGAGTATACACTGCAAATGATGGATGAGGAGCTGTTTTGGCGATGTAAAAAAATTCCATGGTGCAGAGACTGGGTATCACAATATCCTGACTATAAAGTATATTCAGAATACGGGATGGGAGCCATTATTTTAAAGGATGGTGAACCTGTTGCGGGGGCGTCTTCCTATTCAGGATATTTGGGTGGTATTGAGATAGAAATTGACACGAAAGAAGAATACCGGAGAAAAGGTCTTGCCTGCATATGCGGTGCAAAACTTATTCTTTCCTGCTTGGAAAAGGAATGGTATCCAAGCTGGGATGCACAGAATAAATGGTCAGTGGCATTGGCGGAAAAGTTAGGTTACCATTTTGACCATGAATATACAGCATACGAAGTATATATAGATTAAGATATCTGCAATAACCGATTAATCAAACAGGACGCATTTTTTGCGTCCTATTGTATTTCGCGCAGTTTATATAAAAAAATGATCTCGATTTTCTTTACCAATGAGATTTATCAAAAAAATTGTGGTACAATAGTTTGAATAAATGAACGGATCGAGGCGAAAAAATCATGAAGATTAAATGGAGGGAATCAAAATGGATATATCGGAAGCAATGAAGGCAAGGCACAGCGTTCGTCAATACAAAAATAAAGCATTGGAAAAGGATATTGTTTCATTATTACAGAAAGAAGTCGAGGACTGCAATCGGGAAAGCGGCCTGCATATCCAGCTTGTTACGAATGAGCCAAAAGCCTTTGATG
>JBJFCH010000260.1:0-5527 GCA_051888835.1 Oliverpabstia sp. | reverse complement strand
TCTTGAAAGAGGAGCACAGCATCCATACGAACGGATAAACCGTAATCACTCCAAGCATAAGAAGAAGGACATTTAATGCAATACTGCTTATTTTTCTTCTCATAACAGCCTCCTATTCTTCCGTTCCGGAAACCCGGAAAGATAACCATGAAAATACTGCGGTAATAACAAACAGTACAAAGGATAATGCAGATGCATAACCAAAGTTATATTTCACAAAAGCTTCGTCATAAATAATGTAGGAAGCCAGATATGTAGCTGTACCAGGACCTCCCTCTGTCATAATCAGAATCTGCACATATGCCTGAATATAAGCAATAATGGAGTTGATTACAACAAACAGGGTCATCGGTTTCAGAAGCGGCAGTGTCACATAACGGAACGTCTGCCATGCATTTGCTCCATCCACTCTGGCTGCTTCCAGAGCATCAGCAGGAAGAGAATAAAGACCTGCCATATACATAACGACTGCATATCCGAAGTCTTTCCATATAGTCATAATCATGACTGCCAGAAGTGCTGTCTTCGGATTCATCAGCCAGTTTACATCCAATCCAAAAATCTGATTAACAGTACCAATCTGAGGATTGTACATGAACTTCCATACAAATGCCACCGCAACCATAGGTGTTACTACCGGCATATAGTAAACTGCTCTGAAAAAGCTCTTATATTTTACAAGGGTAGAATAAATCGCATATGCGATTCCAAGACCCAGACCTACTCGGAAAATAATTACCACTACGGAAAAAATCAGGGTATTTAACATGGATTTTCCGAAAAGAGCACTTGTAAATACTTGTTTATAATTTTCCAGTCCTAAAAAATTGTAGGTTCCACTCAAAGGATTCCACTCATGAAAACTTCCTGCAAATGCGATTCCAATAGGAATAATCAAAAACACAGAAAAGAAAATTACCATGGCAGCTACTACAATATTTCTCAGGATAATTTCACTTTTACTCTGCAGGGGATGTGACTTTTTGAACATAAATGTTTACCTCCCTCTATCTATGTTATAGATTATCTGCCTGATTATTTTGCATATGCATAAAGATTTTCTACAGATACAAAAGAGCTATTCTTCATATCTTTAATAATATTTTCCTGTGCTTCATTAAGAGCAGTATCAATATCAACACCATTGAAGAAGATATCTTCACCTGCTTTTTTCAGAGAAGTTTCTACTGTAGCCGGCATTGGGCCTGGCCAGATATAGTGGTCAATGTGCTCAGAAAGTACCTTCAGAGACGGATTTGCCAGAATCTGTTCATTATCTGCCAGAGATTTCTTAGCCGGGAAAGTACTCATTGCAAGGTTAAACGCGATCTGTGCATCATCATTTGCCAGGAAATATTTAATAAAGTCCTGAGCAACTGCCTGCTGATCTGCCGGCGCATTCTTGTTTACACCAAATGTAGATTCACCATTGTAACGGTTGTAAGCATATGGATTTCCATCAAATGTAGGAATTTCAAATACGCCAAAATCAATATTGCTCCATGTTGTTTTCAGAGTGTTATAATAATGTCCCCACTGAATAACCATTGCTGACTGTCCCTGACCAAAACTGTCAGAACCTTTTTCACCAAAGTCTTTGGAACCTACGCCATCAACTTCATACATATCTACCAGCATCTGCATAATCTGTTTCATTGCATCAGAGTTTACATTCGGAGTTTTTCCGTCTTCCAGGAACAGATTCTCACCTAACTGATAGTTCAGACCAAGAAGATAATTCTGATGGAAGTCATCGTTGAAGTTCAGACCTGCCTGAATCAGTTTATCACCATCTTTAATTGTCAGTTTTTTAGCTACTTCACGCATTTCATCCCATGTTTTCGGAATATCTGCCTCGGTAAGACCAGCTGCTTCCCACATTGCTTTGTTGTAGTATACAGAACCAGTCATCATACCATAATCGATATAGTACACGTTTCCATCAATTACATGAGCATCTACACCTGTAAAATCTGCCTGAAGATCTTCTACCGGAATATCCAGAGGTGCCAGATAATTAATCAGATTTTCATGATAGCTGTTATGAATGTTAAAAATAGCAGGACCGTTTTCACCATCCAGAGCCAGAGGAAGTTTTGTCCAGTAATCTTCCCATGGGTTGTTTACCAGTTTGATAGATACATTCGGATGAATTGCAGTATATCCGTCAATTACCTGCTGGAAAAGATCATCACTGCCCCACTCCCATAATTCTACGGAAATATCTTTTCCATCATTAATTTCTACAGTCGGATCATACTTAATAGTATCACCAAATGGTTCTGTTGGTACTTCTACCTTTGCGGTATCATCTGCGGCTTTATTATCCGAACTTCCGCCGCATCCTGTCAATCCTGTTACTGCTAATGTAGCTGCCATCATAGCTGCAATCATTCTCTTTTTCATACTTATACCTCTTCTTTCTGGTTATTAAGGAATACGTTTATTTGTTTTAAGTTTAGCGCTAAATCTACTATTAAACTATCATATCCTTAGAATTTCGTCAATACGTTTTATTTTTTTCATCATTTTAAACAGTATTACAAAAATTGAATTGTTCGTTTTTTACAATAAATATTAGTGTGCACAGAATTATTCTTGATTTTCTGTCATTTGCGTAGTATAATATTTAAAATTGATTTTCCGATTTTAGGTTTATTAAATTTATTTGTGGGTTTTAGTTTAAACCTTAAACTTTCTTTATACCAGACAACACCAATATATGTAATTTTATGATCACCATATTTTATATGAATTAAGAAAAGAGGTTTTTATGACACTAAAAGACATTGCTGACAAAGCCGGTGTCAGCATGATGACAGTTTCCAATGTCATCAATGGAAAAAATAACCGGGTTTCTGCCAAAACTATTGAAAAAGTAAATGCTATTATTCAGGAATGTGGATATGTCCCTAATCTCAGCGCACGCAGTCTTACCAACAAGACTTCTTCCATTGTAGGAATCATTATTCATCTTGATGATGATTCCCTTGATGATAATTATATGGAAAATCCTTATATCAGCACCATGATCGGTACTATTGAAAAAGAACTCCGACGAAATGGCTACTATACCATGGTACGTTCTGTTTCCAGAAAATCAGATATTACTCAGCTATTAAAAAACTGGAATGTAGATGGATTTATCTTTCTTTATCCTGACGAACATGACTATCTTCGCCAATTTATTGAATCCTCTCCCTGTCCGATTGCCATTTTTGACAGCCAGCTGAATATTCCAGGGCTAATCAATGTTTGCTCTAACGATGAAAAAGGTCTTTACCTTGCCACCAAATATATGCTCAACCATGGACACTCCCATATTGCTTTTGTGGCAGATTATAAAGACAATTATCTGCTCACCCGCCGTTTTCATGGATATTGCCGAGCATTGGAGGAATATGGTATTCCATTCCGGGAAGAATATGTATTTGAGTATTCACCTTCCTATGAAGGTGGTATCGCAGCCGGAAAAGAAATTGCTTCACGTTCCATGAAAATAACTGCTGCTGTTACTACAGCAGATATCTGTGCAATTGGAATTATGGAAGGAGCACGTCTTGGTGGACTCCGGGTTCCTGTTGATTTATCTGTGACAGGGTACGATAACCTGAACCTGTGTCAGTATACTTCACCAAAACTGACTTCCATTTCTCAGAACATCCCACAAAAGGCACTATTGGCTACCCAGCTTCTCTTAAAAAAAATTAAAGGGGAAGAAAGTAATTCTCCGGAATGTGTCACCATGGATGTAGAAATTGTAGAAAGGCAGTCCGTGATTTCTCTGTTTTAAATTTTTGATAAGACAAGGGGACAGGTACTGCGACTCATTAATGAGTCGCAGTACCTGTCCCCTTTGTATTTTATAAATACATACCTCTTATTTTTTCCGGCACCAGACTTCCGCCTGTTGCCCATACAATATGAACCGCATTCTTCATCTTATTTTTCAGTCCGTTTGTTTCCAGATATTTCTTTGCCTCCACATCATTACTTATACAGACTGGTCCCCGAAAACCTGCGCATGCACTCGGTTCAAGAAAAATTTTTTCTGTTTCCATTAAATCTTTCAAATATTCTGACAGCCTGTAATCTTCCACTGTCATTTCTCCACTCAACATCTTTTTCATAATACCGCCTACAAATGCAGACGGTCTTCCCACAGCCAGTCCATCGGCCTGTGTTTTTCCGGTCAGGCCAATATCCTGAACACAAATCTCATTGTTCAATCCGGTAGCCAATCCAAGCAGCATACAGGGTGCCTGTACCGGTTCCACAAAAAAGCAGTGCACCTGATCTTTGAAAATCTGCTTCAGCCCAAAACTAATCCCGCCCGGTGCTCCGCCGACTCCACATGGAATATACACAAACAGGGGATGTTCTTCATCAATAACTATTTTCATTTCTTCCAGCTGCTTTTGAAGTCTTTTTCCTGCAACAGAATAACCCAGAAAAAGATTTTTTGAATTTTCATCATCCACAAAATAACTATTTTCGTCTGCATCCGAGAGTGCTCTTCCTCTCTTCACTGCTTCCCCATAATCTCCCTGGTATTCTCTTACATCGACACCGTAACTCCTGAGCAGATCTTTTTTCCACTGTTTTGCATCTGCCGACATATGAACGATCACACGGTATCCCAGTACAGCACTGATGATTCCGATACTTAATCCCAGATTTCCCGTAGACCCTACCTGAATCGTATAAGCACTGAAAAATTTCCTGATATCCGGATCCCCCAGTCTTTCGTAGCCTTCTCCTTTTCTCAGAAGCTTATGTTCCAGAACCAGATCTTCTGTATGCTTCAAAACTTCATAGATTCCCCCTCTGGCTTTCACGGAACCTGCAATTGCAAGGTGGCTGTCTTCCTTCAACATAAGATTCCCTTCCAGATTACTTTTATATTTTTCATTGATACGCTGTTTCATGGTCTCAATCTCTACCAGAGGAGATTCAATCAGTCCCTGCTGTCCTTGCGTCTCAGGAAAATATTTCTGAATCAGAGGTGCAAAACGGAGCAGTCTCTGTTCTGCATACTCCACATCCTTCTGCCCCAGCTCACATTCCCACATACTTTCCTCAAAATCCGTTTTTTCCGGATTGATCCACAGCACCTCTTCTGCCTGCTCCAGTTTCTCCAAAACAGGGATTTTATCCATAATTATATTAAAGTTTTCCATACTATTTCTCCCTCTACTTTTGTGAGTATTCTAATTAATTATAAAGAAATAGTATATGAATTTTCAACAAAATATAAAAAAATGTAAATTTGTTTCTATATACATTATAGAAAGAAAAAATTAAAATTATAATATCTAAAATTATAAATCTTTTATCTTAATTTGGAGGACATCTTATATGAATGAAGCAGTATTACAAATCAGAAAAAAACAATTGGAAGACAATATTCAGCGCATTAACAATAATCCCAATAATTATAACGTAGAACAATTAATAAATCTAGATTATATTGGAGACGGAGATTCATATCATTATCTTGATATCTATTCTCCGAAAGGTTTTGAAA
>JBJFCH010000259.1:0-5573 GCA_051888835.1 Oliverpabstia sp. | reverse complement strand
GTATTCCCCTTTTCTGTTTATATTTCCCGTAGGTTTGTGTGATGAAATAATTCACTTAAAATTTAGTATAACATTTTTTATAAGGAAACTGCAATGGTTATTTTGGATCTATATAGTATTCCTTTCTACTTTCGTGTTGTTTTTTGTTTTGGAATTTCCTTTTTTTGGTTTGCTGTGTATTTGAAATGTCAATTTTGTTCACTTATAATTAATTTATCTGTAAATCAACGAACTATTATTACATTTGAACTCAATCAAAGAAAGGAGAGAGGTTTATTATGATAGCAAAAGGTTTTTCAAAGCCAACTGACCGTGTGGAGCGTCTGAGAAATATGATTGTTCAGGCAGTACCGTACATCGAATCAGACCGTGCTGTTTTACTGACACAATCTTATCAGGAGACAGAAGGTATGCCGATGATTATTCGTCGTGCAAAAGCATTGGAGAATATTCTTAATAACCTGCCTGTTGTGATCCGTGACGATGAGCTGATTGTCGGTACACTGACCAAAACCTGCAGATCATGCCAATTATTCCCGGAATTTTCTTATAAATGGGTTATCGATGAATTCGATACAATTGGTGACAGACTTGCAGATCAATTCCAGATTACGGAAGAAGATAAGAATATTCTGAGAAATGTTCTTCCGTATTGGGAGAATAAAACTGTCAGTGATCTTGCTACCAGTTATATGTCTGATGAGGTGAAAGACTGTATGGCCAGCGGTGTGTTTACTGTTGGGAATTACTATTATGGTGGTGTTGGACATATTATTATTGATTACGATAAGGCAGTTCGCAGAGGATATAAGGCAATTATCAAAGATGCCGTAGAAGCTCTGGAAAGTGTGGATAAAAATTCTCCGGAGTATCTAAAGAGAATGCAGTTTACCAAGGCTATTATCACAGTATTAAATGCAGGAATTCATTTTGCTCAGCGCTATGCAGATAAAGCGAGAGAACTGGCTTCCCGTGAGCTGGATCCGAAGAGAAAAAATGAATTGCTTCAGATTGCAGCAAACTGTGAAAAAGTTCCTGCCAACGGGGCTACAAACTTCTATGAAGCTTGCCAATCCTTCATTTTTACCCAGATGATTCTTCAGGTGGAATCCAGCGGCCATTCGGAATCACCGGGACGTTTTGACCAGTATATGTATCCTTTCCTGAAAAATGATACGATTTCAAAAGAATTTGCACAGGAACTTCTCGATTGTGTATTTTTGAAATTAAATGACTTAAATAAAGTTCGTGATGCTATCTCCTCACAGGCATTTGCAGGTTATCAGGTATTCCAGAATATCGGTGCCGGTGGTCAGACAGAAGACGGAATGGATGCAACCAATGAATTATCTTATATGATGATGGAAACGGTAGCACATTTACGCCTGAGTGCTCCTTCCTTCTCCATTCGTGTATGGCAGGGAACACCGGATGAATTCCTCTTAAGAGCATGTGAACTGGCAAGATTGGGATATGGTCTTCCGGCAATGTATAATGATGAATGTATTATTCCGGCGCTTACCAACAGAGGAATCCCACTGCATGAAGCTCGAGGCTACGGTCTGATCGGTTGTGTTGAACCATCTATTCCGGGTAAAGAGCAGGGATGGCATGATGCGGCATTCTTTAATGCAGCGAAGGTTCTTGAAATTACCATCAATAATGGTAAAGTGGGAGACAAACAGCTCGGCCCGGTTACAGGAGACGTTTCTTCCTTTAAAGATATGGAAGATTTCTATGAAGCATTCACTAAACAAATGGAATACTTTGTACATCAATTGGCAGAAGCAGATAATGCAGTGGATTATGCACATATGGAACGTGGTCTTCTTCCTTTCCTGTCTTGTTTTGTGGCAGATTGTATCAGCACCGGAAAAGATATTTGTGAAGGTGGCGCACGCTATAACTTTACAGGACCTCAGTACTTTGGTGTGGCAGATGTGGGCGATTCGGTTTATGCAATTCAGAAACATGTCTTTGACAAAAAAGAAATTACATTTGCAGAATTGAAAGAAGCACTGGATGCAAACTTTGGTTATCCGGTAGATGGAAAAGTACAGGCAGCTTCTTCCGAGAATCAGGAAATGGAAGATATGATTGCCAAAATCGTCAAGAAGATCATGAATGAAAACAGTGCGAGTACAAGTGCAGCGGCAACTTCCATGCATGCAGTTTCCAATGGCAGTGATAAATATCAGAAGATTCGCAGTCTTATGGAAAATGAGACAGAATGGTATGGTAACGATATTGATGCAGTTGACATGGTTGCCCGTCGATGCTGCCAGATTTACTGCTATGAAGTAGAGAAATATACAAATCCTCGTGGAGGACAGTTCCATGCAGGTATTTATCCGGTATCCGCCAATGTTTTATTTGGAAAAGATGTTGCTGCTTTACCGGACGGCCGTCTGGCATATCAGCCATTAGGTGATGGATGCTCACCGCGAGGCGGTAAAGATACAAAAGGCCCTACCGCTGCGGCAAATTCCGTTGCAAAACTGGATCATGAAGTGGCATCCAATGGAACATTGTACAATATGAAATTCCTTCCTTCTGCAGTGGCAGGAGATCAGGGCCTGATGAATTTTGCTTCTATCGTACGTTCTTACTTTGATCAAAAGGGCATGCATGTACAGTTTAACGTTATTGATAAAGAGACGTTACTGGATGCACAGGTTCATCCGGAAAATTACAAAGATCTGGTTGTGCGTGTTGCAGGTTACAGTGCTATGTTTACAACCTTAGCAAAAGAAGTGCAGGATGATATCATTAATCGAACCGAACATAACATGTAAGGTTATATTTAAATTGATATAATTATATGAAATAAGTAAAAGGAAACAGAGACGGCGTGGACTTAGGTTGACGGTGTCTCTGTTCCTGTCTAAAAAAATGAGTAAAGGGAAAGGAGGAATCGAAAATTGAATAAAGGAAACAAGCAAAATGTAGAAAAACATAATGATGACGCGATGGGACTCATTGAACTATTTGGACGAGAAACCATAGAGAACCTGCAGGAAGCGATCTCAAAAGTAACCGGTTTGGGAGTTGTGACAGCGGATTTCAGAGGGGAGCCGTTGACGGAGATGACTTCCTTTACGCATTTTTGCCAGCATGTGAGAAAAGCAGGATATCAGAAACGACTTTGTAATCTTTCAGATGCTTCCGGGATTATTCAGTCGGCAGTGACAGAAAAATATTGTATATATTTTTGTCCCTGTGGTCTGATGGAGGTTGCAATTCCAATTATTGTCCATAATCGATTCCTGGGAGGCTTTCTTGCGGGGCAGGTACAATGCTTTGATGCGCCGGAGGATATTCCTCGCTTTTCCAGCTTTATTCATTCTCCCATTATTGAAAATCAAAGCGAAGAGGTTCAGAATCTGTTTAAAGAGATTCCGGTATGTAAATATAAAGAATTTGTGAATATTGCGGAATTAATCTTTTTGATTATCAATCAATTGGCTGAAAAACAGATGATTCAATCGCAGGAATATAATAAAGAAAATCTGGAAAAGGAAAAATTATCTCTCAAACTAAACGAGATTCAGTATGAAAATATGGTTTTAGAATCAAAACTTCTGAATATCAAAGCACAGATGAGTCCGCCGTTTATGATGAATATGTTGACGAATATTGCCAATCTATCAGTGATGGAAGATGCGCCAAAAACTAATGAAATGACGATTGCTTATGCAGAATTTGTGAAATATAATATCTGTCAGGATGCCGGAATTGGAAAGCTTATTTCTGAAATTGAGAATATAGAACGGTTCATGAAAATCATGAGCATACAATATGAAGATCGTTTCTCTTATTCGGTGCATATTCAAAAAGGCATGGAGTTTCAGAAAATTCCGCGCTATATATTGATGCCGTATATACAGAAGGGGTTTCAATATTTGCTGAAAAATAGCAGCGGAAAATTTCGAATGGAGATTACAAGCTTCTATAAAGATGAAGTTGTTTTCATTCACATAAAAAATATTGGTGAGACAGAACACGAAACATCTGAGGTAGAAGATTCCGGATACAGTAATATGGTAGAAAATGAAGTGCTTGATCTTTCTTTGGAGAATGCCAGACGACGGATGAACTTTCTGTTTGGTGATGACTTTGATTTTATAGAACAAAAAACCAAATCGGGAACCATTGAATATACGATAAAATTTCCTGTTTGTTTTAAAGAGAGGGTAATCTGATGTATGAAGTGATGATAGTAGATGATGATAGTTTGATGCGGTGTGCATTGAAACATCTTATATCAAAAAAAGCCTCCTTTCATGTGTGCCATGAGGCAAAAAATGGAAGGGAAGCCATAAATTACTGTAAATCACATCAGGTGGATATTATCTTTATGGATATCTCTATGCCCGTAATGTCCGGGTTGGAGGCCGGTAAAATAATCAGTTTTCGCTACCCGGAGATTGTGATCTGTATTATGTCTGCTTTTTCCGAATTCAATTATGCGAAAATTGCTCTGGAGATGAATACAAAAAAATATTTATCAAAACCAATATCTCCTGCAGACATTGAGAGTTTTTTAAAAGAATATGAATTGAAAACGATCAGAGGTACTTTTCCTCAGATGGAAACCATCGTTTCATTGGTTAAAAAAGAAGATTTTTCGGTCGTAAATTCGGGAATTGATCAAATAGTGACAGAAATCTATGAAGAATATGGAAATAACTATGTTCAGATGGAAAGTTGTTTTATGGAGCTTGGACGCAGTGTTTTAAGTACATTGGAAGAATACAAAGATTCCTATGATTTATATGAAATGTTTCCTTTACAAAAAGAATGGTTGAAAAATAAAGAAATTGTTAAGTTGTGGCTTTTTCAGATTATTAATTTTGCATTTCAGCAGAGAAGCATTAAAAGGTATCCATTATTGGAACAGGCTTTTCTCTATATTGAAAAACACATTAAAGAGGATCTTTCTTTGATGCAAATAACAGAAAACAGTAATGTAAGTCAGGGATACTTAAGCAGAATTTTCCGGAAACAATTTGGTACCAGTGTGATGGAATATATCAGAATTCGGAAGATTCATCTTGCAAAAATTAATCTGATATTTACCCATAAATCAATTGAAGATATTGCGTATTATCTGGGATTTAATGAGAAAAATTATTTTACCAAGGTATTTCGAAAATATGAAGGAATTTCCATAAAAGATTATCAGATAAAAATACGAAGCTAAAATATTTATCTCGTCGGAGAAGACTCCCACTTCCACAAGTGGGAGTCTTCTCCGACTTCGATAAAAGCCTCCGGCGGATTGCAGAGATGCGCATTAGAAATTTGTCATGCTAACGCATGACGCGCATCTCGCAGCAAGAACGCCGAGGCGTTCTTGAATTATATAAAACCTTTTCAATGTTCAGAAAATGATGCATTGTGAAGGTTTTTCTGTTGAAGAACAGATGGAATTTTGCTATACTAAAAGAACTGTGTAAAAAAAGGAAACTAGATTTTGTCAGGCGGAAATGTGTCCGCGACAGAAAAACAGGAGGGTGTTATGGATTTATTTACAGGAATGAAAAAAATATTAACAGATAAAGTTACAATGG
>JBJFCH010000258.1:0-5580 GCA_051888835.1 Oliverpabstia sp. | reverse complement strand
ACTTTCAACCAATTCATCGCCGGGTTGATATCTTCCGCTCAAAATATCATTTCTCAGCTTCTGAAATACCTGATCCCGCAGAGAAGATTTTTGCGTTGTCATGTTTTACCGCCTTTCTACTCGCCAAGTGTTACACCAAGGCGTGAACATGTTTCAGTGATAACTGCTTCCAGTTCTTCGTCTGTCAGGCATGTGACACGCCCTTCTTCATATTCGCCATCTATCCAGGATTTTACGAGTGTCACCAGTTCACTGTTTTTATCAACCTGTTTATCGTCTTTTAGTTGATAATAAGTATTGATCCAATGAGCGATTCCCGCAAGTCCGGAAGTATTGGAAACGGCAACTCTTGGCGGTCTTTTCAAAAATTTGTCGGTATCGAAAATATTATATATTTCTTCATTTTTTAACAGACCGTCTGCATGGATACCTGCACGGGTAATATTAAAATTCTTACCTACAAAAGGTGTCCTTTCCGGTATTTTATATCCGATTTCTTTTTCATAATACTCAGCAAGTTCTGTGATCATAGTAGTATCCATACCGTCCAGACTTCCTTTCAGCTGAGCATATTCAAACACCATAGCCTCCAGAGGAGTATTGCCGGTTCTTTCGCCAATTCCAAATAAAGATGTATTGATACCGCTGCAGCCGTAAAGCCATGCTGTGGTAGAGTTGCTTACCGCCTTGTAGAAATCATTGTGTCCATGCCATTCAATCATTTCACAGGGAACACCTGCATGATGCATCAGACCATAGATGATTCCCTGAACCGAACGGGGAATAACAGCACCGGGATAATTGACACCATATCCCATGGTATCACAGCAACGAACTTTAACAGGTATCTGATACCATTCCATCAATTTCATGAGTTCCATACAAAACGGAATCACATAGCCATAGATATCTGCTCTGGTTATATCCTCCAGATGGCAACGGGGACTAATTCCCTGTTCCAAACATTCTCTTACTATATTCAGATAATGTTCCATGGCTTCCCGTCGGGTCATTTTCATTTTATAGAAAATATGGTAATCCGAACAGCTCACAAGAATACCTGTTTCTTTCAGTCCAATTTCTTTTACGAGTTCAAAATCCTTTTTATTTGCACGAATCCAGCTGGTGACTTCGGGAAATTTGTATCCTCGTTCCAGACACTTATATACAGCGTCTCTGTCTTTTTTGCTATACAGGAAAAATTCACTTTGTCGGATTTTACCGTTAGGTCCCCCCAACTTGTGAAGATAATCATAGATTGTCACAATCTGTTCTGTGGTATACGGTGCGCGGGATTGCTGTCCGTCCCGAAATGTTGTGTCTGTAATCCAGATATCGTCAGGCATATGATGCGGTACGATACGGTCATTGAATGCGATCTTCGGCACTTCACTATAGGGGAACAGATTGCGGAACACATTTGGTGTTTTGACATCTACCAATGGATACATGTGCTCTTCCAGTTCCAGAAGATTGGTTGAGTTATTCATTCTTACCTTGCGGTTTTCCATAATATTTTTTCCTCCTCATAATACAAATGTGGAAATCTTATTCCATTTTGTATTCAGTTATACATTCCATTTTTCTTATGTTGTTCTATTGTATACAATTATACAATTTGTGTCAAGTACATCTTCCTTTCAATCGTCATAAACTATATAAAAAAGGTGAATGTATGAAAAACAAGCCTCTGACCGGTCAGGGTGTCGGCGTGGCAGTTCTGGATACCGGTATTTTTCCTCATATAGATTTTGATAACCGTATTAGGGCATTTCATGATTTTTTAAACGGACGAAAACGTCCTTATGATGATAATGGTCATGGAACACATGTAGCCGGTCTGATCGCAGGGAATGGTAAAGCGTCCGGTGGCAGATATAAGGGAATTGCGCCAAATGCGCATATTATCTGCGCCAAAATACTGGATAAAAGAGGTAATGGCAATGTACGTGATGTGATGGATGCAATTCATTGGGTGGAAGAACACAAAGAAGAATATGGGATCAGAATCGTTAATATTTCGGTAGGTACTGTAAACAACCAGGCTAAAAACAGCATTCAACTGGTAAAAGCAGTAGAAGAAGCCTGGGATGCCGGTCTTGTGGTTGTTACGGCTGCCGGTAATATGGGCCCCCTGCCCGGAACAATCACTGCACCGGGGATCAGTCGAAAAGTAATCACCGTCGGATCCAGTGATCTGCTTGATTCCAGAACCGGAATTTCCGGAAGTGGACCGACTCCGGAATGCATTTTCAAACCGGATATTGTAATGCCAGGTTCTCATGTAATCTCCTGTTCTCCCGGCGGTAAAGGCAATTACGCAGAAAAAAGCGGCACTTCTATGTCTACACCTAAGGTTTCAGGAGCAATTGCTCTTATGTTGGAAAAAGATCCGTACCTGACAAATGTAGAAATAAAAATGCTTCTTAAGGAAGCAGCTGTTGATCTGGGATACGGAAGAAATCAGCAAGGCTGGGGAGAATTGGATATTGATGCTTTTTTGCGGCTATGATGTTGTTAATGTTTTAAATTGTTAATTTCTGCATAGAATGCAGAAAAACGGATTTTTTATGAATGAATTACAGGAACGTATATACTCCAATGAGTATCTTGATTTGCTCATTCCCTATGCCTATACAACACCGGAAGAATTTATTTCTTCTTTTCAGAATTATGACCCGCAGATTATAAATGCAGATTTTGCTGTTATTCATGTGCCGATAGCTTTATGGCCGATCAGTAATCCGGAAAATTTTGTTTACAGTGTGGTACCGAATCTATTTACCACACTGGATACTACCAGTCTGGAAGCGGCAGGTATTCTAAAGGCACAGACACAGCCGGCTCTGGAATTGAAAGGTCAGGGTATTATGATTGGATTTCTGGATACCGGAATTCTTTATACCCATCCGGCATTTCAGGCACCGGGTAACAGGACACGGATCATAAGAATCTGGGATCAGACAATTCCTTCTGAAAATAATAATGGACCTTACGGATATGGAACCGAATATACAGAAGATCAGATCAATGAAGCACTTAACGACATTCTTCCCCTTTCTGTCGTTCCTTCCACGGATACCGACGGACATGGCACTTTTATTGCCGGAGTGGCTGCTGGAACAGAGGATCCGGTATCTGATTTTATCGGGGCTGCTCCTCTTGCTACTCTTGCAGTAGTCCGGCTGAAAGAAGCCAAACAGCATTTGAAAGACTTTTATTATTTTTCAGGTGATATTCCTGTTTTTCAGGAAACAGATATTATGACTGGTGTTCAATATCTAATGGATTTATCCAGAAAAGTCCGCATGCCATTGATTCTTTGTATTGCACTGGGCAGCAATCAGGGAGATCATATGGGATATACTCCGCTTGATATATCTCTGCGTCGACTTGACTCTCTGCCCGGAGTTGCAACGGTTGTGGCAGCCGGAGGAGAAGCGGGCAAAGCGCATCATTTTTTTGGAAATGTCGAATCTTCCACCACACCACAAAGTGTGGAAATTTTTGTACAGGAAAATACAAAAGGATTTTTTGTTGAGCTTTGGGGTCAGCCGCCGGAATTATTTTCCGTAGGTTTTCGTTCTCCGGTAGGTGAAGTGATACCCAGGATACCTGCGCGTCTTGGGAGGACAGAAAAAATCCGCTTCTTCCTTCAGGAAACAAAGATTTATGTAAATTATGATTTGGTTCAAAACACTTCCGGCAGTCAGCTGGTTTTCATCCGTTTTGAGAAACCAACTCCCGGAATCTGGACTATCGATGTGTATGTGTCCAGCCGACAAAACGGAGAATTTCATATGTGGCTTCCGATATCCGGATTTGTTAATCCTGATGTTACTTTTCTTGCCCCGAATCCATTTACTACGATTACGACTCCGGGCAATTCTGTCCATGTGATCACTGCAGCAGCATATGATGCTTATACAGGAAGTTTATATATCAATTCCGGCCGTGGTTACACTCGGAATAATCAGATTAAACCTGACCTCACGGCCCCCGGAATCAATCTGACAGGTCCAAATCTCAGAAATGGTTATACAACAAAGAGTGGAACCAGTCCGGCGGCTGCATTGACAGCGGGAAGCAGTGCACAGCTTATGGAATGGGGGCTAAAAATCAGCCAATATCAGTACTTATCGGGGTATGAAATTAAGAATTTTCTTATACGGGGAGCAGACCGTAGTGAGGCACTGATATATCCGAACAGGGAATGGGGCTATGGTACATTGAATCTTTATCAAGTTTTTTCTTCTATATCTGCAACTTGAAGAAATCTTTTCGAATTTATTTTGTAACACTGCGCCTGTCCTTTCCATATGATGAAGTGTAATCAATAAAAATTCCTGGAGGAATAAAACATGAGTGATATTACTGCAACAAACTGTGGATGCGATCGCGACCGTGACTGTGGTTGTGGATGTAACGGCAACGGATTCGGACTTTTCAACGGCAACGGATGCTGCAGCAGCATTATCTGGATTCTCATCCTTCTGGCATTCTGCGGAAACAACGATGGATGTGGATTTGGTGGCGACAACTGCTGTTGGATTATTATTCTTCTCCTGTTCTTCTGCGGATGCGGAAACAATAACTGCTGCTGATAAGAAATCGAAAGGAAGTCGGGTAATCCCGGCTTCCTTATTTCTTTTCCGTTTCTTTGATTTCTTTCTTCCTTTTCGATGTTTCATCACATACTTTTCCCTCTTGTTTCCTCTTCTCACATTCCAGATCTATTTCATAAAATTCATTTCCTTTAATCACAATTTTTCCACTTTCCCTATGCATAAGTCCTCCCCGGAACCAAGATTCTAATAATCCAATATATTACATAAATAATATATGCGAGTGTTTTCTAATTGGGTTCTTAAAGAACAAATGTTACTGTTCTATTTCGAATATTTTTTTCATATGCTTAAAAAAAAGCCCGGAGGCTTTTTTATGAATGAAGAAAATAATCAGCCTATGACGCCATTAGATTCTATGGTCAGTCAGGATTCTATTCAGGTTTTAAAGGCTGCGATTCCTTACTTTTCCGGAAGAAGCCAGCAGGTCTTATCTATTTATGCAAAAATGCTGGAGCTATCCAACACAATTTCCATATTCAGCCACCCACAACCGGAGATGACAATGATGTCATCCAGTCAGGAAGCTGTGCAGCCGGTTGATATGCTGAACGATATCCGTAAATATGCTACAGGACCGATCAGAGACAACATTGATCAGATTCTCTTTGCACTGAATACGATCCAGCTTATTCAAATGTATCAGGAGAATCCGGAAAACCAGGAGGTGACACCGTAATGCAGGATTGGATGAAAGATCCGTCTCTTTCCGGAATTGATCCGGCAAAACTGGCAATGCTCCAGTCATTTGCCAGCCAGGGAGCGAATAAATCTCAAAATGATATACTGCCACTTCTAATGACAGCCGCAGCCAGTTCAAAAAAGAAAGGGCTTCAATTTACACAAAATGAAATAGATATGATCATCAATGTAATGAAAACAGGAAAAAGCCCCCAGGATATTGCAAAAATCGATAAAATGGCTGCACTGATGAAAATGATGCAGCAGAGATAAC
>JBJFCH010000257.1:0-5592 GCA_051888835.1 Oliverpabstia sp. | reverse complement strand
TTTTTCTCGCGCATTATTTCAAAATCTGCGCGAGAATTGTGCTAATTCATGTGAAACTCGCTATTTTAAAGATTTTTCTATATGAAATGAAGTCAATTTAGCGAGATTTTATCATATCTCTCTGTTTCTCGCGCTGATGAAGCCACGTGGAAAACATTCTCTACTTTCTTCCATAAAAAAGAGTGCGTCCCCCTGCAAAATTAATGCGGGAAACTCACCGTTTCCCGCATCTTTTGTTAGTGCATATTTCTGTGCAACAGCTTATGTTCTTTGCCTTTTATTACATTTTCATACATGTATGTAACAACAGGATTCTCGTTGGAATTCTTGATCTGGGTATGGATATCCGCATTGTAGAGTCCTTCGGCTCTTACCTCTCTTGGTGCGACACCGTGTTTCACCGGTTGTCCTCCACCCATGATACAGCCGTTTCTACAGGCCATGACTTCTACGAAATCGTAATCCGCCTCGCCGTTCTTGATCCTCTGAAGCAATGCATCCACATTTCCAAGTCCGCTGACAATGGCTGCTTTTACTTCACGGTCCCCCAGTTTATACGTCAGTTCTTTGATTCCTTCAAGGCCACGGACTCCGCTGTACTTGATCTCTTCCATATCATTGCGCTTATGGCTGGCCTTTAATTTTCGAAGTACTGCCTCTGTCACACCACCGGTCACGCCGAAAATAACACCGGAACCGGATCCGATACCGAACGGTACGTCAATGGATTCATCCTCCAGAACATCAAAACGCACACCGGCTTTTTTGAACATTGCGATCAACTCTGTGGTTGTCAGTACATAATCCACATCCTGCTCACCGTCTGTCATATTGTCCGGTCGTAAGATCTCTGCCTTCTTTGCAGTACATGGCATAATGGAAACAGAAAGCACTTTCTTTCCGTTATTGTTTTCCGGATCACGGTAATGGTCCTTAAGCAGTGCCCCGAACATCTGCTGCGGTGAACGGCAGGTTGAAATATTTGCCGCAAATTCCGGATATTTCTTCTCACAGAAGCTAACCCATCCCGGACAACAGGAAGTGAACATAGGTCTTGGGTATTTATCATCGGAAAGGTGCTCCAACAGCTCTTTTGATTCTTCCATAACGGTTAAATCCGCTCCGAACGTCGTATCAAACACCTCATCAAATCCAAGAAGGTGTAAGGCTGCAACGATTTTTCCCATGGCATTCTCGCCGGGCTTTAATCCGAATTCTTCGCTGACTGCCACACGGACTGCCGGTGCGATCTGTGCAATCACCATGGTATCTTTATCTGCCAAAGCTTCCAGCACCACGTCAATGTTCGTTTTGATACTAATGGCTCCTGTAGGACATACCACACGACATTGTCCGCAGTTCACGCATTCGGTCATAGCAATCTCTTTGTTAAATGCCGGTGTAACCATCGCCTGGGTTCCGCGATATGCAAAATCAATGGCGTTTACCTGCTGTACATCAGCACACATACGTACACAGTCACCGCAAAGGATACATTTATTCGGATCTCTTACGATTGCAGGTGAGCTTTCGTCAATCGGTAATAATTCTTTTTTATTGGTAAAACGTACTTCTTCAATTCCCATTTTGTTTGCAAGACTCTGCAACTGGCATTCGCCGGTTTTCGTACAGGTTGTACAATCTCCGCAGTGGGATGCTAACAGAAGCTCCACGATCATCTTTCTGTATTTCATGAGTCTTGAAGTATTGGTATAGATCACCATCCCATCTCTTGGTTTTTCAGAGCAGGATGCAAAAGTTTTTCCTCTATCGTCCTCCACGGTACACAAACGGCAGGCACCATATACCGACAGCTCGGAATGGTAGCATAATGTCGGCAGATCAATGCCGGATTTGCGGATTACCGCCAGGACATTTTTCTCGTCCGTAAACATTACTTTACGTCCGTTAATTGTCATTACTCCCATATTCGTTCCTCCTATGCCACTGTATGGATTGCCCCAAACGGACAATTGCTCATACATGCGCCGCATTTAATACATTTTTTGGTGTCAATTGTGAACGGCGATTTTACCTCGCCGGTGATAGCCCCTGCCGGACAGTTTCTTGCACACTTTGAACAACCTTTACATTTTTCAGGATCGATCTCAAAGGTACGAAGATTTGCACATACTCCTGCCGGACATTTTTTGTTCACAATATGTTCCATGTATTCGTCCCGGAACGCATTTATGGTACTGATAACAGGCTTGGGCGCACTTTTTCCCAGTCCGCACAGCGCTGTGTTTCCGATCATGTCTGCCAGTTCTTCTAATTTATCGATATCATCCGGCTGACCGTTTCCTGCTACGATCCGCTCAAGGATTTCTAACATTCTTGCGGTACCCTCTCTACACGGTACACATTTTCCGCAACTTTCTCTCTTGGTAAAATTCATGAAGAATCTGGCCACCTCTACCATACAGGTGTCCTCATCCATGACTACAAGACCGCCGGATCCGATCATGGCTCCGATCTTTGACAGGGAATCAAAGTCCATCTTGCTGTCAAGCTGGCTTTCTGTCAAACATCCGCCGGATGGTCCACCGATCTGAACGGCTTTGAATTTCTTTCCGTTTGGAATTCCGCCTCCGATATCATAAATAACCTCTCGTAAGGTAATTCCCATTGGAACTTCGATCAATCCTGTGTTGCGCACATTTCCGGTAAGTGCAAACGCTTTTGTTCCCGGACTTGTCTCGGTTCCGATTCCCTGATACCATGCCGCACCGTTTGTAATGATCATCGGCACATTAGCATAGGTTTCCACGTTATTTAATACCGTTGGTTTTTCCCATAATCCCTGCTCCACTGTACGTGGCGGTTTTACACGGGGCATGCCTCGTTTTCCTTCGATGGATGCTGTCAGTGCACTTCCTTCACCACATACGAAAGCTCCGGCTCCTCTGTTGATATGTAAGTGGAAATTAAATCCGCTTCCTAAGATATTATCTCCCAGAATTCCCAGTTCTTCTGCCTGGGCAATGGCGATCTGAAGTCTCTGGATTGCCAGCGGGTATTCTGCACGCACATAGATGTAGCCCTCTTCGGCTCCTACTGCATACGCTGCGATCATCATACCCTCGATCATTCTGTGTGGGTCACCTTCCATGATACTTCTGTCCATGAAAGCACCCGGATCTCCTTCATCACCATTACATACCACATAGCGGACTTTTTCTTTCTGTCCTGCAACCTGTGACCACTTGCGGCCTGCCGGGAATCCGGCTCCTCCTCTTCCGCGGAGTTTGGAATCTGTCACTTCTTTGATGACCTCTTCCGGTGTCATCTCGAAAAGCACCTTCTCCAGTCCTTCATACGCACCGACCACCATGGCATCTTCTACATGCTCTGCATCGATATGTCCACAGTTTTTCAGCACAAGACGGGTCTGTTTTGCATAAAACGGGATCTCTTCCTGTGCTTTATAGGTCACACCATCTACCTGATACATCAGTCTCTCGATCGGCTCACCATGGCAGATCGTTTTATTATAGATTTCTTCGCAATCTTCCAGCTTTACTTTAACATATAAATAATTATAAGGTTCGATACGAACCAGCGGTCCCATTTCACAGAATCCATGACATCCGCTTTTTCTTATTTCTGTATGCGGCACTTCGCCATTCATCTCTACCGCCACATTCGGGTTCTGTCCCACAAGTTCACGCAGGCGGTCACAAATCTGCTGTGATCCTCCCGCAAGACATCCTGTTCCTCCGCAGACCAGGACTCTGCATGTCTCTGTCTGTTTATTTGCTCTGCACTTTTCGCGCAGTTGTCTTAATTCGTCACGATTATTAATCCGCATTTGCCTCACCCCTCAATTCTTTCAGCAGTGCAACTACCTTCTCCGGTGTCATCTTAGGATGCACATGGTCATTGACAGTAATCGCCGGTGCCAATCCACAGGCGCCAAGGCAGGATACTGTCTCCACAGTGAAAAGCAAATCGTCTGTCGTGCATTTTTTGTCGCTAAGTCCAAGTTCCTTTCGCAATGTTGCAAGAATATCCGTAGATTTCCTTACATGGCAAGCAGTTCCGTCACATACCTTGATGACATACTTTCCCTTCTGATCAAAAGAAAAGTTCTCGTAAAAACTTGCCACACTAAATGCCTTTGCCTCTGTGATTCCCAACTGTTTTGCCACATAATTAAGTAATTCCGGCGGCAAATATCGATATTCTTCCTGAATATCCTGGATGATGGGGATCAAAGATCTCGCTTCCCTGGAATGGGACGCAATGATCTCATCGGCCTTCTTGTAATAAGATACCTCCAACATATCCTTTCCTCCCTAAAAATATCCTTCCCAGATTTGTCTGTTAAAAAATAGACATTACTGATGTATTGTAACAGTTCGTTCATTGTCTTGTCTACCAAAAAATTGATATTTTTATATCAATTTTTACGATGCCTATATAGGTAATCACCTATGCATCATTGTATTCCCCTCCTTAAACTACCTTTATCAATTTAATAACCCTCAAGTAGCCTCTCCCCGTCATAAAATCAAAAAAAGTGTGGGAAGCTTATCACTTCTCACACCTCTTTTATATGCGCAAAAGAGCGTTCATATGAACCCGCTTTTACGCTTATTCACTTTTGGATAAACCTCTATACACGATGGATCCTAACACTTCCGAATACACAATCTCCTTCGATCACCAGGGTCGGCGCTCCCTCCCTGAATACCTCCGCATAATCGGCTCCGCCAAATACACGGCTGATATTATTCACAACATTGAACTCTCTTGGTACATAAATGTCCACCGTGGAAAAAACACAATCCAGATTCAATACTGCTTTTCCTTCATGCAGTTTGGCATGATCAAAATAATATTTGGCATGGCTGAATACCACATCGGTTTTCCCGCCCCGGAAATCCTGGCTTTCAATATACTTTGCCATGGATGAAAATACCAGGTCTCCTTTTAAGTAATCTTCTCCGGAAAAAGATGCCTCTTCACTATGGGCAAATACTACATCTTCTCCATCTTCAAAGCCGTCAGAATCATATTCTACCGTAAATTTTCCATCATGTTCATCGCTCCAGTGAATGGAAGATTTTTTTCGACGGAAGATCATCTGAAGTCCCGCACCGGCTACGCAGATGGATAAAAGTAAGATCCACAGGGAAATATGTGGCCATCCCAAAGGCTCACTTAAAATATAATATCCAATACCTGCTCCAAATGCTGCTTCCCACAAGTGCAATTCGATCACTCCGGAAATGATGCCGTATGCACAGCAGGCCAGCACAATGATCTGAAACCAGCTAAGTCCTGCCAATGTAAATTCAAATCCCACCTGGGATGCGATCAACAATGCTGCTACTGCCAGCAAAAGAATTCCCCAGACAATGCTCTTGGTCCTTTTTCTCATTTCATATACCTCCTGTCATCTAATCTCTCTTTCAGAGTTTTGTAATATCCTCTTGATACATAAATGTGTTTATGCGTTCCTGCAAACTCCACCTCACTGGCACCCGTAAGATTCTTGGTAATAGCATATACGTGATGGATATTCAGTATGGTGGACTTGGCAACCCGGATAAAATAAGACGGCAGCAATTCTTCCAGTTCATACAG
>JBJFCH010000256.1:0-5612 GCA_051888835.1 Oliverpabstia sp. | reverse complement strand
AAGAAAAAGGAGGATTTTATGTTAACAGAAAAAACTTTGGCTGTTCCCAACGATTTATATAGCAAAAATGCAACCATATACGAAGATACCGATATACAGCCAAAAGCAAACATTCTTTATTTTCACGGAGGCGGCCTCTTATACGGAAGACGTGAAGATCTCCCGGAGCTCCATCGGAACACCCTGACGAAAGCAGGCTTCCGGATCATCGCTTTCGATTATCCATTATCCCCTTCCGCCAAGCTGGAGCTGATCATGGAAGACGCCGCCGCTTCTGTAGATCATTTTATTGAACATCCGGATTACTATGGCACCCAAGAACTTCCCTTTTTTCTCTGGGGACGGTCTGCCGGCGCATATATGTGTTTGCTTCTGGCTGCCACAAAGGAACTGAAAAAGAAGCCCACCGGCATCTTATCCTATTATGGCTATGGTTTTTTAAGCGACGGATGGTTTATGACCCCGAGTAAATATTATTGTTCTCTTCCGCAGGTCAGCGAGTCCATTGTGAATGCACTTCCGGAGGAAATTCACGGGGACGGCGATCTGGACACCCACTATAGTGTATATGTTTATGCACGTCAGACCGGGAAATGGATTGATCTCATCTATTCGGGAAGACCGAAGTATTTTTATCTGGATTACACGCTGCGAACCTGCAGCAAAATGCCTTGCCCGCTTTTTTGCGCCCACAGTATCGGAGATACGGATGTTCCTTATTCGGAATTTCTGGAATTGTGTAGTCGGTTTAACGCGAAACGTTTTATCGCATCAGCCAGTATGCATGATTTTGATCGGGATGAGACAAGCCCGGTAACCAAGCAATTGTTGGAGGCTACTGTTTCTTTTATGAATCAGAAATTAGATTGAATAAGGAGTCCAATGATATGACAGATATTCACATTCTTCAGTTATCTGAATATGCAAAACAGCGAGTTTCATCCAGTCAACACGGGGAGATTCATTCCGTATACAGAAAAACCATAAACATTTCCACTCCCGAAGGACTTCTGGCGCTTCAGGCGGTTGCTTCTCCTCTTTCTCCTATCAGTCTTATTACGGATCTAAGCGAGAAGGAGATGGCGAGTCTTTCTTTGGAGCCGGGTATTCCTGTCATTTTTACGGATAGTTCTGTAGATATTTTGTCTCCTGATTGCAGGTTTTCTTTTTCTTTTGAAAATACAGAGGTCTTCTCTCTGAAACCAACAGCGCCTATTCCAAAGCAAAACATAACGGAACTGAAAGAAAACATTCATCAGGTTTTATTCAATGCAAAAAGCAATGGGTTTGACATGATTTTCAATGGTGTGCCTGACAGTGAGCTTTCTCTCATGTTCCAGGTAGCAAAGAAGCGAATCAGGGAGTGTCGAAAATTATTTTTCGAAAGTAATTATGAGTCCGCTGCCCTGGAGATTTCCCATCTTCTGGGACTTGGTATCGGACTTACCCCAAGCGGAGATGATTTTTTGTGCGGGGTGCTGGCCAGTCTTCATATGACCGATCAGGAAGGCAGCCTTTTTGCCCTTACATTGAAAAAACAGATTTCCGGTCATCTTCATGACACCATTGACATCAGCGCCGCTTTTCTGGCATGTGCTCTGGAAAACCAGTACAGCGCAGCCGTCAACAGTCTGTATTCCAATCCGGACTGTGCTTCGATTGAACAATCCTTTTCAGCCATCGGGCACTCCTCAGGTATCGATACTTTATGCGGCATCTGGTTTGGATTGCATTTATTTTCTTAAACAAACCGGGGTCGGGACTTGTGAACTTCATAGCAATCTGATATTTGCGTTGTTCACAAGTCCCGACCCCAATATTTTGGGGCTGCACTCACATTAGTGAGGCAGCCCCATTATAATTATGTATAATGATGTATTTTCGCTTTAGGATTTGGTTTACTGGTTTCTATTCTTTTTCAAAAATGGTCCCTTTACAGAACGGTTTTGAGGACGGCATTACTTTCATCAGCAAGTAATAGGCAACTCCGGTCGGAATCAGGCTGACATACCAGGATAATTTCATTACAAGCAGTGAGCAAAGGGAGCCAAAGATTACTGCAATGACTGCTGCCCAGTTCACGCCTTTGAAGCATCCCTGTTTGTCATACATATCGTTGATGTCGAGTTTTTTCTTACGCAGGATGAAGTAATCTACTGCCATTACTGCGAAGATCGGTCCAAGGAAAGCGGAGTAGAACTGTGTAAACATGTTCAGACCTGCTGCAGATTCGTCTGTGACCAGTTTCCAAGGCATTACACAGGCAGACAAAACACCTACAAGAACAGTGGCATGTGTCCATTTCATCTTAAAGGATTCCATCAGAACATATGCAGGAGGTACAATGTTGTTGAGGACGTTTGTGGTTACCTGAGCAAACGCAATGAATAATAATGTAACGATAGTGAGCGCTTTGCTTCCCATGGTTGTGGAGAATACGACAACCGGGTCACTGTTTCCGGTTGCTGCTGTTACCAGAAGACCGATCAGACCCATGAACAGTGTAACAGGGAGAATGGCTACACTGTAGATACTGGCTGCTTTTACAGGTTTGATGTCATCCGTTGCATTACGGGAGTAATCGGATGCATTGATGATCATCGTGGAATAAATACCGAGGAAGGATGTGGTTGCTGCCCAGAATGGCATACCCCAGGTACCTTCGATTCCGGAGAACACGTCTCCGATTTCGGTTGCAAACTGTGTTTTTACTACATATAACATATAAATCAGAATCGCAATGATGAAAACGCAGGAAATATTCTCTAACCATTTGATTCCTTCAAATCCTTTGATTGCCAGAGCAACCTGAAGGAGGGTAAATAATGCATATACAACAGGGAGGTTGTCAAATCCAAATAACAGTTTAAAGCAGCTGTTAATCGCACCGGCACCTACCCAGCTCTGGAAACCGAACCAGACGATGGCCGGTAAACCACGGAGCACGCCTGGGAATTTAACACCGGTAGTACCAAAACTGCTTCGGAGCTGAACCGTAAATGGAATACCGTATGTATGTCCACATTCACCGATAATGGCCAGAGCCACTGCAATAACGAGACATCCGATCGCCATGGCAATGACTGCCTGAGTTACAGTTAAAACACCGATCAGGCTGGCACCCATGGAGAAGGTACCGATGGATACACATCCACCCATAAAGCTTGCGCCGTAAGATAAAGTTCCCATAATACGTTTTTTGGTAGGCTGAAGATCCGGATCCACTTTCTCTACTAATTCCGGTCTGAGCACTTTGTTATCTACTATACTCATTTGTTTTCCCTCTCTTTTTTATCTCAATTTATTTTAATTTTGCAACAAAGTTTCCGACACCCTTCTGGGCAACGATTTTTCCATCTTCTGCAACAACATTTCCTCTTAAGATCGTGCATACCGGAAGTCCTTTTCCCTTCATGCCGACAAATGCGGAAATTTTGTTTACGTACAGCAGAGAGTCACTGGTGATCTCCCATTCTTTATCCGGATCCACGATCAGAAGGTCCGCATCAAATCCGATTTTGATATCGCCTTTTTTGCCATAGATACCGAAGGCTTTTGCCGGCTGTTTTGCCATTGCATTTGCCAGAACAGATGGACTGATATTTCTCTTCACGCATCCTTCATGGAAGGAAACCTGGAAGCCACTCTGGATTCCGCTGATTCCGCCCCATACATCAAATGGATTCTCAATTTTATTTCCGAGGATTTCATTGAATTTCTCATCGTAGGAACATGGAGAATGGTCACTGGCGATACCACTGAAGGTTCCGTCTTCCACGTAGGACCATAATCTGTCTACTTCTTCCTGGGAGCGAAGTGGCGGTGCACATTTATATAAAGCACCTTTTTCCAGAACATCCTGCTCTGTCATGCTCAGATAATGGGAACAGGTTTCTGCAGTGATATCATAGCCTTCCTGCTGTGCTTCTTTGATTCTCTGTGCCACATCCGGGCTGCTGACATGGCAAATGTGAGCTTTGCATCCGGTTGCTTTTGCAATCTCGATGATATCCACAGTTGCAAGCATTTCGGAAACGACCGGTCTGGAATCCAGGAATCCCTGCCAGTCTAATCTTCCGGCTTCTTTCATCCGCTTCTCCTGCCATTTGATTGTGGAGAAGTCTTCACAGTGGAAACCTGCGCGGCCATCAAATTCTTTGATGATCTCCATTGCTTCCAGTGCCTGTCCATAATTTAAAGAACTGTAATCCGGTGATACCGGTCCGATGAAGGATTTGAATGCCACACATCCTTTGTCATCGAGATCTTTCAGATCGCCAAAGTTATCTGTGATCAGTCCACCCCAGAAGCAGTAGTCTACGTAAGCGTTCGGATCAACCTTTTCAATTTTTTTGTCAAAGATTTCTGCTGTTGTCAGTGCCGGTTCATTCTGAAGCGGCATGTCAATGATTGTTGTGTAGCCGCCAACGGCTGCCGCTGCTGTACCATGTTCATAATCTTCACGCCATTCATATCCAGGATCGTTAAGATGTGCGTGGGTATCAATTGCTCCAGGGAATACATATTTTCCTTTTGCATCAATTACTTTATTTGCTTCCGGCTCTTCGCCAACTGTAAGGATTGCAGCAATCTTTCCATCCTTTACAGCAATATTTCCATCTGCTACAGAATCAGCTGTTACAATTTTTCCGTTTTTAATCAACAAATCGTACATATAATCTTTCCTCCATAATCATTTTTATTTGTAAAAACTGTGAGACTGGTAAAAAAACTGTTTTTGTGGTCAACCAAATTTTAATTTTGATGGTTGTATTATAATCGATAATCACCCAAAGCACAATATTCTATTTTATCAAAATTATTCCTATTTTTTTGTTGCATTTGCACAATTTTTGTTGTATTTTTTCGCATTATAATAATTTTTTCTAACTTTTTCTCAAATATATTCTACCTGTATACTTAAAATAAAATATCAATTATTTAAAATACTATAAACCACTTTTTATTATTTTGAAATACCACTGTTTTTCTTAAAAAAAGAAAGCCGAAGCAGCATCCTGCCTCGACCTTCTTTTCGCATAATATTTTTTTCAAGAACGCCTCGGCGTTCTTGCTGCGAGATGCGCGTCATGCATTAGCATGACAAATTTCAAATGCGCATCTCTGCAATCCGCCGGAGGCTCAACATTTCAGAAGGGGATTGTCACCCGCTTCTGAAATGTTGACAACATAATAGTAAGTCTACTATTTCCCTGAAATTTTGGTATTGATCGCCGCTGCAGCTTTTTTTCCCGCTCCCATAGCGAGGATAACCGTTGCGGCTCCGGTCACTGTATCGCCACCGGCATAAACACCAGGCTTGCTGGTCTCCATGGTTTCTTCTTCCACGATAATTCCGCCCCATTTTTGAGTTTCCAGTCCAGGTGTGGTCTGGCGGATCAGTGGATTCGGACTCTGACCGATTGCAATGACCACTGTATCCACATCAAGAACATAATCGGAACCTTCCACCGGCACCGGAGAACGCCTTCCCGATGCATCCGGTTCACCCAGTTCCTGTTTTATAATCTCCAATCCCCGCACTCTTCCATTTTCATCGCCCAGAATTCTGGAAGGATTATTTAAAAACTTGAAAATGATTCCCTCTTCTT
>JBJFCH010000255.1:0-5619 GCA_051888835.1 Oliverpabstia sp. | reverse complement strand
TCCCCATCCACTGAACACTTGACGCATGAAATCCTATTTTGCATATTATTTATCTGCGGTTATTATAGCACCGTTGCTGTATCAGTTCAATATCTATTAAATCACTTTTGATAACCATATCATAATTTTAGTATCTCTGATTCTATTCTAATGCAAGAACCGTACATACCGGGTCACCTTCCATGTATTCAATCGTGACTCTGTCGCCCTCTTTCAGTGCAACTACCTGAAGAAAATCCTGAACCGGAACATCAAAGATCAAATCTTTTCCTGTCAGCACAAGATAAAAATGGGAATTACCGTCGATAACACTCTGGGCAATCCGTTCGATGGTGCCTGTCACTTTTTGATTCTCGCTGCTTCCTGCACCGGTGATTCCATTCGAACTAAGCAGTTTGATATATGCTTTTTCACAAGCCTGTACGGTGTCTCCGATCGCAACATTCTGGTATTTCTGGATATTGACCATGGCATATTTTTTAACCAGACCGGCTCCATCCTTTAATGCCATAAAATACGTAGGCTCATTGGAAATATTTAAAAGGATCGGGAATGTGGCCTGATATCCCAGGTTTTGCACCTGACCTTCCGCAGAGTCCATGGCAGAATATTCTTCTGCACCATTTACTTTATAATATCTCGTTTCACGGGTTCTCTGGTTCATCAGAACGAACCCTACATTGGAGCGGTCTCCACTGACAGAGGTGACACCGGTATATACCCACACATCATCCTCCATAGCAAGATAATTGTATCCATCTGTGGATTTGAGACAGCCTTTCTGTCCAAAAATACTGTTAATGTATCCATTGATCAGTGTTCCATGATAATTATAAAGCTGAATCAACAGATCTGCCGGATTCGCACGGTCTATCCACTCGGGACAATCCTCAAGAGCATAATCTTTACACTCACCGGTCTGAGCATTACAAAGAACAACTCTTCCGATGGTCTGGCCTCCAAACAATCCGATCTCATACTTTTTCACCGGGCATACCCAGTATGGAGTTCCTTCATCGTCAATCTCAAAGCTGAGCTGGTCAAAAATATAAGTAGGATAACGAAATCTCAGATGCCGATAAATATTACGGTTCAAATACTCTGCCTCTGAATATTTGATCGGTTTTTCCAGCTTTACCAGACTGGTATCCTGTGTTGCCATATCAATCATAATATAAGCCGGAATTCCCTGTGACTGGTTGGTAAACCATTTGATTGTGCTGGCATAGACAAGCGGAGTCACACGTACCGGTTTTCCGTTATAATTAATCTGAGAATACAGTTCGCTTACCTCAAACTGGGATACCATATCCACCATACTTCCCATCTTCCGATTACCCAGAAGTGCGGCACTGTCACGATCCAAGAGCGGAATCTGATTATAATTCACAGGCTGGATATCTTCAGTAAAATCTCTTTCCTCGATTTCCAGAAGATTTCTGTATTTCTTTGCGTTTACAATAGGGGAAGACAGCACGGAACCAATCACATAGACGATCACAATCGCCAGGATCAATGTGATTCCGCTTTTCATTACTTTACTTTCCCTTATTTCATATACTGTATGAAACTTTTTCCTCAGAGCATATATAATAAGAATCAGTACTACAATTCCGATCAGAAAGCCCCAGAAACCAGCCGCATGGATATTGATCGCCGGAAGTGTCACATAATAATACGCACCGATCAGCACCAGTACCAGCAAAGTAATTAAAATCTTAAATTTTGCTTTTTTCATATTTTCTCTCCAATCCTTTTTCTTCAACAATAAAGCAGGGACCTGATTTCGTCAAGTCCCTGCCACACATCTTAATACAATCTTTAACTACTCTTCGCCTTCAGCAACTTTGCTTGCTCTTGCTGCGATTTCTTTTTCCTGTACATCAGATGGTGCCTGTTCATATCTTGCAAATGTGTAGGAGAAATCACCTGAACCACCTGTCATAGAACGAAGTACTGTGGAATATCCATAAACTTCCAGTTCCGGTACATCTGCTTCAATAATCGTATTTCCATTATGATCAGGATTCATACCAAGAACACGGCCTCTGCGCTTATTCAGATCACCCATAACATCACCGGTATATTTATCCGGTACAGTTACTTTCATATTGATGATCGGCTCAAGAAGTACAGGAGAAGCAGCCATAAAACCATCTTTAAATGCCATCTTGGTAGCAGTCTTAAATGCCATCTCAGAAGAATCTACCGGATGATAGGAACCATCATACAGAACAGCCTTTACACCCACAACAGGGTAAGCTGCCAGAGGTCCTGCAATCACAGATTCCTGAAGACCTTTCTCAACAGCCGGGAAATAGTTCTTCGGAACTGCACCGCCCACAACGATCTGTTCAAACTCGTATGCTTCTTCCAGATTGCCGGATGGTTCGAATGTCATCTTAACATGTCCATACTGTCCATGACCACCGGACTGCTTTTTATATTTCTTATCAATATCTGATTTTTTACGGATAGTCTCACGGAAAGCAACCTTCGGTTTGGAAATCTCCACATTCACTTTATACTGTTCCTGCAATTTGCTGACAATCACATCAATGTGCTGATCACCGATACCATAGATCAGAGACTGACGGTTTGCGGAATCATTGACAACTCTCATGGTCAGGTCTTCCTGTGCCATCTTGGACAAAGCCTGTGAAACTTTATCTACATCTCCTTTATTAACTACTTTGTAACGCTTACATGTATATGGGGTAGAAATTGCAGGTTTTCCATACATAACCGGCGTAGCTTTTGTTGCAAGACTGTCGCCGGTACGAAGATCGTTCAATTTTGCTACCGCTCCGATATCACCTGCATGAAGTTCAGGAACTTCGATCGGTTTGGAACCTTCCATTACATACAGTTTGCCTAATTTTACTTCTGTATCCTGATCTACATTATAAAGGGTATCACCGGATTTGATAACACCGGAGCAAACCTTCAGCAGAGAATACTTGCCCAGGAACGGATCAACGATTGTTTTCCATACTACTGCAGATTTACTGGTTGTAAAATCATAATCTGCTTCAAAAATTTCGCTGGTATTCTTAAGGATACCGGCACGTTCTCTCATATTCGGGCTCGGGAAATATCCACAGATATCATCCAGAAGAATCTTTACACCCTGAAGGTTTACAGGAGATCCCATACATACAGGAACAAGACTTCCATCGCCTACACACATTGCAAGAGCTGCTGAAATCTCAGCCACTGAGAACTCATCACCCTCAAAATAACGATCCATAAATTCTTCACTGGTCTCTGCAACTGCTTCCAGAAGAAGTTCACGATATTTTTCCAGATATTCAACACAATAATCCGGAATAGGGCACTCTTCTTTTTTGTCTTTTTCAATGTATCTTCGTCCTTTATTTTTAACGATATTTACATATCCCACGAACTTTTCATTTTCACGAATAGGCATGTGAAGAGGTGCGATTCTCTTTCCGTACAGCTCAGTCAGACTTTCCACTACCTGACGATAACTAACGTTATCAATATCCATCTCAGTTACAAAAATCATACGGGGAAGATTATATTTTTCACAAAGATCCCATGCCTTCTGTGTTCCAACCTGAACTCCTGACTTTCCGGAAACAACGATAACAGCTGCATCTGCTGCAGCTACTGCTTCTTCTGCTTCACCTACAAAATCAAAGAAACCCGGTGTGTCAAGAATATTGATCTTTACCTTATCCCATACGATCGGAACTGTAGAAGTGCTGATTGAGAATTTACGTTTGATTTCCTCTTTATCATAATCACTGATGGTATTGCCATCCGTTACCTTACCCAGTCGACTTGTAATACCTGAAAGATAAGCCATAGCCTCTGTCAGTGTAGTTTTTCCTGCTCCGCCATGACCAAGCAGCACTACATTTCTTATTCGGTCTGTTCTAAAAACGTCCATATGTAATACCTCCAAAAAATTAGTATGGTTATATTCTACTAAAAGATTATATATTTTTCAAGTAATTTATAGAATATTGACAATTATTTTCTCGTTTTATTTTTGGGTATTTATCATTTTTACAAGGATTTTTCTATAAAATCTGATTATTCTGGTCAATTCGTACCCTGTCAACAGCATTTTACGCTTTAAAGTGCTAAATTATTGACATTTCTTATCTGCTGCTTTACAATGAATACAGTTTCCGGACAACTGATCCGGAGAAATATTTTGATGAAAGGATTTTTTTGATGAAAGAATCACTCCATATCGGTTTTATCGGTCTTGGACTTATCGGCGGTTCTATCGCCAAATCCATCAAACGATTCCATCCGGATTACCGGATCTATGCTTATACAAGAACAGAAGCTACTCTCGATGAGGCGATCGGGGAAGGGGTAGTTGATGTGAAATGTATGAAAGAAGATCCCAGATTTTCCGAATGTGATTACATATTTTTATGTGCGCCTGTCAACGATAATATATCTTATCTGTCCTGGCTGAAAGATAAGATATCTCCCGGATGTATTGTAACGGACGTGGGAAGTGTAAAAGGTGAAATACACAAGGCAGTTCACGAAATGGGAATGGACGGTCATTTTATCGGAGGGCATCCTATGGCAGGCTCCGAAAAAACAGGATATCATAATGCTACTGATTACCTGGTTGAGAATGCCTATTACATATTAACTCCCGGCGGTGAGATTGATATCCTGCGTCTTACTGACTTTATGGAATTGGTAAGTTCTCTTGGAGCCATTCCTCTTGTTCTTACTTATGAGGAACATGACTATATTACGGCAGCGGTAAGTCATTTACCGCATATTATTGCATCTGCCCTTGTCAATGCTGTTCATAAGATGGATACACCTGAAGAATATATGAAGCTGATTGCTGCCGGAGGTTTTAAAGATATTACAAGAATCGCCTCTTCTTCTCCGGTTATGTGGCAGCAGATCTGTCTGGAAAACCGCGAAATGATCTCAAAAGTGCTGGACGAGTTTATCCGCATGGTCGTTCAGGCCAAATGTTGGGTTGACAATAGTGATGCTTCCGAGCTTTATGATATGTTTTTTTCTTCCAGAGAGTATCGTAATTCTCTTCCTGATTCTACGAAAGGTGCTCTTGACAGAGTTTATGCGGTATATTGCGACCTGTATGACGAAGCGGGCGGAATTGCAGCTATTGCCACCCTTCTTGCAAACAACAATATCAATATAAAGAATATAGGAATCATCCATAACCGTGAATTTGAAGAAGGAGTTCTTCGAATCGAATTTTACGAAGAAGAAGACTGCATCAAAGCAGAAAACGTTATGAATGAACATAACTATACGATAAAAAAACGATAACTTATAAAGGAGATCAGCTATGATAATTCAAAAAGCAATACATCCACTACGTGGCGAAATTACCGTACCAGGAGACAAATCAATCTCCCATCGTGCGGTCATGTTCGGTGCATTGGCAGAAGGTACCACTCGAGTTACCAATTTTCTGCAGGGAGCTGACTGCCTTTCCACTATTTCCTGCTTCCGCAAATTAGGAATTCAAATTGAAAATAATACCCATGAAATACTCATTCACGGAAAAGGACTGCATGGTCTTTCTGCTCCTTCTGAAATATTGGATACCGGAAACAGCGGTACTACTACCCGTCTGAT
>JBJFCH010000254.1:0-5652 GCA_051888835.1 Oliverpabstia sp. | reverse complement strand
ATTATAAATCGAAAGAAGATGTACTTCTTACATTAATTGAAGATGTGCTGGAACAATTCCGTGATACAATTGACAGCAATGATACAAATTATTATACCTATCAGAATATACGCCGGAGTTTTGAATTTTTCAGCGAATATGGTGATTTTGTCTTGGATCTCTATCAGTTTGGATATGGCTCTATTTTGCTGGAAAAATTAAATCGCTTCCATGAAGAAGTAGCAGGAACTATGCCAAACAAATCAATCGAAAAATATAAATTATACATGTACATGGGAGCGATGTTTAATACTGCAATTATGTGGATCCAAAATGGGAAAAAAGAAAGTGTGGAAGACATTACAGATATGTTTTGCAGTATGTGTGGGATTCCATGTCCGAAATAATGAATATGATATAGTATTAAATTTGTAAATTGTATGAGTATACTTTGCCCCCATATGCAAATGCTAGAAATAGCGAAAGTGTATGGGGGTAAATTTATGGATTCAATTTGGACGATGGACTTTCAGATGCCACAGTTTCCGAAACTGGCGGGAAGCATTCAGACAGATGTACTCATTATCGGTGGGGGAATTACCGGCATTTTATGTGCTCATTTTTTACAGGAAAAAGGAATTAATTATGTTTTGCTTGAAGGTAAGACGATATGTTCAGGCATTACAAAAAACACGACTGCGAAGATTACGTCACAGCATGGGCTGATCTATCACAAAATATTAGAGAGCGAAGGGATTGAAAAAGCAAAGCTGTATTTAAAAGCTAATGAAAAGGCCGTAAAAAAATATGAGAAGCTCTGTAAAGGGATAGATTGTGATTATCAGGTGAAAACATCCTATGTCTATGCTCTGGATGACAGGAAAAAACTGGAAAAGGAAGCAGATGCACTTGCAAAAATCGGGTTTCAAAGACCGATTCTGGAGGATACAAGTCTTCCATTCCCGGTCGCGGGAGCGATTCCTTTTGATAATCAGGCTCAGTTCCATCCGTTAAAATTTCTTGCACGTATTTCACGCAATCTAAACATCTATGAGCATACTTTCGTGACGGAGTTAAAAGCGCATACTGCGGTTACAAATCAGGGGAATATTCAGTTTCAGAAGGTGATCTTTGCCACACATTTTCCCATAGACAATAAGCATGGCATGTATTTTTTGAAACTATATCAGCACCGTTCTTATGTGATAGCCTTAAAAAACGCTGCTAATGTAAATGGAATGTATGTAGATGAAAATAAGAAAGGAATGTCTTTTCGAAATTATAAAGATTTTCTTTTAGTGGGCGGAGGTTCCCACAGAACAGGGAAAATGGGAGGAAACTGGAAGGAAATCCGAGAATTTATTGCAAAGTATTATCCGTCTTCTAAAGAGGTTGCCTTTTGGGCAACTCAGGATTGTATGAGTCTGGACCACATCCCTTACATTGGGCAGTATTCAAAAGCAAAGCCAAATTGTTATGTGGCGTCAGGCTTTAATAAATGGGGGATTACATCTTCCATGGTGGCATCCATGATTCTAAGTGATATGATTTTAGAAAAAGAAAATCCGTATCAGGAAGTTTTTGACCCTTCGAGAAATATGGTAAAACCACAACTGTTCTTTAATAGCTTTGAAGCAACGAAAAATCTCCTTACAATTACAAAGAAGCGCTGCCCTCATCTGGGGTGTGCCCTAAAGTGGAATGAACTGGAGCATTCATGGGACTGCCCCTGTCATGGTTCCCGGTTTGATGAGGACGGAACGCTTCTTGATAATCCGGCTAATGGAGATCTTTCATAAACTATTATTTCTTTTGCATTTTTCTTATTTGAGATGGTGTACACTCAAAATGTTCAGAGAACATTCTTCGAAATAACTTATAGTTAGTGAATCCGTGAAGTTCCAATATCTCGTGAACTGGTTTATTTGTAGTAGTTAAATCACGGTAAATATAGGAAAGTCTAAGTTCATTTTGATATTCTAAAAAGGTAATTCCCATATATTTTTTAAAGAAACGGCAGAAATATCTGGGTTGCAGGAATGCAACACTGGATATTTCTTCAATAGAGATTGGTCTGTTGTAATTTCGCTTCGTATATTGAAGTATGGAATCCAGTCGTGACATATCCTTGCTTTTCTGGTTCAAATTAGCTTTGAACATTTTTACACTAAAATTATGATACAGCTGAAAAAGCAATTCAAACAGTAAACTGTTGAAACGGAGGATAAACCCTTCCGGTCGTATATCATTTGCAATCTGCATTTGAGAAAGGGTCTGTTTCAAAATATAAACTTTTGTTTCTTTTACCCGGGAGCTGTTTGAATCATCAATTCGAAACAGAAGTTGGCGGATGTCTGGAATGTAAATTTCAATAAAGTCCAGTGGAATCTGAAGTACAATGGCTTTGTTTAAAGCAGTGCATTTTGTGGAATGCATCACATCCGCATTAATGATGATGCATTGATCAGCAGTCAGAAGTGTGGTGTTGTTTTCAACCGTAACTGTTAATTCTCCTTCTAACATATAAATGATTTCTAACGCATGGTGCCAGTGTACCGGGACATAACTGCCGGGGTCAACAGAAGTGAAAAAGCGTACACCGGTATTTCCCGGGACTTGAATAATTTCATAGTGAGCTTGATTCTTTTTATCTGACATAATATATTCTCCTGTAAAGCATAGGAAAGACTTCCATTTTGATTCTAAAATCTGATATTATCAATTGTCTTTATTATAAATTGTAAAGAAAATAAAAACAAGAAAAAGAGAATATCGACCTATTTTTTAGAGATTATAAAGTCTATTTTTAATCATAACGATATAGTACAATTGCATTGTAACATAAAGAATGTTCAATGCGCATAAGAACACGGAGTATGAAAGGGTCTATTAAAAGAGAATAAAGACTTTTTAGGCAAGAGTAATGAAGTGATAGTGAGGATAAAAACATGGAGAAAAAGAATAAATTGACATTATCAAAAGTAGTAGAACGCTTTTCTTATGGCTGTGGAGACTTTGGATGTAATATTATCTATACGGCGATGTCCGCATTCCTGTTGTTTTACTACACTGATTATGCACAGGTAAATGCGTTGGCAGTAGGTACGATTATGATGGTTTCCAGATTTTTTGACGGAATCAGTGACATTATTATGGGTGTAATTGTTGACCGTACGAAATCAAGATTCGGAAAAGCAAGACCGTGGCTTTTACGAATGTGTATACCGTTTGCGGTATCAGGAATTTTACTGTTTTCTGTACCGACAAGCTGGGCTGCTACACCAAAGCTGGTTTATGTGTTCATTACATATAACTTAGTATCTACTGTTATCTATACTGCAATCAATGTACCGTATTCTGCATTGAATGCATTGATGACACAAGATCCGTACGAAAGATCTGTGCTGAGTATTTTCAGAAATCTGCTTGCTACAGCAGGAACACTGACGATTAACACATTTACATTGCCTCTCGTAGAATATTTTGGAAACAATGCTGCTGCATGGACAAAGACATTCTGTGTGTTTGGTGTTGTTGCGGTAGCTGCATTCTTAATGAACTTTTTCGGAACAAAGGAACGTGTGAAAGCAGCAACAAAATCTGAAGGACAAGATGAAAAACCGGTTCCGTTCGTTACAGGAATAAAAGCACTTTTCCAGAATAAATACTGGATTATGATGACTGGAATGCTGGCTTTATTCTTCCTTATGTATTCAGTAAATGGTGGTGCAACAGTTTATTACGCAAAAGATATTCTTGGAAATAAAGATCTGGTTGCAACGATCAATGGTATTTTCAATGTTGTACAGATTGTAAGTATGTTCTTTATTGCTATGCTTGTAAAGAGATTGGGAAAAAGAAACGTATTTTCTATCGGACTTGTTCTTGATATTATTGGAATGCTCATCCTCAATTTCTCAGGAGGAAATATGGCGGTGATCGTGGTTTCCAGTGTGATTCGTGGAATTGGAAATGCATGCGGTGGTGCAACCATGTGGGCAATGGTATCTGATACGATTGATTATGGAGAGTGGAAGACAGGATATCGTACAGAAGGACTTGTAAATAGTGCCTGCAGTTTTGGATACAAGATTGGAAATGGTATTGGTTCAGCAGTGCTTGGAATGATTCTGGAACTAGGCGGTTATGTAGGAACGGCAGCTACACAGACGGCATCAGCACTGACTTCCATCAAAGTGTGCTTTGTGTGGATTCCAATCGCAGTATACGTTATTGGTCTTGTGATTATGAGATTTTATCATCTGGATCAGGAGTTTTCCAGTATTATTGAGGACTTGAAAAAGCGTAACAATGCATAGAAAGAAGGGCGCAAAATGAAAATAAAAGGAGTAAATCTTGGGAATTGGCTGGTACTCGAAAAATGGATGAGTCCGGCATTGTTTGATGGAACAACAGCGGAAGATGAATATTATCTTCCGCGGCAGCTTCCCAAAGAAGTGTATGAAGCAAGAATTCAGATTCACCGTTCCGAATATATTACAGAACGTGACTTTGTGACAATCAAGAATATGGGAATGGAAGCAGTCCGGATTCCGGTTCCGTATTTTATTTTTGGAGACAGAGAGCCATTTATCGGATGTGTAAAAGAACTGGATAAAGCATTTAACTGGGCAGAAAAATATGACCTCCAGATCCTGATTGATCTTCATACAGCTCCCATGGGTCAAAATGGTTTCGACAATGGGGGAATCTGTGGTGTGTGCAAATGGTCCCAGTATCCGGAAGAAGTGGAGTTTGTTTTGTCAGTACTGGAACGATTGGCAGAACGTTATGGTAAAAGAAAAGGACTTTGGGGAATAGAGGTAATCAATGAACCAATTACAGAAAACATGTGGGAGGTTTTTGATGTACCTAACAGATATCCGGCAGTGGATGAGGAGCTTGCAAAAGGTTCCGGTCCTAATACACTTGAGTTTTTGAGACAGTTCTATTTAGAGGCATACGATAGAATCCGTAACTATATGCCGGAAGAAAAGTATGTAGTGATTCATGACGGATTTGAGTTGAAAAGCTGGAAAGATTTTATGCAGGAAGACAAATATGTCAATGTAGTATTGGATACACATCAGTATCTGATGATGGCGGAAGCAAATGGCTGTAAGCAGACAGTACAGGCGTATGTTGACTATGTGAGAGAGCATTATGAAAATGATATTGAAGAAATGCAAAATTATTTTCCAATAATTTGCGGCGAATGGTGTCTTTTTAATTCTCTTGCCTGCGGATGTGATACAAAAGGTGGTCAGTCAGTGTTAAATGGTATAGAAGGAGCAGTGATTGAGACACTTGATGCAGAAGAAAAGAAGAAAATTTATCAGGCGGTTGCTGATGCACAGCTTCAGGCATGGAATAAAGGCAGCGGATATTTTTACTGGAGTTACAAGTTGCTGGTTGATACGGTAAATGAAGCAGGATGGATTGGATGGGACAGTTGGGATTTCGGTCGATGTGTCGATTTTGGCTGGTTTCCATGTGAGCGATAGGAGGAAAAGACTATGATTAACAACCCGATTCTTCCGGGATTTAACCCGGATCCGTGTATTTGCAGAAAAGGTGATGAATATTATCTGGCAGTATCTACGTTTGAATGGTTTCCGGGAATTCCGATATATCATTCGAAGGATATGAAAAACTGGGAATTGTATTCCCATG
>JBJFCH010000253.1:0-5688 GCA_051888835.1 Oliverpabstia sp. | reverse complement strand
TAGTTGTCCCACATGTTTCCACGATTTCCTTTACAGTAATTTTTTCTACCGATGTTTCTTTCATACACTGCTTCATGGCATCCGCAAGTCGGTATTTCATCTGTTCCTGTTTTTCAGCGTTATGACTCATCTGCTTTCTCCTTCATTTCTTACAACCTAACGAAATTGCTATCGACAACGTCTTCAGATCTTAATTAAAAATGGTATGCTACTATTAGCATACCACTATCATATTTGAAAGACAACTTATGCACTAATCTGGTTTCTGAAAAACTGGATCAGCGGTCCGTTAAGTAATGAATTTAAAACTGTTCCTAATCCGACAATAAGCCAGACATTGTTTCCTGCTACAAGACATGCAATTATTCCCACCAACATAACTGTTACATCTGACAGGATTCTTCCCATTCGAAACGAGATTTTTTCTTTTGTTACCTTTTGAATGATATATGCAACTGCATCATATGGTGCAATTCCAAGATCCGCCACCATATACAAAGCTGCACCAAAGGACGCACACAACATCCCGATGCACAGACACACGATTCGAAATCCCAGCCCCGCTGTGATCTGCATACACTCTGTAACGATCCAACAGAGAAAATCTGCGATATAACCAACAAATACCATATTAATAATCGTACCAAGACCCACACAATTTCGTACCGTAAAAAATACAATGACTAAGATTGCCGCGTTCATGATCAACTGCCAGTTTCCAAAACTCATTTGGAGATAACCACTAATTCCGAGATTCATACAGGTAAACGGATCAACGCCGAACTCGCTCAATCGAAATGCCGAAACAGCAACTCCGATTATGAAAATTCCTAAAATCATCCTCCCCAGACGTTTTTTTGATACTGTTTTAAATAATTGCATTATTTTTCCTCCTATACTTTCAGAATATAGATTCTTGATTCAAAATCAGTACACGGAATCTTATCCGGAGTCACCTCTCCGGATGTTGAATCGGTCGTTATCATACCAAGGTTCATAAGCTCATCTCCGTAGTGTACGGTTCCTGCATTGAGATTTCTATATTTGTATTCCGGATGTAATCCTTCCAATCTAAGACGGTTATACGGAGCATTCACCTGATTGAGCACACGATACCAGCCTACCAGTGCTGTTTTCTTGTCTCCACTGACAACCATCCAGGCTGTCTCATTTCCCTCAAACGGACTTTTCAATCTGTAAAATGTTCCAAATTGCAGAATTTCACGATATTCTTTCATAAACCGAATCTGCTCTTTCACTTCTTCAATTTCCGCATCAGACAGCTTATTGAGATCCAGTTCATATCCAAATGTTCCGAAGTAAGCGACATTTGCTCTAGTATGAAGCGGCGTGTTGCGATATACCTGATGATTCGGTGTTACAGAAACATGGCTTCCCATGCTGCTGATTGGATAGCAAAGGGATGTTCCATACTGAATTTTCAGACGTTCCACTGCGTCAGAATCATCACTTGTCCATGCCTGTGGTGCATAGTAAAGCATTCCGGGGTCGAATCGTCCGCCACCACTTGCACAGGATTCAAACAATACCTCCGGAAATTCTCCAGTCAATCTCTCATAGAGATCATAGACTCCCAGAATATATCTGTGAAATACTTCTCCCTGTCTGTCTGTCGGAAGAGCGTTGCTGAAACATTCTGTAATGCTTCTGTTCATATCCCACTTTACATAAGATACTTTTGCTTCTCTGAGAATCTTTGCCATCATCTCGAAGATTGCATCTACCACTTCTTTTCTTGAAAAATCAAGGACATACTGGAATCGTCCGTGTGATGCTTTCCTTCCCGGAGTCTGAATGATCCAGTCCGAATGACTGCGAAAAAAATCAGAATCTTGATTGACCATCTCAGGTTCAAACCAGAGCCCAAATTTCATTCCCAGTGCTTCTATCTTCTCTGCGAGTCCGGTAATACCATTTTCCAGTCGTTCTCTATTTGCCACCCAATCACCGAGGCCTGCATGATCGCTGCTTCTTGCTCCAAACCATCCGTCATCCAGGACAAACAATTCAACTCCACACTCTTTTGCCTTTTTTGCAATATTGATGAGTTTTTCTTCTGTAAAGTCAAAATAGGTAGCTTCCCAGTTATTATTGAGAATCGGACGTGGTCTGTCACGCCAGTATCCTCTTGCCAAACGTTTGGAATACAGTTTATGGAAGGTCTGACTCATGCCATTCAACCCTTCATTAGAATATACCATCACAGTTTCCGGTGTCTGGAAGCTCTCTCCCGCATCCAGTTTCCATGTGAAACCTGTAGGATTGATACCAGTCAGCACACGTGTTACGTTATACGCATCCACCTCTGCCTGAATAGAGAAGTTGCCACTGTATATAAAGCTGAATCCAATAACCTCGCCCTGTCTTTCTGTTGCTGAGGGACGCTTAAGCACCATAAACGGATTGTGGTTATGGGAAGAATTCCCTCTAATACTGCCAATTTCCTGAATGCCCGGTACCAGCTTCCTTGTCACCATATGACGTTCCCTTGCCCAGGCCCCGGAAAGCTGCACCCACTCATAATCACAGTCCGGAAGATCCATACACATGCTGAACGCTCTTGTCAGATATACTGCTTCGCTTCCTTCATTTTCCAGGAGAATACTTTTTGCGATAATTCCACCCTCCTGAAATATGGTATACAGCATTGCAATTCCAACACCGGTCAATGCATCTTTCAAATGAATAATCAATGTCTGTGCTTCTTTATCACTTTCTGTATAAGTAGAAGGAAGTCCCTGAAGCTTTGGTTTTCCGTCTGTGATTTCATAGGATTCATAAGTAAAATGCGAAATACGACTTCCGTTTTTCTGAAGGATTTCCACCATTGGCTGACGATAATCCGTCGTTCCGTATACCGGAAGTTCCTGTCTGATATGTTCCATAGAATATAACTTATTCTCCTCATAAATACAGGAGGACATTGGTCTTTGCGACAGTTCGATCAGATAGGAAAAATCATCTTTATCATGAATTTTCTGTCCAAAATACAATTGTCCAAGCTGGTCATTGGGAAGAATCGTCATAATATAACTTACCGTATCATTATATAAATGAAAGGTTTTTGTTTGTTCATGATATACGATTGCCATAGCTTGATTCCTCTCTTTCTGTCAATTCACTGCCAGTTTTGCATCATATCCCACAATGGAAAGTCCTACACCTGTAAGTCCGCCTGCCGCTGCCATCGCTGCTTTCATGAGGAAAGTCTGTGCAGAACATGTGACACTTTCATTCCTCACACCAAATTTTACTTCACCATAGTCAATAACATCTGCCATACAGCATGTTGTTACTCCAAGAGAAAGCCCGGAACCGAAAAACAGTAACGCACAGCTTAATACTACAAAAAGCGCATTTTGAGGTGCCGCAAATCCTGCTGCCCCAAGACAGATAAACCCTACAATTGGGAGTCCGCATGCACATGCATACACTTTTTCTCTACTAATCTTCTCCGCAATTTTCGGAAAGCATACAAGTCCAGCCATCTCAGCAATAATTGCAAAACCAAAAATAGAATATAAATACTCATTACCACAAACATTTTTGAAATAGTACACTGCAAAACTTTTTGCGATCTGTGTACAGAGATTAAATGTAAGCAAAAGTCCGATAAAAGCAAGGAGCTGATCATTTTTTATAATTACCTGGATGGCTTCTTTAAAGCTTGTCTTACTTGCTTTTTCCCCTACTGTTGACTCTTCTTTTACATTGCAAACAGTAATCCCGATTGTAATGATAAAAATTACTGCAATCACAATCGCAAAAATTGTAAATCCTGTCTCAGCAAAAGAATCTTTTTCTCCTGCCATCTTGTTAAAACCATGAATAATATACAGTCCAAATGTCGACACTGAAAATCCTGCAAGACTTGCAAAAAATCTTGGGATAACGGAAACCTTTTCTCTCTCGTGAGGGTCATTGGTAAGGTTCGGAAGCCATGACCAGTAAGGTACATCCATGATTGTGTAAGTCATTCCGTAAAGGATGTACATAACGGATACATATACATAAAGGGCGGTTCCCTGTAAGTTAAAACTGTGGAACAGTAATACAAATACTACGGAATTAATCAGTGTTCCGATGACCAGCCAAATTCTGAATTTCCCGTATTTTGTATGGGTATTATCTACGATCATTCCCATCATCGGGTCATTGACTGCATCCCAGATTCTTGCTACAAAGAACAGAATTCCGACGAATGCCGGGGCCAGATACAATGTATCTGTAAAATATACCATTAAAAAAGCACCTACCAGATTACAGATAGCATCCTTTCCAATCGCTCCAATACCAAAACAGTATTTTTCTTTTGTGGATACCTTTTTATACTGCACTGCAGTTTGATTCTCTTGTAAACTCATAATTCATTCCTCCTGTGTGAATGTTTCTCATTTAATTAATTTTTAACATTCCGAAAGAAATTCTGCGCATATTTCTTAACTATGGTCATATTATAAGCTTACTTTTCTGCAATCTGATAGATACTTTTGTCTATTAAATCAGTCAAAATGTCCACTGATTTATCTTTGTCTGATCTTATCAAGCCCTTCCTTATTCATCATTTCTTCAATGCTCTCCTGATGCTCTTCCAAATTCTTATGTACCTGTTTTCTGTGTTCTCTTCGAAATACACTGGGTGGAACACCCATGGTTTTCTTAAATACTTTTGAAAACACAAGCGCCTCTTCATAACCACAGGATTTCGCAACTTCTTCAATAGAAAGTTCACTGATCGTCAAAAGTTCCTTTGCCCGTGATACTCTGAATTTTGTCAAAAATTCCTGCGGTGACATTCCAAGATGTTTCTGGAATAGCATATGAAGATAACTTCTGCTGATACATACATATTGTGCAATGTCAGCCACTTTAATCCCCCGGTGATAACTATTCCTGATAAATCCAATGGCTCGTTTAACATAGACACTTTCCGGACTTCCACCCTGATCACCTTCTACCTTAATATCTTCAATCAAAGTGGCAAAATATGCATATAACAGGCTTTGGAGAAGATATTGATTTTTAATTGCCAGTTTATGATTTTTCAGCATTTCCAGAACAATCTCTTTCAATTTATTGCCTTTTTCTGTACGAAAAGTCAGTTGGTCACTATTAATACCAAGGTCGGCAACGTATTCCGCTGCACGTTTGCCGGAAAATCCTATCCAAAAGTAGGTCCACGGTTCTTCCTTGTCCGCCTGATAAAAAGTCATCGTCTCAGGCTCAATGAGAAATCCCTGTCCACTGCCTAGATGATATATTTTTTCCCCAACAGTATAAGTTCCCTTTCCATCAACAATGTAATGGATCAGATAATTCGGTCTGGATGCCGGACCAAAGCTATGTAAAGGCTGACACTCTGCATACCCGCAAAAGCAAAGATACAAATCTTCAAATTTTTTATCTGACAACTGCAAAACATATGATTTTTCCATGGTTTTTCTTTCTCCATACTGTATATTTTCCCGAATTATTTTTTTTGAAATTCTTAATTAAATAGTATCATACATTTCTCAGCATAGGGTGGTTCATAAGCATAATGACGAATTTATTTATCAACTATATCTTCTTTAATTTTGCAAATCCTGCAAACATCTTTTTCGTTCCGGCACTGTCGAAATCTACCGTAACTTCGTAATCTCTGCCACCTTCAACAATGTTCGTAAC
>JBJFCH010000252.1:0-5689 GCA_051888835.1 Oliverpabstia sp. | reverse complement strand
CGGATTTACTATGCAATGAGGTGGAAATCGTGAAAATTGATAAAGCATTTTATAAAAAATTCTTTTCTATGTATGTGGCACTGGTACTGCAGAATGTAATTACGATCAGCGTCAATCTGGCGGATAATATCATGTTGGGAGCGTATAGTGAGACTGCATTATCCGGCGTGGCGGCGGTAAATCAGATTCAGTTTGTGTATCAGCAGCTTTTATTTGCAGTGGGAGAAGGACTGGTAATCTTCTGCAGTCAGTACTGGGGAAAAAGACAGACTGGACCTATGAAAAAGATTGCAGCTACGGCTATGTATACTGCGTTGACGATCGGAATCCTTTTATTTGCACTGATGAGTTTATTCCCGGTGCAGGCGTTGAAGATATTTACAACAGAGGAATCGATCATAGCGGAAGGAGTGCGGTATCTGAATATCATCCGCTTTACCTATTTGTTTTTTGCCGTTACACAGATTCTGCTGGCAACCCTGCGCAGCATAGGAACTGTAAAAATTGCGTTTTATCTGTCGATTATGACCTTCTTTGTAAACTGTGGAATCAATTATGTTATGATATTCGGACACTTTGGGGCACCGGAGATGGGAGCGGCAGGTGCCGCCATCGGAACTTTGACAGCCAGAATTCTGGAGATGACAGTGCTGCTTGTATTTGTTGTGAAAGAAGAAAACATTCTCAGGCTGCGCCTTCGGGATTATCTGAGTTTTGACAAAACATTGAGTAAGGACTACTTTAAGATTTCAACGCCGATGATGATCACTCAGGGTTTGTGGGGAGTGAATACAGCCTTGCAGACAGCCATTCTGGGTCATATGACAGCGGCGGCAATTGCGGCAAACAGTGCTGCGTCTAACCTGTTTCTTCTGGTAAAATCAACAGCCGTAGGAGCGGCATCCACAGCGTCTGTTATGATCGGAGAAGCTGTCGGGACAGGAAATATGGCGCGGGTGAAAACTTATGCCCGCAGAATGCAGGTGATGTTTCTGATCATTGGAGTGATATCAGGAACGGTGCTCTTTTTCCTTCGTATTCCGATTCTTTCTCTTTATGATTTACAGCCGGAAACGAAAGAGATGGCAAATACATTTTTGATGATTCTGAGTGTGGTCTGTGTCGGAATGTCTTATCAGATGGCAACCAATACCGGTATTATCCGTGGCGGCGGCAATGCCATGTATGTGGTAAAATTGGATCTTGTCAGCATCTGGCTGATTGTACTTCCGGTATCCTTTTTTGTCGCATTTGTGTTGAAAGCATCGCCGGCAGTGGTTGTATGCTGTCTGAACGCAGATCAGATATTTAAATGTATCCCTGCTTTTATCGTGGCAAACCACGGTAAATGGGTGCGGACACTGACCCGGAATGACGTGTAGCTTCCCAAACAGAGTCAGTTCTTCTGCATTTTTCTGCAGGTGACAAAATAATAAGGTATCTCAAACAGAAGCATAACGGACCATCCGATTACACAGGAAAATGTTATGCCTACTATTCCCAGCTTTGGCGCTAGGATATACGTACACAGGGTACGAATGGAAATCTGGATGGCTGTTCCGATAATGGTAGTATACATTTTTCCCATTCCCCGGAAAAATCCCTGAAATCCATTGGTCAGTGCCGGCCAGAGGTAGAAAACTGACATATACATAAGGTACTGACTACCCAACCGGATTACTGTGTCGGCTCCGTCTCCTGTCACAAATAATGAGACGATCGGTGTTCTGAAAATTGCTGTTATGGTTCCGATCAAGATCCAGTAACAGAGTTCCAGACGGATGCCTGCCCGAAATCCCTTTCGGATCCTGTCACTTTTTTGAGCCCCCCTGTTTTGTGCAATATAGGTGGAAATTGCGGAGGCGATTCCCTGCTCGGGAATACAGGCAAAATCATCTACTCTTGTCACTGCATTGAATGCAGCAATCACACTGACACCCAGGGCATTGACCTGTCCCTGGATCAATACTTTACCAATGGGCTGGACAGCCTGTTGAAATGCAGTCGGACCGCCGTAATTCAGAATTTGTTTTAGAATCGTGCGGTCGATTCTCCATTGGTCTTTGTCCGGCCAGAGCTCCTTTTCTTTTGTCAGCATGTAGCCGCCTGCCAGAATGGCAGAGAAGGCTTCCGCAACGACGGTTGTAACTGCACTGCATACAATACCGAAACCAAAGATTCCGAGAAAGATCAGATCCAGAACGGCATTCAAAACAGAAGAAAATGCCAGAAATTTTAAAGGAGTTTTGGAATCACCGATACTTTTCAGTCCGGCAGAAAGTGCATTATAAAAGAACGTAAACGGTATCCCCAGAAAAGTAATCCGCAGATAAATTACGGTAATATCAAAAATCTCTTTCGGTACAGCCATGAGCCGTAAAATAGAGGGAGTCAGGATAATACAGCATGTTGCTACCAGGAAACCGACACATGCTCCGGAAAGGAGCATAGTCGCCATGGACTTGCGCAGCTTTTGAAAGTTTTTTCCACCAAAATACTCACTCATTAATACACCGGAGCCGATACAAAGTCCGGTGATTGCAAGAATCACCAGATTCATGACCGGACTGGCAATTCCTTCCGCTGCCAAAGCGTCTTTTCCGATAAATCTTCCCGCAATAATAGAATCTATAGCATTGTAAGCCAGCTGCAGCCAATTACCCAGCAGAAGGGGCAGAGCATATCTCCACAGATGGCTGTGGGCAGAACCTGTTGTCATGTCACGCATAAATCTCACACTTCCGTTTCCCAAATTTCTTTCTTTTTTACTATACGACAAAAACAGGATCCATACAAGAAGTCAAAATCCATCCATTAAGAAGTCAGAATCTGCTCTGGATTTTCTGTATTTTATGAGATAACATAGAACCAGAAACTGTCAGATACAGTGGGCAGTTAACACAAGTCGATAACAGGAGGAACAAGGAATGGATAAATGGACAAGAGCATTTTATCAGCCGTGTCTGCCGATAGGTGAGGACGGAAAAAGAGTGACGGGATGTGAAGAACACATTCTGCTGTCAAAAGAAGCGGCGGCGGAAGGAATGGTGCTATTGAAAAATGAAGACCAGGTACTGCCGTTTGTGGGAGGAACCCGACTGGCACTGTTTGGTAAGGCAAGTGTGGATTATGTAAAAGGCGGCGGCGGAAGCGGCGATGTCACGGTTGCTTATATTCGGAGCCTGCAGGAAGGACTTGAGTATAAAGAAAAAGAAGGCAAGGTGCAGGTACTTGCATCTTTGGGAGATTTTTACAGAGAAAATGTCCGTAAGCAGTATGCGGAAGGTGTCCTGCCTGGGCAGACTACAGAACCGGAGATTCCGGAAAATCTGTTGAAAGAAGCAAAGGCATGGGCAGATGCAGCAGTTATTTCCATTTGTCGTTTTTCAGGTGAAGGCTGGGACAGAAAAGGAATTCCGGGAGACGGTGATTTCTATCTGACAAAAGAAGAGCAGAAGATGGTGGATACGGTAACTGCTAACTTTGAGAGAGTTGTAGTGGTACTGAATGTGGGAGGTATGGTGGATACCTCCTGGTTCAGAAATAATGAACGGATTCAAGGTGTACTTCTTGCATGGCAGGGCGGTATAGAGGGAGGTCTTGCAGCAGCAGATCTTTTGTGTGGTGACGGTAATCCTTCCGGAAAACTGACCGATACATTTGCCGGATCTTTCGATGATTATCCATCTTCTGCCGGATTTAATGATTCGGAAGATTATGTAGATTATAATGAAGATATTTATGTGGGATATCGTTATTTTGAGACGATTCCCGGGGCTGCTTCCAAGGTAAATTATCCTTTTGGATATGGTCTTTCTTATACGACATTTCTGGTAGAGATTGTCGGAGAGAGGGAAGAACAGGGAAAAGTCAAGGCGGAGGTTCGTGTGACCAATACCGGCGATCGTTCAGGAAAAGAGGTTGTTCAGTTATATTACAGTGCTCCTCAGGGAGTTTTGGGAAAACCGGGAAAAGTGCTGGGCGCATTTAAGAAAACACGTCTTTTGTTGCCGGGAGAATCGCAGTTCCTTTCTCTGGAAATGGGAATTTGCGAGATGGCATCCTATGATGATCTTGGAAAAATTGCAAAATCTGCATATGTTCTGGAAAAAGGAGAGTATCATTTTTGGATTGGAACTTCTGTCAGAGAGTTACAGCCGGTGGATCTGCAGATTACTTTGGAAGAAGACCAGGTGACAGAGCAGCTGGCAGAGAAATGTGTGCCGCTGTTGCTGAAGGAAAGACTTCTGGCAGACGGTACCTATGAAACCCTGCCTCAGAAAGAAAAAGAATATGAGAAAAATGGCTTGATTCCGCAGGATAAAGATTTACTGGAAGGAGTGATCCCCCGGGTACGTCCTGTGCCTCAGATGCGCATGGAATGGGCGAAACCGAAAAAAGAAGCTGGGAAATATATGCTGAAAGATGTGGCAGATGGAAAAGTTACTCTTGATGCTTTTGTAGAGCAGCTTACAGATGATCAGGTGGCGGATCTGCTGGGAGGTCAGCCGAATACCGGTGTTGCAAATACATTTGGTATGGGAAATATACCGGAGTATGGAATCCCCAATATTATGACAGCAGATGGTCCTGCCGGTCTGAGAATTCAGCCGGAGTGCGGAGTATGTACAACAGCATGGCCCTGTGCGACGCTTCTGGCATGTACCTGGAATCCTGAGCTGGTGCGCCGTGTTGGTGCAGCAGGGGCAGCCGAGGTAAAAGAAAACAATATCGGTATCTGGCTCACACCTGCCATGAATATCCACAGAAGTCCTCTTTGCGGACGAAACTTTGAATATTATTCGGAAGATCCGCTGATTGCCGGAAAAATGGGTGCAGCAATGATTCAGGGAATTCAGTCTCAGCATATTGGCGCTTCCATGAAGCATTTTTGCTGTAATAATAAAGAAACAAACCGTAAAGACAGTGATTCCAGAGTGTCTGAAAGAGCCATGAGGGAGATTTATCTGAAAGGCTTTGAGATTGCAGTAAAAGAAGCTCAGCCATGGACGATCATGACTTCTTATAATATGGTGAATGGCTGTCCTGCTTCCTGCAACCCGGAACTTCTTACAGATATTCTGAGAAATGAATGGGGATTTGAAGGAATGGTAACCACAGACTGGTGGAACCATGCGGAACATTATCTGGAGACGAAAGCCGGAGGAGACATCAAGATGGGATGCGGCTATCCGGAAAGAGTGCTGGAGGCAAAAGAAAAAGGCCTGATCACACGGGAAGAAATGGAAATCTGTGCAAAAAGAATTTTGCAGATGATTCTGAAGGTAGACTGAGAAATATAGAGCTTCTATCCGCCGATCTGAACGTTTGAAAGGATCACATCGGGCAAAAAGAAAAAGGGTGATTGGAAAATATATTAAATATCTCCAATTGCCCTTTATTATCTTTGGAAAAATTATTTTTTATGCGCACCGCACCTCGAACTTCCCTCACAGACGTTACTCCTACAGTTAACTCGGCCCAGGCACCCTCACGGCACACAGGAGGTTCTGCTTAGTGCTGCTTCATTCCTGACCTGACACGGTTCACAGAGTCCTGTTGCGTAAGACCCAGACGTCAACGCCACTTATAGAAGGCAGCTCTACAAGAAGAAGCCCTCAGATTGGTATCACCCCTGCTGTAGCGGATTGCAGGTACAGGGCACCGCTATCTCCCCGGCTGCGCAGAA
>JBJFCH010000251.1:0-5728 GCA_051888835.1 Oliverpabstia sp. | reverse complement strand
GTAATAACTTATGTGGACAGAAATCATTTCTTTTATTGTTAACTAAACGACATTGTGACTGTCCCCTGTCCTGACCCTGTCCTGAAAATAATACTTGTATATAGGCTTATAATGGTTTATAATGACCTATGTAAAAGAAAATTCTTCGGGGCGGGGTGTGATTCCCCACCGGCGGTATAGTCCGCGACCCATGGCAACATGGCTGAATCGGTGAGATTCCGATACCGACAGTATAGTCTGGATGAGAGAAGAAATGCGGTGAATTTATATTTTGCGTGTTTTCAACCCCGGTGGAACTATCCTCCGGGGTTTTCTGTTACAGGAAAGTGCTTCGTTTTTCTGTAATAGAAAAAAGCGTGAAAAAGACCGTAAAGACGGAGAATTTCCTTTTAATAATATTATTAAAGGAGATTGATTGTATGAATGCAACAACAGAAACCATGAAAAAACCAAGAGTAAACAAAAGTACAAATGTACGCACACTGGTGCAGATTGCTATGCTGGCCGCAGTGGCTGCAGTATTGATGCTGGTGGAATTTCCACTTCCGTTTATCGCACCATCTTTTTATGAGCTGGATTTCAGTGAAGTGCCGGTGTTGATCGGAGCATTTTCTATGGGACCTCTGGCAGGTGCCGTGATTGAATTGATTAAGATTTTACTGAACTTTGTTCTGAACGGAACTATGACCGCAGGGGTAGGAGAACTGGCAAACTTCCTGATGGGATGCGCTTTTATTGTTCCTGCCGGCATCATTTATAAAAAGCATAAAACCAGAAAAAATGCATTGATCGGTATGGTGGTTGGTATAGTGTGCATGGCTGTTGCAGGCTGTATTCTGAATGGAGCGGTACTTCTTCCTGCTTACGGAAAAGCGTTTGGAATGCCGATAGAGGCATTTGTGGAAATGGGAGCGGCAATTGTTCCGGCTATCGACAATATATTTACTTTCTGTCTGTTTTGCGTGGTGCCGTTCAATGTGATAAAAGGTATTGTAGTTTCTGCGATAACTTTGTTATTATATAAGCATATCAGTCGGCTTTTAAAAGGAAATCATGCAGTGCAGTAAAGTGTAGAATTTTCACACGGCGGGATTGTCATGTTCTCTCGTTCCTGTGGATGTACATGGTTTCCATATGCCGGGACGGGAGGAAAACATGGGAAAAATAACAAAGATCACGCAGGTGACAGAGAATCCCTATCTTAATTTCTACGAATTGGATACGGTGAATAAAGTTGGAAGAGAAAGTCATTATTATGTAGCATCAAGAGCAAAGAACGAGCAGGAGCTTAAGATCCGGACAGGAGAAAATAAACCTGACGGGGTAGTAATCTATAGCCTTTATGGGGAGAAGCACGACAGGGTTGTGCTGATTCGCCAGTACCGATATCCGCTTGGCAGCTATGTATATGAACTGCCGGCAGGTCTGGTTGATCCCGGGGAGGATTATCACACGGCGGCAATCCGGGAACTTAAGGAAGAGACAGGGCTGGAGCTTAAGCCGATCGCAGTGGATGAGATGTACCAGAAACCGTATTTTACTACGGTAGGTATGACGGATGAATCCTGTGGTACTGTATATGGCTATGCATCCGGTACGATTAGTCAGAAGTACATGGAAGCAAGCGAAGAAATCGAAGTGATTCTCGCAGACCGGGATGAGGTACGGAGAATATTGAAAGAAGAAAATGTGGCACTGATCTGTGCATATATGATGATGCATTTTCTCCATGATGAAGAGCCATTTGGCTTCCTGGAAAGAAAATAAAATAATAATAAAATGGTGACGAGTGGTATATATGCGCAAAAACAGTTGCGTATATGTACCACTCGTTTTGCGATGTTACTGTTGCTGCAATACCTGCATGGAAGAGGTGGATGTGTTTTACGCAGGTTTAATGAAACATTTACGTTATTATGCTAGAGCATTTCTGATTTTTTCGGTTAAAATGGCAGTGTATTTTTTAGAATATTTAAGTAATACATTAGGAAAGAGGTAGTATTATGAGGGACATAATGAGAAGAATAGGCTGCACTGTCATCTTGCTGGCAATGATACTGGTACAAAGTATTCCGGTGTTGGCTGAAGATACGGAGACTGGTTATCAGGTAACATTTGTCACCGAACATGTGACAGTCGATGTATATTATACACAGGATTATACTGCGCCATCCGAAGAAAATATCAGTTCAGCGATAGCCCGCAATTCTGATACCGGTGAGATTGATGTGACCGGAGACGGACAGGTGAATTTCAAGGTCAATGTAGATGAAGATTACGAAATTATATCTGTTACTGCAGATAAAAATTATAAAAATCTGAAGGATTTGACTAATAATATGTATCGTCTTACCAAGATTCAGGGTGAGGTTGTAGTTACTGTGGAAACTGCAAAAAAGAATGGAGAAGAATCAATTCCTGATCCGGATCCAACCCTTGATCCGAGTCCGACCCCTGATCTGGATCCAAGTCCTACACCAGGAACAGGAAATAAGGCTGATGTTGTAATTAATGAAATCGAATCTAATGGTGATGTAACGGACTGGGTGGAAATATACAACAAAGGTACAGCACCTGTGGACATTAGCGGCTGGTATATTACAGATGATAACGCCTCCCGCAAAGCTGCTGGCAAAGTGACACCGCTTCCGGAGGGTACACTTTTGAATCCGGGACAATTCTATGTCTTTGACCAGAATATCGATTTTGATTTTGGTCTTGGTGCTCCGGATGAAGTTAATTTGTTTGATAATACAGATACTTTGGTGGAAAAAATATCCTGGAGTACTCACGCTTCCGGTGTCCTTGCCAGAGTACCTGATGGTATCGGTGCAATGAAAGATGTGATGGTATCCACTAAAGGGACATCCAACAAGGATATCGGTACCACAAAGCCAGATTATAAAGGGGCTATTGACTGGCCGGGCAGTGAAGATGTTATTACATATGATGAAGGCAAGTCTATGTTTCAGTCAGACTCTTCCGGGCTCGATTTTTACGGAGGAAAGCTTTATTGTATAAATAATAAAAAAGGTACCTTCTGGGTTATGAATGTCAATAAAGATGGCTCTCTGGATTATGCAGACGGATTCGCCCAGACAGGTAAGAATCTGGCATTTGCGCATGATGCAGCCAATCCGTCGGCTTCCAATCCGGATGCGGAAGGTATTACAGTGGATGGTAATGGTCTTGCTTATGCTGCTGTTGAGCGTGATAACAATAACAATAAAGTCAATTCCAATTGGATTTTACAGTTTAACCCATGGGAAGCCGGACCGATAGTGGTGGCTTCTGCAGAATGGGACATCACGTCTCTGCTTCCGGATGTTCCTGCAAATGCCGGGATTGAAGCTGTAGAATGGGTTTCCAATTCCGATGTGGCAGGAAAACTTTATGATGAGAACACAGGTGCTCCGTTTGATCCGACGAATTATCCCAATGCAGCAGCTTCAGGAATTTTCTTTGTGGCACTGGAAGATAATGGTCATGTTTATGCATTCGTATTAAATAATAATGGTTCCGCTCAGCGAATCGCAGATATTGATCCGGGTATTGGCGGTGCCATGGCACTTGATTATGATAGATATGAAGAGATTCTCTGGGTTGGTGCTGATGACGGATATGGTAATATTTCTGCCAGAATTAAATTTAATGGAACCGCATCACCAGAGGTGACATTTGTCAATCCGCCTGCCGGCATGGATGTGACACGAAATAATGAAGGCTTTGCCATTGCAGAACCGGAATTTACTGTGGAAGGCTTACGTCCTGTATATCATTTCATGGATGGTGTGAACAGTGGTGTGCTGACGATTTCTTATCTGAATTGTGATTACAGGGATGATGCCGACAACGGTGATAAACCGGGAAATGGCCAGCAGAATGAAGAAGGTGGTAATAGTACAGGAGATGGCCAGCAGAGTATAGACAATGACGATAGTACAGGTAATAGCCATCAGAGCTCAGGCGGTAATACTGATACCGGAAGTGGTCAGCAGCAGTCAAATAGTAATACGAGTATAAATAATAAACCAGTAGTGACGAATCAGCAATCTGTCAAAAGTCCGAAGACAGGTGATGATACTTATATTATATATTTTGTGGCATTGGAGATTTTGGCACTGGCATTGATAGCCGGGACAGTTATGACTTTGAAAAAACAGAAGTTTTAGAAATATAATAAGCCGATTCCTGACATTTTCGAATGAGATGTAGTGTTTTCCCGGTCTGCAACGTAAGCTGACCGAATGCTCACAGTTAATATTTAGTAGTAGTTATCCATAATGGCACCATTTGGTACTATATCCATATGATGACAGGCAAGAAAGTGCGCAAAGGAGAATATACTTTGTATAATGAGTGCTTGAAAATGGTGATCATGTGGAAAATCAGAAAATTGATAATACATTAAACCTGGCTGTAGAGGCTACACCGGAGGAAAGAGAAAAATCTCTGGAGCTGAATGTGGGGTATGATCCGAAAGATCGCCTGTGGGATGTGATTGTAAAGTACTCCGGAAGCATGGAAGATATTCCCATAGAAGGGCTGCAGATCACACCACTTTTGAATCAGTATGCAGTAATTCGGGTTCCCCAAAGTCAGTTAGACGCTTTGGCAAATTTACCACAGATAGAATATGTGGAAAAGCCAAAGCGTCTATTTTTTGCCCTCAGCCAGGCACGATCGATTTCCTGTATCAATCCTGTTCAGGCCGCACCTTACAATCTGCACGGTTCCGGGATACTTGTTGCATGTGTGGATTCTGGTATTGATTATAGCCATCCGGATTTTAGAAATCCGGATGGAAGCACACGAATTGTCAGTCTGTGGGATCAAAGTATTCAAGGTGAACCGCCTAAAGGGTATTTTCTGGGGACAGAATATACAGAAGAACAGATTAATGAGGCATTGATGCAAAACAGCATTGCAGACCGTTACCGCATTGTGCCCAGCAGGGATTTCAGCGGACATGGGACTGCGGTTATGGGAATAGCAGCAGGAAATGGACGGGAAAGCGAAGGTATCCTTCGGGGTGTGGCTGATGCGGCTTCACTGGTGGTGGTTAAGTTGGGCAACCCGCTGGAGGGTTCCTTCCCCAGAACAACGGAACTGATTCAGGGGATTGACTATTGTATCCGTCTGGCAATTACCAGAAATCAGCCACTGGCACTGAATCTAAGTTTTGGAAATTCTTATGGTTCACATGAGGGCAACTCTCTGGTGGAAACTTATCTCAATCAGGCAGGTGCCCTTGGCAGAACCACTATTTGTGTGGGCATGGGAAATGAGGGCAGCAGCCGTGGTCATACTTCCCTTCGGTTAACATCACGGACAGAACAGGATATTGAATTGAGCGTGGGAAATCTGCAGAGTTCGTTTAATGTACAGGTGTGGAAAAATTATGTGGATGAAACTGCTATTTCCATTATCAGTCCGGGAGGTCAGATTGCAGGTCCATTGCGTATCTTCCAGGAACCTCAGCGATATCGTCTGGAAAATACAGAATTGTTGATATATTACGGGATGCCCAGCCCCTATAGTACAGCCCAGGAAATCTATATTGATTTTCTGCCGGAAAGCCAATACGTTAATCCCGGCATCTGGACGATACGCTTTCAGGCAGGAAATATTGTGGATGGCGAGGTTGATCTCTGGCTGCCCGGAGGAGGGGTACTGAATGAGGATACACATTTTTATTTTTCACAGCCGGATCGGACACTAACAATTC
>JBJFCH010000250.1:0-5808 GCA_051888835.1 Oliverpabstia sp. | reverse complement strand
TAGCTGTTTCCATGAGTGTATGTCATATCTTCCAGTTTGCTATAGATATTTCTGCCGACAAAAACCGGGTTTTGATTCTCCGAGTCTGTTGCGTACAGCTTTGTGCCGCTGTCATTCATAAGATACACTGTACTCTGCCCGCAAAAAGCATCCGTATGATAACGATCGATTATAATTGAAAAGTCCTTAATATATCCACAATACAAAATTGTGGTATCACCAAGTAAAACAGGTTCATCCAGCTTATAAATAAACAGGATATCCATAGAATCTGTACCAAAGATATTTGTAACGCTGCTTATTCGTTCTTCGCAGTCTACGAGTTCCTCTATGTTGTAAATAACGCCCTTTTTGCCTGAAGCGGAATAGTATCTGCCGTTATCATCTATTACGATGGGCATGAGCTTGTTTGTTCCAGCCTGATATATGTTCTGGAGAATATTCAGATATTCTGTCAATTGTTCAACCGTCTCAGGATGCTCGCTGATCACCCCGTCCCTGATAAACTGTGCTGTTCCCCATTCATTACTCATGAGCATATCCATACTTGAATACAGCTCTTTTGTAACCTCGGTCATCTGGTTTAATCGTTCCTGGTAAATCAGTTCATCAAGATAATCTCTATAGGAATGAAACGCAATGAAAGCTCCAATTCCTATCACAACCATGAGGAGAATCGGAAGCAATATTATATTTTTCTTCAGATAACTCTTCTTCATAAACTCGATCCTACCCCTTGAATTTCAAAACACCATTACTTTTTCCAAATAATATCAGCCGGTTTTGATATGTCCACACTGTCAAGATACTCTTCCATTGCTGTCAGGCCCACTATTTCGCTGTCCTGCATTGTACTTTCTGCTGCAACGTCTTCTGTGATTCCGGCAAAATAAACGGTATATTCCGTATCATCATCCAATTCAAATCCTTCCGGTGTGACAAGTACATAAGGATATGTATTTCCATCACCATTAAAATCATAGCCTTTTTGAACAAGCTCTTTGATCCGGGCGCCGGTGAAAGAATAGGTCTGAATCGTGCCATACCAGCCTGTTGGCAGCCAGCAGACAATATCCATCTCCGTCATATTAAGCGGCATCATAGCTCCGCCTATACCATCCGTGTTTTCCTGCCTTGCGCTGACGCCTTCCTTCCATTCGTTCAGGGAAACCAGAGCGAGGTCCGCACCTGCCTTTTCGCAGAATACCATGCCGGTGAGCTTTGCAAGGTCTTCCACCTGAAGGGTCTCTTCCACAGCGGCGTAAACATGGACGCCGGAGGAGAGATTTTCTGCCTGACGCTCATCCATTGTCGTCAAAACATCCATGGCGGTGCAGTCGCCGCGAAGATAGTCCAGGAACTTATTCCCTACATCCACCATAATATTTTCCCAACCCGAATAAAGCAGAGGTGCAACATGACCTTCGGCAATGAAATCCTTGTATTCATAATAGGGACTCGATTCAGGCATTTCCCATTCTTTTAAGGAGCAGATACGGGCGGAAGTTGTTTCATAACGCTCCATGATTCTCATCATACCTTCCTCAGTGGACAGCAGTTCCATCACTTTCAACGCATCTTCCAGCTTCTGTTCATTTCCTGGTTCTTCCAGCTTTTTACTCAGACCGTAAGCACGTACCGTGGATGTAATAAACATATTCTGCGTACCATCTTCGGACAGATAAGGAAGCGGCTTGATCACATCTCCGGTTCCATCCTCTTTCGTATTCCAGGCGTACACATTGCCCACAAAGAAAGCAGTATTGCCCTCCTTGAAATGGTCGTGCGTTGTTTCATCAGAAGACCCATACGTAAGCATCCCAATATCCACCCACTTCTGAACGTAATCAAAGGTGCCTTTAAGCCCGTCTACAGCAGTGGCGTTTCCTGACAGGAAATCCCTCTGCCACTTGATTCCCTCAATAGAACGTAAAAAAGCGGTATCACCAATATTGCACAGATACTGAAATCCATATCCCGGGAGCTGAGTCGCACAGTCAGAAAGATCATAGCCGGCTTCTTTGATAACAGGAGCCAGTTCCTCCAATTCCTCGAAGGATGTGGGAACTTCCCATCCTTCTCTTTCAAACAGGGAAGCATTGTACACGATACTGATCACATCATAGTCTGTAGGAAGCAGATATATCTTACCATCCAGCTCATACTGCGAAATCCGTGCCTCGTTGTACTTACTGGTAAAATCATATTTGGAAAGGTCAATCAGATTTTCTTCATACTTATCATAACAGGTAAACAGCTGTGTTGTCCCATAGATATCCGGCATATACCCGGTATAAAGCTGATCATACATATACTGGGTTGTATTCGCACCTCTATAAGGAATGATCTCAATATTGATTTCCGGATACACGGACTTTACATACTCAATGAATCCGGAATAGTCTTTATTAGCAGACATGATGGTAATGGGTTCATGTTCGACCTTCGCGCCTTCTGTAACCTCTGTTTCATTACTTGTTTCAGTATTTGTTTCGGTACCGGATTTTCCGCAGGCAGCCAGGCTTAATACCATAACCGATGCCAAGAACAGACTTATAAACTTCTTTGCTTTCATTACGCTTTCTCCTTCAAATCGTATTTCTATACTTAGTATTTATACAAACGTAAACTACCCAATCATAATATAACAAGCGCTCCAATAAAAATGAAGATTTGACCGAATTAATTTCGATGATTGTTTTTCTATACGAATAACGAATCCTACACAGAAAAAAAGCAGTATCAACCTGTTCTTTCCACCTGATACTGCTTTTCACTATAGGTACACCTTTTTCCTCAGCAAATCTTCATTGATATATGTTTACCCAACATTTACTTCCGCTGTATTTTCCTCTAAGAGGTAATAAGCAACCATATCTATAAATTCACTGTTTGTTGGCTTAAATTTCAGAGGATAACCAGCAATCTCGTCCAGACTATTCTTGTTCGTCTTCCAGCATATGCTGACAACAGTACGAATGTCATGTTCAATATTTGATGGTGTGGATTTGAACTTTCTTGCCAGTCCTGGATAAATGTCCTTCGTAATTCTCATCTGCTCATCTTTCTGCTCCATAACCATATTAATTGCTTCTACCAGGAAATAATACCCCTTATATTTTGAAGTAACTCCAAGCCTTCTAATTATTCCATATACCTCTTTCATTTTTTATACTCTCCTTTCTTCCCTTGTACTTCTTAACATAATATTAATGTATAAACTCAAAAAATTGGTAAAGAAGTAGGTCAAGATTTTGTCAAGAGTTATAGCTTTACAGCATATTAAGTATTTAACGCATCATATTCTGCAATTAGTAACGATATATCTCGATACAATTCAATGTAATTCGAAAAAATACAATCAATAAAAATAGAAATCGTAAAAAATAGGCATACCAGATTGCTCCAGTATGCCCATAATATTGTGTATTACATTATAAATTACATCTAATTTCTCGTACCCCGTTCATTGCTTTGATTATTGGAAAATCAGTAGATTCGATTTCATCCTTGAAATCTTTGAAGACATCCCAGAGAGCCATCAGCTCATCACCGTGGCTGTTGATTAGAAGTGTATTGTCAGAAGAATTTTTCACAAAAAATTCTGAGAGATAATCTTCCATATCTCCAAACCGTTTTACAAATTCGTTGTTGCATTCTGAAATGGCATGTGTAATACCATTTTCAAGATTGGATAAGAATAATGTCGATAAATACATGCACCTTCCCTCGCTTTCTATTTTATTTTGTCATTTACTGACATGTTTAATTATAACCTGTCAGAGATAATAAATTCAACAAAAATCATTCCCATTATTTCGACATTATTCGCGATCAAATTGTAAAAACAGCCCCTAAATGATCATTCCTATAATGTGATTTTAGTATGTATATAGGATACCCAGATCATTTATCATTCAAATGTGCAATACGTTCAGCCATTACCTGTACCAATTGTTCTTCCACTTTTTTCCCAATGTTGGGAAGCTTCGATAATTCTCCCATGATCCGTTTCCCCTGTTTATATTACGCTTCGTTATATAGTCGTTTTATTTTTTACATTCAAATGTTAACCAATCGTAATTGCCAAAATTACTACCTATAATCCACGCTTCACAAGCGATTTATATTTCTTTGCAAAATAAAACAACTTTACTCCCACATACTCTTCACGTTCTTCTTTATCATATAAAGTATCCATAAGTTTTTTGATTGTAGTAGAATTACACTTTCCCTTTTGCTCTGATGCCTTCTCTCCCCCATCACATACACCAAGCATATTGTTGTAATTAATGGAATTTTCCTTATCCTCACTAAGTGGCACTAAATGCTCCACTCTGGAATGACTGTCATCTTTTATTCGTCTCATACAATAAGCACATAATCCATGCTGCTCGTGAATCAGGATTCGCTTCACCTCATCCTTAGGAAAATCATTATCAAAAATATTTCTGACAGCTGCAGTATTACCCGTCTCAATTTCTTTCCAGGCTTCACTTTTTCTGATCCCAATAATACGCTCATCCAAAGAAGACGGCAAGCCTTCCTTTTCTATAAGTAAGAAGCATTCTTCTCTTCATCAAGAAAAATCAGATTTGCTTTTTTTGCAGACGAAATCACAATTGGCGAATGTGTTGTTATGATAAACTGCACATTAGGAAATGTTGTATTTAATGCTTTGATGATATTCCACTGCCACTTTGGATGAAGATGCATATCAATTTCGTCAATAAGAACAATCCCTTTTACTTCTAAAAGATCATTAAGGTCCGGATTTAAAAGTGCCTCTCTGTATGCCAGATCCATCATCATCCATAATAAAGACTGGTATCCTGCACTCAGCTTGGAAAGCGCCATTTCTACCTTGTCATCCTTATAAACCAATTCTTTAAACTGTCCAGAGTAATAAATTTCCGGCATATTTTCAAGTTCATTTATTTCTTTCATAAAAGCAGAAATTATCTTCTTAAAAATCTCATACTCACATATTTTTTTCCCTTATTTACGACAGCGATTTCCTGATTCATACACCATTGCTGAATTGCTTTTACATCCATAGACGAATCAAGACATCCAATGTATCCGCATCGTCTGTCATCCAGTTTTTTCTTCAATTCATTCCCAAAATCTCCACGTTTAACCTTCCATACTCTGGCCGCACTCTGATAGCTAAGAAGCGGAAGGGAAGTTCCTGGCTTATTTGTAAGTTTTTTCATCCAGGTGCATACTTTACGATCATCAATTTTTGTATGTGTAGATGATATCTGCTCCTTAATACGGTTCCAGGTGTAATTATCGGAATCTGTTATTAGACTGCATCCAACGGAAACAGGCTCACAAAAAGAAATCATTTTGGAATTATCGCCTGCATCGTTTACAATAACATGAACATCCTCCTTCGGTATATTTTTTGCACTAACTCCTTCTACATTTACAAAAAGTCCGCTAAGAACAATCGCAATACCATCCAGCACAGAGGTTTTTCCTGTACCATTATCTCCTATTAGAAGATTGATCCCTGGCCGGAGATCGATTTCTATATTTTTGATTGCCTTATAATTCTTTAAACTTACCTTTTCTAAATACATGTTTCATCGTCTCCTTGTCATATCTTTGCCAGAATAATTCTCAGATATGTCGGGTATAAAATCTTTCCGTCATATCTTATCTCAATTTTCTCCATCGTTAGGTATCACTTCCATGATGTCACCAATATCGCATTTCAGCACTTCACAAATACGCACCAGAACATCCATTGAAAATGGTTTTGTAACGTAATCTTCTGCCCCGGATTCATATCCTGCCAGA
>JBJFCH010000249.1:0-6001 GCA_051888835.1 Oliverpabstia sp. | reverse complement strand
TTGAAGTTGCAGATTACGGTATCGTAGGAGATTTATACAAAGTAATTCCGGAATTGATGGAAGTGTGGAAATAAGCTCACATATCTTTTATATTTAGAGAAAAGGTTTAAAACATGTATCAGAATATCGAATTCACAGTAAAAGAAAAAATAGCGCTCATTAAGATGAATTGCCCGGAAAGTGCCAATGCATTGACCATGTCTCTGTATGCAGAAATTAAGGATGCGGTATGCAGCTGCACGATCAGAGATGATGTGAATGTGGTCATTCTGACCGGGGAGGGAAAACATTTCAGTGCCGGCGGAAATATCAGGGAATTCAAAGAGTTGATCGAGAGTAAGGCATATATTGATGAAAACAGCATTCAGATGGCAGGTGATACAGCAGAAACCATCAAGCGATGTCCAAAACCGGTCATTGCAATGATCAATGGTGTGGCAGCGGGTGCAGGAGCCAGCCTTTCTCTGGCCTGTGATTTTCGGATCATGGAGCCGGAAAGTAAGATATCCATGGCATTTATCAATATGGGGTTGCCGGGAGACACCGGGGGAATCTATTATTTACATAAACTGCTGGGAACGTCAAAGACGATGGAGATCATCATGCAGGGAAAACCGATAAGCGGTGAAACCTGTTATGAGTTGGGACTGGCTACAAAACTTGCAGAAAGTGGAACCTTATATCAGACCACCATGGAGTTTGCAAAAGAATTGTCACAAAAACCAATGCTTGCAATCAGAAGACAAAAAGAAATGTTGCTGGAGTTCTTTTACCGGGATATTCGTGAATTTACACAATTGGAAAGCAAATGCATGACGGAATGCTCAAAATCAGCAGATTTTGCAGAAGCAGTCAATGCATTTTTAGAAAAAAGAAAACCTGTTTTTCAGGGAAAGTAATAGAAAGGAGAAACAAAATGCCAAAAAGATTAGACGGAAAGGTAGCATTAGTAACAGGAGCAGCGAGAGGTCTTGGACGTGCTTATGCATTAAGACTTGCAGAACTTGGAGCAGACGTGGGAGTGATAGACATTGATTTAAAATCCTACCAGGCCTTTGAAGGAGAGGCAGCATTATTAACTGCCGAGACAACGATGGATGAATGCCGTGCCCTCGGTGTAAAATCCGCAGGTGCAGAAGCAGACATTACAAAGAGAGAAGAAGTGTACGCAGCTGTCGCAAAAATTGAAGCAGAACTTGGACCGATTGATGTTCTGGTATGTAATGCCGGCGGCGGCATGGGTGCTCCGGATGGAAACAAGGCAAGTGAGTTAGACTGGGATCAGTTCTATGCAGTAACAGAGAGAAACTATTATGGAACGGTATATACCTGTAACGCTGTTGTTCCGGGAATGAAAAAACGCGGATACGGAAAAGTAGTTAATGTTATTTCTGTAGGTGGTTTGCTGGCAAACAGTGACGGAAGCTATTCCCACTATGGTTCTTCAAAAGCAGCCATCGCTCATTACACCAGACTTCTGGCACAGGAAGTTGGCCGTTACAATGTTACAGCAAACTGTATCGCACCTGGATTCATTGCCACAGGACGTTTGGTTGAAAATTATAAAAAAGCAGGAGAAGGATCTTTCCTGCGTAATGTAGCAATGAAACGCTTTGGTACAGTGGAAGATTGTGCAAACGTAGTAGAATTTCTTGCAACAGATCTGTCCTCTTATGTAAATGGTGCGATTATTGAAGTAACCGGCGGAACTGTTGGAAGAATGATTATGAATGAGCCATCCGAGTTTTAGTTCTAAATAATATTGGAGGAAGATTATGAATAGATGGGAAAAATTAGAGAAAAAACCGGCTCCGCTTTTTACAAAAGAATTCGGACCCTTGTCCGGGATTCGTGTATTGCTGAACGGTTCTGTTGTAGCTGCTCCATTTGCTGCAACAATGTTGAGTGATTTTGGTGCTGAAGTTATCGCTCTGGAAAGACCAAAGGTAAAGGGCGATACGGCAAGACATCAGCAGCCACAGATTCGTAATGGAGAAAAACATATCAGTGGTTCCTGGATGCAGAATGCAAGAAACAAACTGAGTTTTACATTAGAAACCAACTTAAAAAAGGTTCCGGAATCCAAAGAAATCTTTTTATCTTTAATTAAAAACTGTGATGTATGGATTGAAAACATGGTATGGATTGAGAAGCTGGGAATCACAGACGAGATGTTATTGGAAGTAAATCCGAAACTGGTCATCTGTCATGTCAGTGGATTCGGTACCCCAAGATTCGGCGGCCAGGAAAGACATTTGAATCGTGCATGCTATGATCCGCTGGCTCAGGCAGAATCCGGATGGGGATTATTACAGGGCTTCCCGGATAAGCCACCTTACTATGCACAGCAGTATGTGGGTGATTATTTATCCGGATTATTTGCAGTCAATGGTATTCTGATGGCACTGCGTCATGTGGAGAAAACCGGACAGGGACAGATCATCGATGCTACCCTTTGCGAAAGCTGGATGAGAGTTATGGATGATAACTTTACCCTGTGGGCAGAAGCCGGAATCCAGAAACAGAGACAGGGTATCAAACAGAAAACCTATCAGCCGGGTGGTATTTTCGCAACAAAAGATGGCAAATTCATCAATCTCGGTGCTTACGGAAAAGGTGCATTTGAGAAATGTATCAAAGGCTTTGGTCTTGATCCTGAGAAATATACCTATGAAGCAGCAGGCGGAAGCCAGCAGGCAGTGGAAAGTGAACTTGGACAAGAATTGGATCAGGTATTTACCGATTATTTCCTGAGTCATACTGCACAGGAAGCCATCGATATCCTCATTGACAACGGTCTTGGCGCATCCATTTTGAAAGATTGTAAAGATGTTATGGAAGATGAGCATTGGCAGTCCCGTGGAGACTGGGTAAAATACGAAGATCAGACTCTGGAAAAGGAAATCACCGCTTTTGGCTTTGCACCAAAATTATCCGAGACTCCGGGTGAAGTATGGAGAGGTGCTCCAAAGCTTGGACAGGATACCGTTGATATCATGACGAAGCTTCTGGATTATACCATGGAAGAAGTAGAAGCATTCCGGGGAAAAGGTATTATTGACTAATTAAATCAGTTGTATTATTGTACGGATGGGAGAAAAAAATGGGCAGTAATATTATTGGGGAGAACGAAAGTATGGAATTGAAACGTTCTGAAGAATTAAAATATCATAAAGAAGAATTTTTCCAGAATACGTTCTGTGGTATCTTTCACAAGACGGCATCCAGGTATCCGGATCACATTGCCGTAGAAGATGAGGTTGCTGCCCTTACCTATCAGGAACTGGATGAGTACAGTAATTTCCTCGCAAAATATTTTCTGGAACAGGGCGTGAAAAGAGGAGATATTATTGCGATTCAGTGTGGACGCCAGGTGAAATCCGTCATTGGAATTCTGGCGACCTGGAAGGCAGGAGCTGCTTACATTTTTCTGGATGATTCCTATCCGGAGTCCAGAAATCAAAAATTGAAAAAAGAATGTGGCTATGAAATCTTACTGACAGATGCGTTTTTTTCTGATTTGGAACTGAAGAGAGAAAAAGAATACATAAACTGTTCTCAGAGGGAGGATCTGGCAATTATTATCTATACCTCCGGGTCAACCTCCAGACCAAAAGGGGTAATGATCGAGCATCAAAATATCATGGCTTCTGTCAGTAATTTTCATAGACTTGGTTTTTGTGAGACGGATCGAGTGTGTCTCTTTCCGAGTTTCAGCTTTGTGGCATCTGTCTATGACACATGCAGTACATTAGCCGTGGGTGGAACCCTCTGCCTGATTCCGGAGGAAAGCAGAAAAAAGATGGCTTCCATCATCGACTTTTGTAAGAAAAAGAAGATCACGGTAACCTTTTTACCTCCGCACATGGCAATGAAATTTATGAAGTACGATGAATCGGAATTGAATCTCCGGGCTTTACTTGTGGGGAGTGAACCGGTTCGAAATCTGGAGAAGAAAAGCTACCGTATTATTAATGTCTATGCTGCCTCAGAAACCTGTTCCCTGGCTGGGGCATATGAAATTACTTCAGCAGAAAAAAGTTATCCGATCGGTACACTCCATGAGAATCTGAGAGGATATATCGTAGATGAACAGGGAAACCTGGTAAAACAGGGAGAGACCGGAGAACTCTGGCTGGCCGGTCCTCAGATCGTTCGTGGATATTTTAAAAGAGAAGAGAAGACCAGAGAACAATTTATAAAAAATCCATTTACCCAGGAAAAAGGGTATGAAAGGGTATTTAAAACAAATGATATGGTTTATGAGCAGGAAGATGGAAATCTCTGCTTTGTGACCAGAAAAGATTTTATGTATAAAATCAGAGGCTTCCGCGTGGAAGCAGGTGCGGTTGAGCATGCGGCACTTCAGTGTGCAGCGATAAAAGAAGTCGTTGTAACTGCATTTGAAGATAAAGGTGGATGTAATATTTTATGTGGATATTTTACATCGGATGAGGATATCGATGTGAAAGAATTGAAGGAGAAGCTGAAAGTTGTGTTGCCGTATTATATGATTCCCACCTGCTTTATCCGTTTGGACAAGATTCCGAGGAATGTAAATAATAAAGTAGATCGGGGTGCGATTAAGCCGCCGAAAGAGTTGGATGACCACAAATTATTGGCAAAATTATATTAAAAATAAAAGAGGATAAGAAAACGTGGAAGGAGAAATGAAAATGGATGAAAAATTATTAGAAACCATGGAAGAATTTTTTGACGCAAATATCAATGGATATTTGAGCGAACACGGCGGCGGTGCCGAAGTGGTTGCCATCGAAGGCCCGGAGCTGATTATCCGTCTTTTGGGTGAGTGTCGCGGATGTCTTGCCATGAACGATACGGTAAATGGAATTATCCTGAAAAAGGTACATGCTGTATTTCCTTTTATTGAAAAAGTGACCGTCACCGATGATGTAAGCCCGGAAGTATATCAGATGGCATGTGATTTATTTACCAGTGGTAAATACTAAAAATGATAAAGAGAATAATCTGTTCGAAATAAAAACAGTGATTTGTCTAAAAAAAGAACAATAATAATATTAAAAACAGGATGTGTATGAAATTTATACATCCTGTTTTTTTCTATGGACAAAAAAACAGGCAAATTATGGGAAATAAAAGGAAAATAGAAGGAAAACAACGTATAAAATCTTTAATTTAAGAAGAATTTTTCAAAAATCAAACTTGGCATGGCAATTGCTTTATTATTAGGCAGAGATAATTTATTAACAAGTTTTTATTATAAAAGGAGGAACACAAAAATGGGTGTTGGAACTTACGAAGCTTATATTGAGCGTATGAAAAAAATGAAACCGAACATTTACTTAAACGGTAAATGTGTAGACAGAATGGGTCCTTGGAATGAAGGCGGTTTCTGGGTAATGAAACAGTGCTATGATATGGCAAATGACCCGGCTTATGCAGATGTTTGTACCGCTACTTCCCATCTGACCGGTGAGACAATCAACCGTGCAACCCATATTCATCATTCCAAAGAAGACTTATTAAAGAAACAGCAGATGACCCGTCTGATCTGTCACCACGTTGGTGGATGTATGCAGAGATGTATGGGTACCGATGCATTAAATGCGATCGCTGTTGTATCCTATGACTGTGACCAGGCTACCGGAACCAAATATCATGAAAGATTCAACAAATATCTTCAGTACTGCCAGGAAAACGACCTGATCTGTAACTGTGCACAGACTGACGTAAAAGGAAGCCGTAATGCAAAATATAAACGTGCACATCAGCAGCCGGATCCGGATATGTTCCTTCATGTTGTAAAAACAGATGTAGACGGTATCGGTATCGATGGAAAACCATGTAAAGGTGTTATCGTTCGCGGTGCTAAAATCTGTAACTCCTGTGCTCCATATGTAGATGAGATCATTGCAACTCCTACCAAATTCATGGGCAGAGGCGATGAAGGTTATGCAATCTCCTTCGCACTTCCGGCAGACTGGGATGGAATCAAATTAATGGCTCTTCCGGGACTTCA
>JBJFCH010000248.1:10902-34097 GCA_051888835.1 Oliverpabstia sp. | reverse complement strand
GGAAGAACAGAGAACAGGGAAAAAGATTTTTTACGGAATTCTGCGTATTGTGATTATTCCTTTCCGGCATTTGCTTTGAAGAGTTTTTAGACAAGGAAGATAAAAAAGATATGGATAGCGGAATTGCAATGGGTAAATCAGGAAAGGAGATAACAAGCCAAAGTCTATGTAGATGAAATTATACCTAGATTGTGAAAGTTGATCAGAAAACAGGCGGTTTTGCTGAAGCGAGAAGCACTGCCTGTTTTCTCTTATTTCTCCGTTCGTTTGGAAATCAGCTAAGAATTTCCGTTAGTATCTGTATTTTGACATTTTCGTTCAGATTCTGCTTTGAATTTTAATGCTATTCTTGCAGAAATGAGTATGGAAAGACATTCTTCCGGATCACTAAAATCAATGGACAATATTTCTTTTATTGTATTAAGGCGGTAAAGGAATGTACTCTTATGAATATGCATTCGGTTTGCGCACTCATTATGACTGTGACCAAGATAAAGATAGTAATACAAACTTTCCAAAAGCTCACTGTTATGTTCTTTGTCATATTCCATAAGGTAATTGACATATGGGTGTAAAAAGCTTTTTATAGTACCTGAAATTGTGTTTCATGCTTGGATGCGAAAACGCAAATAGTGCCTGCTGATACAAAGACGGCAGTGTCTGAATTCCTTTAGAAATATTAGAAATCCCAGAACAGATATTAAGGGAGGAGATACTTTGAATGATAGTATCCCAAGTAAAATTATTTAGCAATTCATATTTTAAGGCATGATATATTACAGTGAAGACATGATTCACTATTATGGTCTTAGAGGTAGGAAGAAGACTTGCTATGGAAACATTTATCCGGTGGTACAATTCTTTCCTTGATTTTTCAGAATCAGGCATTTCAATTACCATGACACGGTAAAAATCAGACTCACCCCATTTTAGAGTAATCGTTGCATTTTTGAGTTCTGACCTGTTTGTCACATTTCCGGAGAGAACATCAAAGAGAATTCCTGTATAGGAAGATTCGGCCAAAAGACCGGACTTGATGGTCAAAAAATCCTTGATACATTCGGCTAAAAATTTGGCGAGCTCTTTATGATACAGATGTAGTGGGTTTTCGTGTTGTGCGATCGTCATCCATGCAAGAAAATAATTATCGTTTGAAAATATAAATGTACGCAGGGTACGGACGTTGGCATTATAATAAGATTCTACAGAGAAAATGGGTTCTATTGGATGATCTGGTACAGAACGTCTTGCATCATCTACATCATTCGGACGTACATATCGTTTTCCCATAATAATATCATTTTTGTCATAAAGATTAGCAGGGTTTTTGTTTTGCACATAACCGATCAAAAGATAGGAAGAATCCACAACACTGATGGAGTTGTAACCAAACATTTCGCCGCTTAATAAGAGTTTGGTCCAAATCGGAAAGAAATCCGACGTATCTATGAACGTATCAACGCAAAGGCAGGCAACATGGGTAATCTGGAACATGGCCACGGACAGTATTTCCCGAATCCGGGCAGAAGCCTTTATCTGGCAGTTGGTGATCGTACCGGTTCAGAACCTGAGTTTCAGTGGGGTACAATGTCAAAACATCCGTCAGACACTCCTCCGGAAGTACGTGAGAAGTGGATTGGAGAAGGTGTGAACAAGATCCTGGATCCTTTCTACTGGGGACCTGAGGTTGCGCATGTTGTAGTACGTCATGAGGATTACTGCAACATCATTGATTCCCTGCATGAATGTGCAGTTGGCAATATGACCGGCGGTGTCAGTCTGGCGGCGTATACGAATCGTGCGATTTCAAAGTGCCGTGACTATACGGATTGGCTGTACTATAGTCCGCATGGCGGTGAACAGTTCATGTCCGCTGTTATGGGACGTGAATATACATTGGAAGAACTGGATCATATCGGTGCACGAATCGCACATCTTGTACGTGCAATCTGGGTTCGTGATGGCTATACTACATTCAAGGATGAATTCTGGGGTAATGAGGTGGATGCTATGTGGCAGTCAATTTACGACCGTACAGATGAACAGGGACGCCATTATGTACCTAAGGAAAAATATGAAGAGACGCTTCAGATGTATTATGAAGAACGCGGCTGGATTGACGGTGTACCGACTCGCGCAACACTGGAAGCATTTGACATGAAAGACGTGGCAGATGATCTGGAAGCAAGAGGATTGCTGAAAGGCTAAATAAAGGACAGGGGACAATCCCCTGTCCTTGTTTGCAATTTCAAGGAGAATATGAGAAGCGAGTTTATTCCTCAAAGTAAGTCTGATATCCCCATAATATATATAAGCTTGTAAGATCTCCTTCTTCAGCTTCTATTTCCAGTCTTTTAATGTCACGTCCTATGATAGCATTGTCAACAAAACATCTATGACAAAAACTTATAAGTTTACTAAAACCATCTCCCGCAGCTGCGTTTCTTTCACATTGTATAAGCTTTTCATCGGATAATCATATGATTATTCTTCCTAAATAAAAAATTAATTCCATTTAATGATTTGAAATATATGTTATGATAGTAGACCATAATTCGAAAAGTTCATCATCCAAATAGTATTTCAGAATATTTTCTACATTTAATCCACCCATTCCATAATAAGATCCGGCAATTGCACCAGCCATGGCCCCTAAAGTGTCTGTATCACCATTTACATAGAATACGTTACGAAGGCAAGATTCAAAATCTGTGCTTTCCAAAAAGCAACGGATCGCCACCGGAACGGAATTTTGACAACTGACTTCAAATTTATAAGTTTCCCTATATTCACAAAGTTTTCTCTCAGGAGGGTACTCGTATTTCTCTCCGGGATACAATGCCTGCGCATACTTCAGAATTTCCTCCTTACTTGAACCTTTTTTCGCTAGATAAACACAACCGGCGATAGCTTTGGCGCCTTTAATTCCTTCATAAGAATTATGTGTACATTTTGCAGATGCTGCAGCCATTTCTTCAGCTTCTGAGAGACTATCAGCAATTTCGCCAATCGCAGACACTCTCATTGCTGAACCATTTCCCCAACTATTACATTGAGCCGTCCCCGGATTCAACAACCAACGATGAAAATTGCCGCCATAACCAACAAACAGATATTTATTACAGATTTCCGCTAAGGACTTTGCGTAATCTTTATGGGTAATTGCAGCCATCCCTATAGCTAAACTTTGTACTGTGTCATCGGTAAATACTGAATTTTTGTCATATAGTTCACATGAATTCCAATCGGCTATTTCATTTTCGAACTCAAATCGTGAACCAGCTATATCTCCTAATATGGCACCTGTCAAACTCATTACCATTGCTCCTTTCTGGCAACCTCTATTACCGGTCTTACACAAACATTGGTGGCAGCCATATATGCAGATTTATATATTTTTCCATTTGATAAAATGACTGTAGCACTCATACCAACTTTACGTCCAGTATCAGAAAGCCAATATACGCATGTTTTTAGAGAATTATTATTCTCAAATATAACAGCATTATTATCTATAGCAAACTGTGTCGGGATACAAATTCTGTCATGTTCCTCTGGAAACCATTTTTCAATGTCTTTCGAACTTGGGATATCAACAGATCTAATATATTTTCGTTCTTCTTCACTGAAGTACTCCTGTAGAAAAGTTGTATTCAGCCATTTCTTTAAATAAGATTCACTGTAAAAACATGTTTTTGGTTTATTTGCATTCTGACTTTCGGAAATACGTACAAATGGGACAACGGCTAATCCTCGGGTAGCAATTAATTTTGCGTAATTATACGGTGGGTCAGTCGTTTCCATTAAGTTCCACGAAAGAAGTTCTTTACTATCTGGTGTATGGCCGAATGGTATCAAAGGTATCTTATTTTCCGACATGATTTAACTCCTTCCTAAACCTCCATGCCCGCACAATTGGCACCACTATAATGAAACTGTGCAGAATGTGGAGTATTGATTCTAAATTTACCATGGAATGGTAATCTGTGCAAGAAGTACTTTGATAGCAATTGACACGATATATAAAGGCGAGAGCCTGAAAATATAAAATATGTTCTGCTATCTTAATCTAAAAAATCGACACAACTTTCTTGATTATATGTCTATATAAAATAGAATAATCTGATATAATGTTCTCAAAGGTGGAAAGAAATTTTGCACCCAGTCATATTACAATCTCATATAAGAACGCTAAGTGAGAAGTGAGTCCATAAACTACATGGAAGAAGGATAATAATATGGATCTTAATAAAGAATTATATAAAATGATATTTATAAGAAAATCATTTCATTTATTTCGAGATATTGGAGATTCAACAATATCTTCCGCAGAAATTGAAAATATCCAGGAAATGTATAAAATATTTGTTCCGCTATGTCCTGATATAAAAACATCGATCCGAATTGTTCCTGCTGACGAAACCACCTGCAAACGTGGACAGCAATACTGCATTTTATTATATAGTGAGAAAAAAGACAACTATTTACATAATATTGGATATTTAGGTGAACAGTTGGATCTGTATCTTGTGTCACAGAATATGGGAACACTTTGGTTTGGTATTGGGAAAACAGATGAAACATCATTTGAAGGACTTGAATTTGTAATTATGATTGCAATATCTAAAGTTGATGATGAGAAAAAATTTCGTAAGGATATGTTCAGGAGCAAAAGAAAGCAAATCGATGAAATATGGATCGGTAAGCAGATACCGGGTGTATCCGAAATTGTCAGATTTGCTCCAAGTGCCTGCAATACACAGCCTTGGATAGTGGAAAACACAGATGCCTGCATAGATGTTTATCGATACAAAAAACAAGGAAAGAGAGGAATTATGCCTGCTGATAAGGTGTCATTTTATAACCAGATTGATGTGGGGATTTTTCTTTGCTTTCTCGATTTATGTCTTCAACACAATAGTATTAAATATACTGTTGAATTGCATAAAGACTATGATACAGATTCGGAGAAAATAAAAGTAGTTACATATCATATGGAAATATAATGGTAAATATAGGAGGAACATGGCATGGGCTTTCATTCATATCGAAACATAGGTTTTTCTTTTACGGATGCAGAAGTAACCTGCAGAAAATGGAGAAACAGATTTTCCGGTTTTGATTCAACGGGAAAGGAACGATACATAACTTTTACAAGGGATAATGAGTTTATTTTGCTTTCATACTTTGAAAAGGAATATCGTCTGAATTACGTTAATGGTGTTCTTGAAAAGAAAGATGGGATTCAATGGACGGACAAACTGCAGATGAATGAAGCTCTTGCAGTATATCACTATCTTGGTGACGGAACGGGAAATATTCATGAGATGGGGAACTGGGTTCCGGAAAGTACTCTGGATCCGGTGCTTATTCGAAGCAATGATCGGACGAATCCGCTGTTTGTGAATTTTGCAAATGATTACTCAGGAAGAATAAATGAACTGGAAAAAAGGTGTAAAATAGCCGGTGGAGAATACGAAAAGTCAACAGGAGATACAGCCTGGATTTTTTTACCTTTTCCTGAGATACCAATCAAACTTGTTTTCTGGGAAAAAGATGAAGAGTTCTCTGCTCAGGTAAGGATTTTTGTCCATCAAAATGCGACAGATTACGTTCATTATGAGGCTATTTCATTTATGATTGCAGATTTGTTTCAAAAGATAGATGCAGTGGATCCTTGAATTCGCAGTTTATTCAAAAGAGCTTTAATAAGCAAAAGTAAAGATAAAAACGCAACGCATGTAATAACATGCCAGAGCCGGTTGGTAGCCCGGCCGTCCTGTATAATACAGGGTAAGTAACCTGCCCCTCCGGGTTGTCCGTTCTTTACACATTTCAATTAATAAAATAAGGAGGGATTGTCATGGGCGATGTAAGCAGCAGATTGACAGTATTTTTTGAAGATCCATTCTGGGTAGGAGTTTTTGAACGGATCTGTGATGGAAAACTATCTGTAGCAAAAGTAACTTTTGGTGCGGAACCGAAAGATTATGAGGTACAGGAGTTTATCCTGAAGCATTACTATAGTCTGAAGTTCAGCCCGGCTGTGGCAGCTGCTGTAAAAGAAGCAAAGAAAAATCCGAAAAGGATGCAGAGGGATGTGAAGAAACAATTACAGAAGGTTGGAATCGGAACAAAATCCCAGCAGGCTTTGAAATTACAACAGGAGCAGAACAAACAGGAACGCAAAGTAAAAAGCCGGGAACAGAAAATGGCTGAATCGGAGCGTATGTTTGAACTGAAGCAGCAAAAAAAGATGGCGAAACACAAGGGGCATTAGCTCCTTGTGTTTCCAAACTATCAAAATCTATGGAATGGGAAAGAGAATGGTATAGCCGGAAAAGATCTTGGAAGGAGGAAAATAAAGATATTATATGTTGAAAGCAATGATTATATATGGAACAAATTATGGAACTACCAGGAGATATGCAGAGGAACTGGCAGGGAGAACCGGGATACAGGCAGTTTCTTATGAGAAAGCTAATATATCAGAAGATTGTGCGACAATCATATATTTTGGTGGGTTATATGCAGGCGGAGTAAAAGGATTAAAAGAAACGCTTCCGGCAATTTGTAAGAGTACCTGCAAGAGATTTATGATTGTTACGGTAGGTCTTGCAGATGTGGAGGATGATGAGAATATCCATAATATTCGCACATCCCTGCAAAGACAATTATCTTCCGAACTCTATAATAAAGCAGAAATTTATCATCTTAGAGGTGGGATAGATTATAGCAGATTGAATTTTAAGCACAAAACTATGATGAAACTGCTTTATACAAAGGCAAAAAATCTGCCTGAGGATAAGAAGAATGCAGAAGTCAAAGCGATGATTGAAACCTATGGAAAACAGGTGAATTTTGTGGATTTTACGAAATTAGACATAATTGAACGGGATTTGAATTCCTTGAATAATGAGTCCAATGTGGAGGAATAAGATAACGATATGATTGAGATATTGTTTGGTGAAAGTGAAGCTGGTTCCATGAAAACAGCAAAAAATAAAGTGGTAAGTGGCTCTGTCAATGGGCCCACAGCAGTATGGGCGGCAGGAAAAAAGACACCGCCTAAGAAGCCCTTTGCCGGCTGGATCGAGGGAACAGCAGAGGAAGTGATCTGTCTGGGATTTATGTTGGACATTGGAAATATCAAAGAGCCGGTAGACAGTTTATATCGAAAAGATTTGATTTATTCCATGTATGCCCAGAACCAGTGGGAACAGGATGAAGAGATGGAAAAAGAATTGAAAGGGCTCGGAGATGTTTACGCAAATGAACTTATGCGCCTGGAAACATTTCTTGATAATGGAGAAACGGTCAGGATATGGTACAGTGATGCCCCTTATTCCAGATGTGGATTGTATAGTCTGTGTCAGCTTTTACTGAAGTATGAGAATGAAATACGGATAGTAAAACTTCCGGAATACATAGTCCGTGAAAAAGATATTACTCTTTACAGTAATTGGGGTGAAGTTGCTGCGGAAGAATTTGCTGGTTTTTTATCCTATGAAAAGATACTTTCGAAAGACGAAGTGCGTATGTTTGCCGGACTGTGGAGTGATTTAGTGGTAGAAAATAGTCCGCTTCGCGCAGTGATAAACGGAAAAGTACTCAGTGTTCCGAAGGATTTCTATGATTTCCAGATATGGAAAAGGCTTACCGATCAGCCAATCAAAGAAGCAAGGCTGATTGGTAATATTCTTGGTTATTCGCAGATCAGTGTAGGAGACTGGTGGTACGCAAAGCGAATTGATTATTATATTGAACAGGGCAAAATCTGTGTTGTGGAAGATTCAGATAGCAAATATGCAAGGATAATTTCCAGACAAGACAGGTAGCGAATAAATAAGTCCTCTCCAGACCCACATGTTTTAACTATGCAGTACCCGGAAAGCTCATTTTTTTCGACAACATGTATTGATTTTGGTGATAGAAAAGGGTAGAATGGTTGTAAAAGTGAGACAAAGCAGCAAAGGTGAGGATTGATTTTATGCAGCAGGAAGATGTTGAGCGTTTTGCATTTTTGTATCTGTGCAGTGAACATGACAGGAAGTTGTTGAAAAAAGAAGAAGCAATGACGTGGGAAGATTTTGAAAGACTGACGTATTTGACATGTCATTTTGGTCTGATGGCCTTACATACTGAGATATGGACGGAGAATGCATGGAAATTTGAAAAAAAGTTTAAATGTTTGGAGAATATCCACATGAAACAGGAAATCATAGTGGATACAGATGAACAGGAAAAAGAATTTTCACGTCGTGAAAAGTGGATTCGGGAATTTTGTCAGAACGCTCCGGATGGTTTAAAAGAATGGCTGGAAGATCTGGACGATCACATCGTAATAAATAATTGAAAATATACTTGACTCTCCCCTTTAGGGGAGCGTGTAGAATTCTCTTTGAAGATTAATCAAGGAGGATTTTTTTTATGCAGGAAGAATGTATTAAGGTTCAAAATCTTACCAAATCCTTTCATGACAGAAAAGTTGTGGATCATCTTTCCTTTTTTGTCAAAAAAGGAGAAGTATTTGGGCTGTTAGGACACAACGGAGCCGGGAAAAGTACAACGATTGACATGATTCTGGGAATGAAACATCCGGATACCGGAACAGCTCTTATCTGGGGAATGGATGCTTCAAAGAACAGAAAAAAGGTGTTTGAGAAGGTTGGTGTTCAGCTTCAGTCCTCGTCTTATCAGTCTGCGATTCGTGTGAGCGAAGTTTGTGAAGAATATGCAGCATTTTATAAAACAGCAGCAGATTATCAGGAGTTACTTGAAATATTTGGACTTTCATCTTTGAAAAAAAGTCCTGTGATGAAGCTGTCCGGTGGAGAACGACAGAAACTTTCGGTCGTTCTGGCATTGATCGGAAATCCGGAACTTATTTTTCTGGATGAGTTAACAACCGGACTGGATGTAGCGGCCAGGAGAGAGGTGTGGCGCACATTAAAGCACCTGAAGGATAAAGGAATGACCATTTTTCTGACCACACATTATATGGAAGAAGCAGAGGCTTTGTGTGACCGCATCTGTCTGATTCGAAACGGACAGAAAGTTACGGAAGGTACCGTGGAGGAAGTGATCCATGCATCACCATATGACAATCTGGAAGATGCATATCTTTGGTATATGGATGAGGAGGTAGAAAAGTGAAACATTTTTTAAAATTATATCAGATTGAGCAGAAACTGTTTTTTAGAAATGCAGATGTCTTTATATTTAATCTTTGTATGCCTGTGGTGACTTTATTGATGATCTGTCTGATAGCAGGAGGGAAACCTGCCGGAGAAAGTGGTATGACTTATCTGCAGAGTGCTTTTGCATCTATCACAGCTGTTGGGATCTGCTGCAGCGCTTTTATGAGTATACCGATTGTGATCGTAGATTATAGGGATAAAAAAATATTGAAACATCTATATTGCAGTCCCTGCAGTCCGGCACGTATAATGGCAGTAGATGTACTGTGTAGTGGAATTATGGCTGCTATTTCTGCCATCTGTGTCACAATAACGGCATGTGTGATTTTTGGATATCGGATGGAAGGAAATGTATTGGCTTTCATCGGAGCATGGTTTTTGACTATGATTGCCATGTTCTCTATTGGATTATTGGCAGCCAGTGTGTGTAAAACGGTAAAAAGTATGAATGTGGTGACTTCGTTGCTGTATTTTCCTATGTTATTCTTTTCAGGGGCAACGATTCCTTACGAGCTTTTCCCAAAGGGGATGCAGAAGGTGGCAGGACTGATGCCTCTGGGTGTGGGAATCCGTCTGATGAAGGCAGCCAGCATGGGGACATCGCTTGCAGAGGTTGATATACAAATTATTATTTTAGTTTTGATTACTGTGGTGTGCAGTCTGGTGGCTGTGAAAATGTTCAGATGGGAGTGATCGTGTATGAAAATGTATGAAAAGCATGAATGCAAAACAGGAAAATCAGCGAATCGCCTGTATAAGATCGGTATGTTTGCCGCAATAAATCATATCACGGTAAAGACGCTTCGGTTTTATGAGGAACAGGGGCTGCTGATGCCTGCTTATGTGGATGGTGAAAATGGATATCGTTACTACACCATGAATCAGATGTCAGATATTCACAGAATCACTGCTCTTAAACAGGCTGGATTTACTCTGGAGGAAATGAAACGTCTGAAGGATAACAATAATGAGAGAAAATTTCTCACAAAAAAGAAATCCGATCTTCTGGTACAAATTGCAGAGCTTACCCGTATGATTGCAGTAATTGATGGTTATCTTCTGAATGAAGACAGCACACTGGAAACACCGGTACTTATCAAAACAGTTCCGGCTGTTACAGTTGCTGCCAGCAGGAGAAGAATTCACACGTATGATGATCTGTTTCGGTTCATGCCGGAAATGGGAGCAGAGATGGAGCGACTTGGATGTGAATGTGCGTTGCCGGAATACTGTTTTACACATTATCTGGAACCGGGATATAAGGAAGAAGATATTCTGATCGAAACCTGTGAAGCGGTTACAGAGAAAAAAGAGGATTCGGAATTGGTTCAATTCCGGGAATTTCCGGAAATAGAAGCAGCTTGTATTTACCACAAAGGATCCTACAACGATTTTTCAAAATCTTATGCGGTTCTTTTGCGATATATTGAAGAAAACGGATACGAAATATGTGGCAACATCAGGGAAAGTTATATTGATGGTGTATGGAATAAGGAGCGGGAAGAGGACTGGCTTTCTGAAATCCAGATACCAATCACCCTGAAAAATTGACACATTTTTCTGGAATTATTGACTATAATTCAGCAGGAAGAAACCGTATAATTAAGTCAAGAGGTGAAAGACATGTTAAGAATGGAAATAGCACTATTTTTCGTTTTGGCTTTTGTGGCATATATTTATTTTTCAGCAGGGTGGAGAACCACTCTGCTGCACAAGGTTTTCTCGGTCCTGCTGATTGTTATGATGGTACATTTGTTATTTGATGCGGCTACGATCTATACGGTGAACCATTTAGATACGGTACCGCTTTTGCTAAATGATATTTTACACCGTTTATTTATAGGTACGATGGTAATTGCTGTATACTTGTTCTATCAATATATTGCGGTGTTGGTGGAAGAAGAAACCGGTCAGCCCAGGCAGCTGGATAAAGCAGCGAGACTGTATCTGTTGGTTGCTCTTCTGGGGGTGTTGCTGCTTCCGGTGCACTATGCGGTAACACCTCAAGGAAATTATTCTGATGGGATCCATGCCAGTTTATGCTATGTAAGTATGGCATTTTATTTGTTTTTGTGTGTGTGGCTTCTGGTTCGAAGCTGGAAACAGATTGATAAAAAAAAGAAACTGGCCATCGGTGCGGCATTTGTGATCGAGATAGGGGTCTCTCTGATGCAGGCAGTGAATCCCACCTGGCTCATCAGTGGTATGGGACTGACGCTTATGACATTGGCTTTTTACTTAACAATGGAAAATCCAGATATTTACCGGGCAGAGCTGATCGAACAGAAAATGTCCATGCTGTATTTAAAAAGTCAGGTCAATCCTCATTTCCTCTATAATACGCTGGATACTATTCGGATTCAGGCACAGCTGAATGGGGATAAAAAGGTAGCAGATCTTCTGATGCAGCTGGTGGATTTTTTCCGTCTCAGTGTGAAAGTGGATAAACCGATGGTGTCACTGGATGACGAGCTGGAGCTGGTGGAAGCGTATATGGAGCTGATGTGTTATCGATATCCCAAATTACAGTTTGTATATGATATTGATCCGGATCTGGGAGGTATGCAGGTGCCTAATTTCATTCTGCAGCCCATCGTGGAAAATAGTCTTTTGCATGGACTGAAAAATAAAGGATATCAAGGTGAAGTACGCATTTTTGCACAGAAAACAGCTGATGAACATTTAGAAATCTGTGTCTGTGATACCGGAAACGGATTTAGCGAGGGTAAGAAAGAATTGATTGATCAGATGCTTGCGAATTATAAAAAACAGGCTCCAAAGCTGGAAGGGAACAGTATCGGTATTTTAAATGTACAAAAACGTATCAAGATGCTTTGTGGTCGGGAATTTGGTCTTTGGTATTCAGAAAATCCCACAGGCGGTGTGACAGCACATTTGCTTTTGCCAATGAAGGAGGAGATGAAATGAAAAAGCTGCATGTACTTTTGGTAGATGATGAAATTATGATTCGGGAAGGATTTAAGCGTTTGTTTGATTGGGAAGCACATGATTGTGAAGTGGTAGGTGAAGCAGCTGACGGTATGGAAGCATTGGCAAAGATTGATACACTGCAGCCGGATATCGTCATTATGGATATTAATATTCCGATTATGAGCGGATTAAAAGTCATCCAGCTATGCCGGATTAAGCATCCAAAAACAGCTTTTGTCATCGTGTCAGGTTACGATGATTTTTCCTATTGTCAACAGGCGCTGCGGCTGCAGATCACTGACTATATACTCAAACCTGTTAATTATGAAGAGTTTGGAAGCTGTATCGACAATCTGAAAATATCTTTATATGAAAATCGAGTAGTTAATGAACCTATGCAGCAGGAAGAACGTACCATTACCGGACTTACCCGCTATATGCAGGAACATCTTAGTGAGGAAATAACATTGTCTGTACTGGCGGAAGAATTTCATTTAAATGCGCAATATATCAGTCAGTTATTTAAAAACGAAATCGGGGTAGGTTTTTTAGCTTATCTCACAAATATTCGTTTGGAGAAAGCAAAAAAGCTGCTGCTTTCGACTGCTCTTCCCATCGCAGATGTAGCAGAACAGTCCGGATATGGAGATTATCGGGTGTTTACGAAAGTATTTAAAAAGGCAGAAGGAATTACACCTTCTCAGTATAGAAGAGATTTTCTGGAAAGAAAGTGACAGAATTACAAGGAGGATGAAAATGAAATGATTTCCTGAAATAAAACGTTGACAGGAAAATGCAGATATGATATTTTTATAAATGCGAGTTAGACGCCTCAAACTGAGGCTTCTTTTTTTGAATGTGAGTTAGTGCGTGCTAATTCTGTAATCCGTAAAACATGAGTAAGAAAGTGAGTAAAGAAATGAGTAAAAATCCTTTGAGAATTGTGTGGATTGTGGTAGGTTTTTTGTGTCTTGGACTGGGCACTGTCGGTATCGTATTGCCGATTTTGCCGACAGTGCCATTTTATATGGCTACGGTGTTTTGTTTTGCGAAAAGTTCTAAAAAACTGCATGACTGGTTTATAGGGACAAATCTGTATAAGAAGCATCTGGACAGTTTTGTAAAACAACGTGCAATGACTGTTGACACAAAACTTCGAATCGTTGGAACTGTGACGGTTGTTATGGCTGTGGGATTTTTCTGTATGAAAAATGTACCGGTGGGAAGAGCGTGTATCCTGATTGTCTGGGTATGCCACATCCTGTATTTCTTCCTGAAAGTAAAAACCATAAAACAGGAAGGAATGCAGAAAATCTGAAAGATTAGGAGAAGATAGAGATGATAAAAACAAGACTGATTCGTTTATTATCCCATGCAAAAAAGTATATTGTTTTTCAGGTGGTCTGGAAATGGATTTCTCTTCTTTGTCAGGTGGCAATGATCTATGTGATTTCTATGCTTCTGGAACAGGCATGGTATGGGGAAGTAACAAAAAATCTGGTTGTCTCCGGTGCTGTGATAGTGCTCATTGCCATTTTGCTGCGATTTTTCAGTGACAGGCAGGCTTCTTATGCTTCTTATCAGGCGAGTGTGGATGTTAAACGGATTTTACGTGAGAAGATATATGAAAAATTATTGAAACTGGGAGCCTCTTATCGGGAAAGTGTTGCCACTTCAGAGGTGGTGCAGATGGCTGCGGAGGGCGTGGAACAGCTGGAAACCTATTTTGGAAAATATCTGTCACAGCTGTTTTATAGTTTACTTGCTCCATTGACTTTATTTTGCATCCTCTCTTTAATTAATAAAAAAGCCAGTGTGGTGCTTTTGGTCTGTGTGCCGTTGATTCCCATATCGATCGTGGCCGTGCAGAAGCTTGCGAAAAAATTGCTTAACAGATATTGGGGAATCTATACAGAATTGGGTGATTCCTTTTTGGAAAATCTACAGGGATTGACTACTCTAAAGATTTATCAGGCAGATGAAGAAAAAGCAGAGGAAATGGATGAAGAGTCTCAGAAATTTCGCAAAATTACCATGAAAGTGCTGACCATGCAGCTGAATTCCACCAGTGTGATGGATATTATCGCCTACGGTGGTGCGGCAGCAGGCATGATCGTAACTCTTTCTGAGTTTATGAAGGGAAATGTTACGATCTGTGGTGCACTGATGATTATTTTGTTGGCTTCCGAGTTTTTTATTCCCCTTCGGCTTTTGGGTTCCTTTTTCCATATTGCCATGAACGGTATGGCAGCCAGTGACAAGATTTTTGCCCTTCTGGATCTGCCGGAACCGGAGGATAAGGGTGAAGTATTGGAAGAAAAAGAGTTTGATATTTGTATGAATCAGGTTCAATTTTCTTATGAGACAGACAGAGAAATCCTGAAAGATGTTTCAATGAGTTTTACATCCGGCAGCTTTACCTCCCTGGTAGGAACATCTGGTTGTGGAAAAAGTACGGTGGCCGGTTTGCTGATGGGCAGAAACAAAGGATATGTTGGAAGTATTACCATACAGGGAAAAGAACTTCGGGATATTTCAGAAAAAAGTCTTATGAATCATGTAACTCTTGTGAGTCATAACAGTTATTTGTTTAAAGGAACGGTAAAAGATAACCTGAAAATGGGAAAAACTGAAGCCTCGGAAGAAGAAATGTATGCAGCACTGGCAAAGGTCAATCTTCTGGGATTTTTACAGTCACAACAGGGGTTGGATACTGTCGTCATGGAAAAAGGAAGTAATTTCTCCGGTGGTCAGTGTCAGAGACTTGCCCTGGCTAGAGCCCTTCTTCACGATACTCCGGTTTATATTTTCGATGAAGCTACTTCCAATATCGATATGGAAAGCGAAGAAATGATTATGCAAGTCATTCGGGAACTTTCAAAAACTAAGACGATTCTTCTGATCTCTCACAGATTGGCCAACGTAGTGGAATCCGACCGGATCTATATGTTGGAAAACGGATGTGTGGTTCAGACGGGAACGCATGAAGAACTTATGACAAAAGGCGGTTCCTATGCCGAACTATATCTGTATCAGAGAGAACTGGAAACATATGGTCAGGAGGAGAGAAAGGTGGTGGCAGAGTGATGGAACAGAAAAACAGAAGAAAAGGTATTGTGATTATGGGTCGTCTGATTGGACTGGTGAAGCCGCTTCTTCCCATCATGTGTCTGGCAGTTGCTTTAGGGGTACTGGGGTATCTGTGTGCAATTTTTTTGACGATTCTTGCAGGATACGGGATTTTACATGGATTGTCCGGTTCAGGTGTGTCGGGGATGCTGGCATTTACTCTGATTATTTTGGCAGTACTGCGGGGAATTCTACATTACGGGGAGCAATACTGCAATCATTTTATTGCGTTTAAGCTGCTTGCTGTCATCCGTCATAAAGTCTTTGATGTACTTAGAAAGCTTTGTCCGGCAAAGCTGGAAGGGAGAGACAAGGGTAATCTGATTTCCATCATTACCTCAGACATTGAACTTCTGGAAGTATTTTATGCTCATACAATTTCTCCGATTGCGATTGCGGTTTTAACTTCAATGGTAATGATTTTGTTTATCGGTTCCTGGTATATTCCGGCAGGTGTGGCTGCATTTTTGGCATATCTGACAGTTGGCGCGATAATTCCTTTGTGGAATGGGAAGAAGGGAGCGACAGTAGGTATGAAATTCCGTAACTCTTTCGGAGAATTGAACAGCTTTATTCTGGATTCCCTTCGTGGACTGGATGAGACAATCCAATATGAAAAAGGGGAAGAACGGATGAGACAGATAGCAGAACGTTCCAAAAAACTGGGGAGGATGCAGAAAAAACTGAATCGTCAGGAAGCAGCCCAGAGTTCTCTTACCAACCTGGTCATCCTGCTGTTTTCCTTTGGAATGCTGTTTTTTATGCTTTGGAATTATCAAAAAGGAAATGTAAGTTATGATGCAATGTTGATTATTACAATTGCGATGATGGGTTCTTTCGGACCGGTTGTGGCACTGTCCAACCTTTCAAACAATCTGAATCAGACGTTGGCAAGCGGGGAACGGGTACTTTCCCTTCTGGAAGAAGAACCAAAGATCGAAGAAGTGACTGGAAAAGATCCGATTACTTTTGAAAATGCAGCGGCAGAAAATGTGGATTTTGCCTATGAAGAAGAACAGATTCTGAAAGACTATTCGATCACATTTCCAAAAGGTAAAGTGATAGGAATTCACGGTGCCAGTGGCTCAGGTAAATCTACTTTGCTGAAACTTCTTATGCGATTTTGGGATGTTGACAATGGCAGGGTGATGATTTCCGGGGAAAATGTAAAAGAAGTCAATACCGTGGATCTGAGAAATATGGAGTCCTATGTGACGCAGGAAACATATCTGTTCCATGACACGATTGCAAATAATATTGCGGTAGGAAAACCAGGTGCTTCACGGGAAGAGATTGTGGAAGCAGCAAAAAAAGCATCTGTTCATGAGTTTATTATGACATTGCCAAAAGGGTATGATACCGAAGTGGGAGAGCTGGGAGATACCTTGTCCGGTGGAGAAAAACAGAGGATAGGAATCGCAAGAGCATTTTTGCATGATGCGCCTTTCCTTTTGCTGGACGAGCCTACCAGCAATCTGGATTCTCTGAATGAAGGTATCATTTTGAAATCGTTGAAAGAATCTCGTGGGGATAAAACCGTGGTGCTGGTATCCCATAGAAAATCAACGATGAATCTGGCAGATGTGATCGTTGAAATGAGATAGGAAATCCTTAAGAGTTCTTTACATATCATGAAGAATTCAACCGCAGCATTATTTTAATTCTTACAACAAGATACCCTCAGACAGGCATATGTAAGGTATGATCTGTCCGGGGGTATCTTTTTGTCGTGGACAAATTGTTAAAGTTTACTTGGTTGACGATAAAAAATATGTATGTTAATTTTCAGACATATTTTTATGATTATAACCATGAGTTTTCAAACAATATTCGAATAAGGATTATCATCATGTTATGGATAACTGAGTATGCGTATAATGCGTGTGAGAGAAATGGTACGTTAGATTCGATAGAATCATTTAAAAACAGATTGAAGACGCTGGAAATAGATTCCAATCTTAAAAAAGATAAAGTATACAGCAGGATTTATCTGGGATTTGAATTCTGTGAGAACATGATGAATTTTTGCAGCGTCGACCAAATTAAACAAAAAATTGAACTGGCTGTAAAGGAAGGATATAAAATATCTTTTGTTTTTCCGATGATGCACCAGAAGAGAATCCCCTTATTCCAGGAATGGATCAGACAGCTAGTACAGATGGACAGGATCGATGAATGGATTGTAAATGATCCGGGGACTTTTCCGTTACTGGACGAGGCAGGTGTAGACGGGGTATTTGTTCTGGGAAGATTGTTTGATAAGGCGATTCGGGAAGTAAGACAAAACATTTTGGATATTCCTAAGACCAGGGACAACTTCGATGTTTTGCAGCCGGAAAATAGCTTTCATGGTATCAGGGATGTTTTGACAGAAAAGTATCATATTAACGGAGCAGAAGTTGATACTTTTCCGGATGGAATACTAAAGCTGAAAGATGACGGTATGTATTATCACGTGCATTATCCGGAAATTTATTTATCATGCTCACCTTATTGTGAATATGCCAATAGCAGCCATAAGCGAAATGAGCGGTTTGTGCTTCACTCATCATGTGGGGCAGAATGTCGGCATTATGAGCAGAAAATAATATGTAAAAATGAAAGAGTCATTTATAAAACCGGAAATGTGATGCTGTGCATACAGGATAGAAGTCCCGGACAGTCTATAGAAGGGCGTTGTCGAATGGTTTATTCACAAAGGATACATCAAAGTAACGTCTGAAAGCAGCAGTAAGGAGGAGAGAAAACTGAAAATTATAGCGCCGGTAAAGACTGCAGAATACTTACAAAAATATAAAGAAGCAGGTGCAAGCGAATTTTATGGCGGAATCTTTGATGAACGCTGGCATAAAGAGTATGGTCGTTTTATCGAATATAACCGAAGAGGCAGCTACATACAGAAAGCCAATTGTACAGGCTGGAATGAACTGGAAAAAATAGTCAGTATGTCAAGGGAATATGAAGTGCCATTTTATTTGACTGCCAATGCTCTTCGGATTACAGAAAGCCAGAGGACAATTCTTATGGAAATACTGACGGATTTTCAGAGGATTGGTGGTGAAAGGGTAATTATCAGTGATCTTTCTCTTCTAAGACCAATAATTAAGATGGGACTGAAGGTTACAGTCAGTTCCTGCGCAAATATCAGAAATCAATATTCTGCCCAACTATTGAAAGATGCTGGATGTGAAAGGATTATTTTTCCCAGAGATCTTACACTTGAGGAAATTATTGATATAAAATCTGCCGTTTCGGATATGGAATATGAAGTCTTTTTGATGAATTCGGGCTGCAAATTTTCGGATGGGAATTGTTTGGGGCTTCATGGATCGGAAAACGGTGCATTGTGTGATTACTGCAGAAAAGCAAGTCCGATTTTCTATCGGACAGATTCCGATAAACTGTCAGATCAGGAGAAGACATATCTGGAAGAACAAAATTACATATACAATCGGTTGTTTCGGCATGCCTGTGGACAGTGTGCAATTTTTCAGCTGAAAGAATTTATTGATTCAGTTAAAATTGTAGGACGCGCAGCAGGGGAAGACAAGATTTTGGAAGATGTTAGAAATACAAAGAAAAACATCCAGACTGCAGAATCCTGCGGGAGCAATGATGAATATCTGACGAAGATGATCAGACCGGACAATGGTGCGATATGCAGAGATTATACGAACTGTTATTACCGCACCGATATGATAAACAGCAGAAATCCGGAAGAAAAAGATCTGGAACTGAAATATAAAAATTTCTTTTTAAAAGAAGATATTGAACATAAAAAGAATGATATAGAATATCTGGGAATTAATTTATCCGGTACAAGCAAGGAGATTGAATTTAAATTATATTATAAGGATCAATATAGCAGAAAAGAGTCCCACCCCATCATTGAAAAACTTGAAAAAAGAGAAATGATCCGAACACTTACCCAGATTGTTGATACAAAAAACGGAGAAAGCAGACGATATGATATCGGTCTTGGAAACCGGACAAAGGATAATATGGAACTGCTGCTAAAAGAAATCAACGAATTAGCTCCATATTGTATATCTTATCAGAATGAAATCAGATTTTTGACACAGATGAATGTCTGTAATGATCCTCAATATGCTCTTGCAGCTTTGTATTTCTGGGGATTTATTGAAAAAAAGGGCAGCATTGAGGCAATGAAAATGCATTATCTCACCAGAATATGTGAAAATCCGGACAGGCTTGGAAAATACATTACATTTGATGATGCTTATTATCTTGAATATCTGGAAAAAAGCCAAATTACACAGTTTCATGAGCTGCTTCCGATCGTAAAATCCGCTGTCAGCGGGAAGGACGGAATTCTCTGGATGATCGGGGCAGACTACTTTAAGGATGGAAACCATAAATATAAGATTTATTTTAAAACTCCGACAGATACATATATCAGGAAACTAAAAGAAAAATTGTATGATTCTGACGGACAGTGCCGACAGCTTAGTGTACTTTTGAATCGATTGGAAATCTGGCTGTACCGGCATCCGGAATTGAAAATAGAGGGTCTGGCGGTCTGTCTCGATGTGAAAGGCTGCTGGTCACTGAATTTTTATCTTGAATATCAATGGGCGGAGTGACTATGGATTGTATGAGAAGAAGCATTATGTTGATGCTCACAGAAAAATGTAATTTACGTTGTACCTACTGTTATGAAGATCATGAACGTACAGGAAGCATGGATTTTGATACTGCCTTGTCAATTCTGGATCGAGAATTAACAGAAGCACGGACACTCAATGAAAAGATTCGAATCGAATTCTTTGGCGGGGAGATTATGCTGAATTTTCCGTTACTTCGTCAGGTGTACGAATATATGGAAAAGATGTATCCGGATTTGGATATCCTGTATGCGTTTACAACCAATGGCACACTTTTTGGAGAAAAAGAAAAAAACTGGTTTTCCGAGAGAAAGGATAAATTTGTATGTACCTTGAGCCTTGATGGAACACCGGAAATGCATAACAGATCCAGAAAAACGGTTCTGCAAACAGGAAGCTGGGAGCTGATCGACGTATCATTTTTTATTAAAAACTGGCCGGGCTGCATTGCAAAAATGACAGTAGACTTGAATAATCTTCCGTATCTGTCGGAAGGAGTACAGTATCTGGAACAATATGGATTTCGATGCAAGGCAACATTTGCATCAGGAATCGATTTTAGAAAACAGGAATATAAGGATGTTCTGATCAGAGAATTGAATAAACTGGCAGAATATTATATTGCACATAAAGAACAGCCGCTTTGTAATATGCTGGATCTGAATCCGGCGGATGTATTATATGAAATCGATGAACAATATCGGTTTTGTGGAGCCGGATGTTATAAGCATTGCTATGATCTGACAGGAAAGTGGTATCCCTGTCAGGGATTGTCGCCATTGGCTGTCGGGGAAGCAGGAAAGATATTTGAAAGAGAGAGTTTTCGTGATTTTCATTTTTCAGATGAATCACCGGATTCCTGCGGAAAATGTAAATGGCTGATGCTATGTTCCACCTGTTATGCGGCAAATTATAAAGAGACAGGGAATATTGAACGATGCAGTAAAGAAATGTGTGAGATCAACAGACTTTGTATGCTGACAAGTTCCTATATTCACTATATGCGTCTGGAAGAAAAACTGGAAGCCGGAACACTGACAAAAGAGGAAGAACAGATTCTGGCAGGGGTTTCCATCATTCAGGAAGAAATTCCCAAAGAACTGGGAATGTCAGAAGTCGATTGACAAACAATAGCTTGATATAAGTAGTCAATGACTATTTATATAATGAGACAAGGGACAAAAGGTCAGTCGCGGCATGCTTGCATGCCTGTGACTGACTTTGGGGACCGCAAAAACATGAGGAAGCAGCCCGAATAGGGCGGATTCCGAATGTTTTTAGAATTTCGAGAGTGCAAAGCACGGAGAAATTCGTAGTCTCATCCCATTTGTTGGGTAATTCATAAAATAAAAAAGGAGGTATTATCATGATTTTAAACAAAGCAAGCAAGGAAAAACTCGCTAAAACTACTGCCAAAACAACAAAATTAGCAGCAGAAGCTAAAAAAGTTAGATTAGCAGCAAAATCATCCAGTGGATGCACCTGGGGTTGATGACCCGGTGTTTCGTCTAAACGACGAAATTGGAAAGGTGAGGGGTCGCAGGGTATCCTGTGACCCCTCTGACTTATAGGGAAGTTAAGGTATACGATATGAGAACATGGAAGAGAATTCATATGATCCCGGATGCAGAGGGATATGTATTATTTTTTTGTGATGATATTAGCTGGAAAAAAATCACGAAAACAGAAAAAGACGTGATTTTGGAAATTCAAAAGGGAAAAAGTCAGGAAGACATTTGTGAATATTACCCTATATCCGAAACAGAATATGAGAAGCTCTGTGATCTGCTGGAAGAAAATGGAGGACATCCTGAACCAAAAGATGCAGGAAGAATCAAATTGACGCTGAATCTGGCAAATACCTGTAATATGCGTTGTAAATACTGTTATGCTCATGGCGGTGTCTATGAGTCGGAAGAATCGATTATGACAAAGGAAACTGCGCAGGCAGCAGTGGACTTTTTTATGAATAAATTTGATAAAATTTCAAGCATTAAATTTATAGGCGGTGAGCCGCTGATGAATCTGGATGTTTTGAAATTTATCTGCGAGTATATAGAAGAGCAGAAGAAAAAAGGAAGAATCAAGAATGTTCCATCGTATATTGTCAATACAAATGGAACGATTCTTACAGATGAAATTCTGGAATTGATCAATAAATACGAAATGAGAGTAAATTTCAGTCTGGATGGTCCCGGATGGGTGAATGATCAGGCACGAATATTTGTAAACGGCAGGGGAACCAGTCAGATAGTAGAAGAAAATATCCGGAAGCTTCAGAAAGCCACAGACGGAAGATGTCCCACTTCCGTGGATGCGGTATATACCCAGCGTCATGTGGATCAAAATGTGTCCGTTATGGATGTGATTCATTATCTGAAAGATGAACTTCATATACCGAAAGTACATGTGATACCGGTAGATGCAAAAGAGAATTCTCCGTTTCATCTGAAAAATTCTCAGGCATATCTGGATGCAGTAGACGAGATTCTGAAAGATTATGAAGGCAACAAAGAATACATGTTTACTCTCTTAAAAGGTATGATTGCGCGTATCCGGGCAAAGGATATTTCTCCTGACAATATGTGTGTCGGCGGAACAGAGCTTTTTTCTGTATCGTCCGCCGGAAAAATATATCCATGCCATCTTCTGACGGATGTGAATACCTACTATATGGGAGATGTTCACGATCTGGAAGGATCAGAAGAACAGTTTCAGAAAATTTATGATCTGCTGAAAAATTACAGCAGATATTCATCGGAAACATGCAGAAAATGTTTTGGCAATAAGCTGTGTATTGGATGTTTGGGCGGTAATAATTTCCGTACCGGTGATGGCTTTAAAGGGGATCCGTTTATATGCAGTATGTTTCGGGAAATTGTTGAAAAAATCATTGTATGGGAAGCATCGGAGCAGGAGTCATGAAAATCTATGAAAGCTGGATACAGGAATGGATAAAATCATTCGGTGTAAAAGGAAAAGTAACTGATACATTAGAATTTCTGAATAAAGATGAAGAGATTGATGGAGAACGTCAGATCCGGGTGATCCTCGGCGTGGAAACAGAACAGGAAATTGTAGTGTTTAAGCTGGTACATGAATCCATGTTTTGTAAAGAACTGATAGAATCGCAGATTACATTTTCTCAAAAACTAAGGGAAAGAGGAATTCCGACGACGTATCAATACAGGACGCAGGAAGGATATACACAGGAAGTGGTACTGGAAGGTATTAGGCTTTGTTTATCCTGTGAGGCTTTTATGGGAAGTGAGCCGGAAGCCTTGACGGAAGAGCTGGTATATGAAATTGG
>JBJFCH010000248.1:2298-10802 GCA_051888835.1 Oliverpabstia sp. | reverse complement strand
TATATTGCATTTGACTGTGATACGTTGGATATCCGTACAGTAAGTGCAGAAGAAAAAACAAAACTGGAGAAAGAGGCAGACGGTAAGGATGCATTCCCGGAGGATACTCCTGACAATCTTTTTTCTACATTAGTCCTTCATGTATCAAATACGTGTAATCTTCGATGTAAATATTGTTTTGCCAACCATGGCAATTATCATTCAAAAGCGGGGATTATGCAGCCACAGACCGGAATCGATGCAGTTGAGACCTATTATTCCAAATATGATGTGATCGAAGAAATTAAATTTTTTGGTGGAGAACCGTTATGTGCTCCGGAGACGATCCGGTCAGTGGTACAGTATGTGACGGAAAAATATAATCGCGGAGAAATCGGAGAAATGCCTGTGTTCCGGATCATAACAAACGGCACGATCATGGATGAATCCATCATGAAAATGATAAAAGAATATCAGATCAAAGTCATATTCAGTATAGATGGTCCACAGGAGATTCATGATGCGATGCGTGTAGATGGGAAAGAACAGGGAACCTACACCAGGATTCTGGAAAATTTCAAAAAGCTTCGTGTCTATACAGAAGGGAAGCAGCCACAGGGAATCGATGTGACTTATACGGCATTGCAGAAAAACGATGGATATTCTATCCAGAAGCTTACGTCGCAGCTTGCTGAAACTTTTGAGATAAAACCGGGGAAAATCAATGTCTCTCTTGTAACTGTTGCCCAGGATTCTCCTTATTATCTGGAAAATCCGAAAGAATGTCAAAGCGAGAATCTTAACGAAGTGCTTGCGGCAGCAAAAGCCGGTAATGATCGTACGGCAGATCAGAAACTACAGGCTATGATCAACCGTATGAAGAAAAAACGGGTGATGGGAAAACAGATTTGTCAGGCAGCGCAATCCTGGAGTGCAGTATCCATACATGGAGATGTGTATCCATGTCTGATGTTTATGGATGATAAAGAGTATCTGTTGGGTAATATTTATCAGAATCTGTTTGAGGATGAACGGTGGAAAAAGCTTCATGAAGAATGGTCCGGTTATGATAAAAGGACCAAAAAGGAATGCAGGGAATGTCCATATAATCGGGTATGTACCAGCTGTATGGGTATTAATCGGTTTATGACAGGCTCTGTCTATGAAGTTGACAAAGCAGAATGCGAAGCAATGAAAGAAAGAGCAGAAAAAGTCATTCGCGCAATAGCGAAGGGATATTTATAGAACAGGAAGCAGTATGTTTAGATTTGAGAAGTATTTTCCGGATGAAATCATAGAACAAATGAAAACACAGCAGGTGATCCTTTGCGGAATGAATGATTTTGCAGTGGTTACTGAACGATGGCTTCAGAATAAAGGGATCACAGTATCTCAAATTCAAAAATCGGATTTAATAGAGAAAAGATATAAGGAACCTTTTTTTGTTATTGCGGATTTTAAAGAGCAGTCTGCAGAAAAATGGCAGAAAAAATGTGAGAACTATTATCCGGGTGTATCGGTGATTAAAATTGTCAATCCAGTGGAAATCCGAATTGAGATTTCAGGGAACTGTAATCTGCGATGCCGTTCCTGCCAGACAGGCAATTACAATCCGGAAGTATTTACACATAAAGGCAGAGGATTTATGACGCCGGATCGATACAGGAAGATTCTCGACAAGATAGAAACAGAATATCCGGATGCTGTGAGCATTTTTTTCTTTATCTGCGGGGAACCTTTTTTGAATCCCTATTTGAAAGAAATTTTAAAAATTACAAAAGAAAAGGGGTTTCAGACGGTTCTTTCTTCGAATCTGTCATTAAAGATTCTATGGGATAAAGAATTGTTGTCACTGATCGATATTCTGAAAATATCGGTTTCCGGCTTTTATCAGGAAGTTTATAAAACAACACATAATGGTGGAAATATCGAGCTTGTCAAAGAAAATATGCATAAGATTTCTGAACTTAAGGAAGAACATCATCTTCCAATCCGTGTTTTTATCGGTTATCACCTGTATGTAAATAACCAGGGAAAAGACTTAACGGATATGGAGAAGTTGTGTCAAAAACTTGGGTTTGTTTTTGCGCCTGTAAAGGCTTTGTATTTTAATTTATTTTATCTAAGCGGGGCAGAGCCTTTTCCTGAGTCGGCAAGAAAATTTATAGAAAGTTATTATCCGGAACCGGAGAAATTGTTAACGCCGATACCGGCAGAACCGGAAATGCTAAGAAAGCCATGCAGAAACAGAAGAGATAAATTGTTTATTGACTGGGATGGAAAAGTAATGCTGTGTGAAATACTACATAAGGATGCAGTGTTCGAGGATTATCTTACGACAGATCAAAAAAAGATTGAAGAATGGAGAAAAAATCATGCCATTTGCCGTTTATGCAGGCAATATGGACTGGATTATAAATAAAGATGCAGTATCGAAAAACAGGAAAAAAAGGAGAAAATATATCGATTCTGGGATTGGGATGTATGCGGTTTCCTAAGATAGAAAGTAATGGAAAAGAATACACGGATCCGGAAGCTGCGGAAAAACTGGTAAAACATGCATATGAAAAGGGAATTAACTATTTTGACGCAGCACCCACTTATTGTGAAGGAAAGTGCGAAGAGATTCTGGGAAATGCTGTAAAGCATTTCCGGAAAAGAATCCTGTTATCTTCTAAAATTCCACTTCAGGAAATGAAGAAATCAGATGATTATCGGTTTTGGCTGGAGAACTCTTTGAAAAAAATGCAGACAGATTATCTGGATTATTACTTGTTTTGGGGAATCAACCGAAAGCTTTTTGATGAAGTGCTGGTTCCACTGAATCTTTTGGAGGAAGGGCAAAAAGCAAAAGAGGAAGGATTGATACGGAATCTGTCAGTCTCTGTACACGATTCACCTGAGAATATTTGCTATATGCTGAAACAGGCTGAAAAGTATGGTGCAGGTTTTGATTCTGTTTTGTGCCAGTATAACCTGTTGGATCGAAAAAACGTTGCTGTTTTGGAATATGCAAAACAGCATGAAATAGGAACTATGGTAATGGGGCCTGTAGCCGGCGGCCGTCTCGCATGGCCATCTTCATTGGGTGAAAAATTAGGCGTGATGAGACAGGAGGATGAAAGTGAGAAGCTATTTTCAGAAAATGAAACGCAGCTTCCCACAAGTGAGATTGCCCTTCGATATGTGATGGAAAATCAGAATGTGGATTGTACACTTTCAGGGATGTCCTCTCTGGATATGATCAATGAAAATGCAGCTCTTGCGGATAAAATCGGTCGGGGAGTGCTGGGTTTTGAAAGTCGGATTCAGGAGGCTTTCGAAAAACTTGAGAAATTGAGCCGGTTATATTGTACAGGATGTAATTATTGCCAGCCTTGTCCGGAAGGAATTCAGATATCGAAAATCCTATATCTTGTGAATTGTGACAGGATTTATGGACTGCATACTTATGCAAGACAAGAATTTGCAAAATATTGTAAAAAGAACGGAATACCGTCAGAAAAATGTATAAAGTGCGGAAAATGTGAGAAAAGGTGTCCGCAGTCGCTTCAGATTCGAGGAGAATTGGAAGCAGCGTGCCATCGATTAGATGGAAACTGGGAGGGATAAGAATGAGATATTTACTGGTGATTCAGACAATTCCGGAATATGATGAGAGAGATGATTTTTGTATGCCAATCGGAATTGCCTATGTAAATGGTGCCATGCGTGCGGCCGGCTATGATGTGGAAGGATTTAATATGATGTTTGCTGACAAAGAGCCATATCAGCAGCTGAAAGAAATTATACAGGAAAAAAAAATAGATGTATTGCTGTGCGGTGGTCTGACAAGTGAATATAAGGTGCTGAAACTGGTTTATAAAACTGCCAGAGAGGCAAATCCCAATATTATCCTTGTCGGCGGCGGCGGTGGATTTACTTCTGAGCCGATTCTGTTTTCCCGTATGACCGGTGTTGATTATGCGGTGATTGGGGAAGGGGAGATTACCAATTGCGAATTGTGTGAAGTGATTGAGGGAAGAAAAGAAGCTTCAGAGGTAAAAGGACTGGTTTACCGGTCAAAAGACGGAGAATATATAGCTACAGAACCGAGACGGCCGGTAGAAGATGTGGATAGTCTTCCATTTCCATCTTATGAAGGACTGAATATGGAAGCCTATCTGGATCGTCAGGAAGTGGAAGGCTGGTATAATTACTATGGATATTATAGTGATAATCCCCGGTTGATGCCTATGATGTTGTCCCGTTCCTGCCCGTACAGATGTAGTTTCTGCTTTCATCCGATGGGGAACCGGTACCGGGGAAGAAGCCTTGATAATTTTTTTGAAGAACTGGATCTTTGGGTTGAAAAATATCAGATTAACGGTATTGCACTGGTGGATGAATGCTTCAGTATTAACCAGGAAAAAGTACTGGAATTCTGTCGGAGGATAAAGCCGTATCATTTGTCATGGGCATGCCAGATGCGGGCAGAGACCTATACGGAAACAATTATCAAAGAAATGAAGGATGCAGGCTGCGTGGGAGCATGCTTCGGAATTGAGAGTATGTCTGATGTGGTTCTGGAAAATATGCAGAAGCATCTGAAAAGAGAAACGATTGAAAAAGCACTTCAGACTGCATATCGGTATCAGATTGGCTGTTCCGGTAATTTGATCTTCGGAGCAGAGACAGAAACCTTTGAAACTATGAGTGACTCGTTAAGCTGGTGCCAGCATCACACGGAAGTATACGGAACCCAGCCGATCACAAATTTTGGATATATTCAGACTTATCCGGGCAGCCGTTATTATCTGAATGCATGTAAAAATGGAAGAATTCCCAATAGAGAAGAGTTTATTGAAAAAGGGCAATGGAATCTGAATATTACAGAGCTGTCAGATGAAGATTATCAGGCACTGGGAGAAATTGCCCGTCTAAAATACAGCGAAACAGCAAATCGGGGAACTGTTCTTAGAATTGAAGAACAATCGGAAAAATATGTGACACTGACAGCCCGTTGTTTCCATTGCCATAAAGAAACCACATACCGAAATATCAAGAGGAAGACCATAGAAAAAGGGAGGATACGAAGGCTGGGATGTAGACACTGTAATCAACTGAATGAATATGTTTTTAAAGAAAAGAAATATCCCGTACAGAAATTTGTCTCTATCCCATGGATTCTGCAAAAGGACAGAGATACGGAAATAATAGCTGTATTTCTGAAAAAGAAAGAATTGAAAAAAATCGGTATTTACGGAAGAAATGTATTTACCTCTTATATGCTCAAAGATCTGAAAGCTTCCGGCTGTGGTACAGAAATTTGTTTTATCGCAGACAGACAGATAGAAAAGGATGCTCTTGTATTTGATGTTCCGGTTCTTTTAGAAACGGAGGAATGGCCAACGGTAGATGCGGTGATTCTGACGGATGTCAGACATGAGAGCAAATATAGAGCAAGACTGGAAGAAAAAAGTGGAGCTCCTGTTATTTCACTGGAAATGATTCTGAATGATTCGGGAAAATTTGAGGGAGGTATTACAAATGATATATGATTGTATCATTGTAGGGGGTGGACCAGCCGGTTCCGTATGCGCCTATCTCCTGGCAAAAGCAGGTTATCGCTGCTTGATTTTAGAAAAGCGCAGTGAAATCGATGAGAAAATCTGTGGAGGATTTCTTCCAAACAGAGCAAGAGAGTATTTGCTGGATATGGGACTGGATCTGTCAGAAACATTATATCATGATGCTGTAAAAGTACGTTCCTGTATGACTGTGAAAGGTGACAGAGAACATTGTTTTACTTATGATGAGGAAGAGTTTGGAATTGGGACTTTTCGTAAAAATCTGGATCAGTATTTATTAAATCAGGCAGTGAGCCAGGGGGCGGAAATTTCATTTTCAACAGAAGTCAGAGAAGTGCAGCAGACTGAGGAGGCAATCCATGTACAGGGCTATTCTTCGAAAACGATAGTATTTGCTGCAGGTGCATCAGGCCACAGGAAAATAAATATTTTCAGAAATGAAAAAAATAATCCCCCTTCAATCAAAAATACGTTAGGAATTTCTGAAATTATCCGGGGAAGTTCCAATCTGGTGAAAGACAGAGTTTATTTCTGGTACGAAGATGTGAGTACTATGGATTATTTCTGGGCAATTCCGGTAAGTCATAACACTTGGAATATTGGATTGTGGTGCCAGATTCCGGAGAAAAACATGAAAAAGAGATTCTATGAGCTGAGAAAGAAATACATAGACAGTAATTTTACAGATCATGAGACACTTCGGGTACCGACAGGTGCATTGTGTGGAAATGTAAATAATCTGCCGTACAGATACGGGCGCTGTTTGGGAGCAGGCGATTTTTGCGGCACCAATCGTTACGAAAGTGGGGAAGGACTTTATCATGCTATTGTTTCTGCAAAAGAAACAGCAGAACTGATAATGGACGAGTTAAGAAATTATATGTGAGAAAGGGAAAGTTTATGGAAGATTTATTAATCTGGGTGGATGAAAACGACAACGAGATCGGTTATGGAGAAAAAATGGAGACTCATAGAAAGGGACAATTGCACAGGGCATTTTCCATATTTATCTTTGACTGGATGGATGCTACTATGCTTTTACAGCGCCGGGCCCATGGAAAATATCATTCCGGTGGATTATGGTCCAACGCATGTTGTTCCCATCCCAGAAAAGGCGAATCCATGGATGATGCGATCAATCGCCGATTGGAAACGGAGCTGGGGTTAAAGACCAACTGTCATATTGTTGACTGCAATGCATGCGGGTTGCTTATGGATGGCGGTGATGTCATCTATGGGTGTGGATCATTTCAGTATTCGGCATCCTTTGGGGAACTGAGTGAGAATGAGATGGATCATGTCTTTTTATACAGTCCGGATTATGCCGGATTTCGTAAACAGGATTTTTCATTCAATCCGGATGAAATCGAAGATGCCAAATGGGTTTCAATAAAGGAACTGAAGCAGTGGATGGAGGAAAGCCCAGAGGACTTTACGGCATGGTTCCAAACAGCATTTGATCTGGCCTATGACGTATTGTGCAGACAGGCACGGGACAGAGACATGTTTTTCAATTTCCGAAGTCAGGGCTGAATTGGCGGATGAATAAATTTTGCTGATATTTTGGAAGATTTTACACCACTGCAGACATTGAGTATGGAGAAATAACGAATACACTTTACTTTTATATAGCTGTCCAGTACAATAGTAAGATACACGTGATTGATACACGGGAAATATGAAAATAAGAAGAAAAATGTGAGGTGCAGCTATGAAAAAGAGTAATCCCTGGGCATTACTGCCAATTGGTGTATTTCTTGTCCTATATCTGGGGCTGGGAATTGTATTTGAATATGTGATGAAGATTCCTATGGGATTTTATAATATCCCGATTGTGATTGCTTTCCTTGCAGCAATTCTGGTAGCATGTCTTCAGAACAGGGAAGTAAAATTTGATGATAAACTGGAGATTATGGCACAGGGCATGGCAGATAAAAATATCATCACTATGCTCCTGATTTTTATGACAGCCGGAACTTTTGTAGGAGTAGTTGGAAGAAGCAGTGCGGAAAGTGTTGCATATTTTATGCTGTCACTGATTCCTGCTAAATATGCAGTTGCAGTATTATTTATTGTAGCATGTTTTGTATCCACAGCTATGGGAACTTCCGTCGGTACGATCACGTTGATTACCCCGATTGCGGCAGCGGTTTCTGCGGCATCCGGATTCAGTCTGCCGCTGTGCGTGGCTTCTGTCATGGGTGGTGCTATGTTTGGAGATAATCTGTCTTTTATTTCCGATACTACGATCGCAGCATGTAACGGTCAAGGCTGTGCCATGAAAGATAAGTTTCGGGAAAACTTTGGAATTGCTCTGCCGGCAGCTTTGGCGGCACTGCTACTGATTCTGATACTCTCTTTAAACACGGATTTGGAAGGGGCAGTGACTCATGACTATAATCTGATACAGATCATTCCGTATATATTGGTTCTGATTGGCGGTATTGCCGGTATCAATGTATTTGTTGTGCTTCTCGTAGGGATTGTATCAGGATCTTTCATTATGCTGGTAACCGGACAGATCACACCGGTAGATCTGCTGGGAAGTATGGGTTCCGGGGCAGCGGGAATGTTCGAAACCAGTATGGTTGCCATCCTGGTTTCAGCATTGTGCGCTTTGATCCGTGAATACGGCGGTTTCGAAGCATTACTTTTGACGGTCAAGAAAGTATTTAAAGGAAAAAAAGGCGGCCAGCTCGGAATCGGACTTCTGGTGGGAGTTATGGATGTTGCCACAGCCAATAATACAGTTGCTATTGTTATGGCAAATCCCATCGCCGCAGAGATGGCAAAAGAGTACGGAGTGACACCGAAAAAGACGGCCTCCATACTGGATACGTTCTCCTGCATTTTTCAGGGAGTGATCCCTTACGGTGCGCAGATGCTGGTTGCTCTGTCCGCAGTACACGAAATGGGATATGAACTGTCTGCATTCGATGTGATTCCGAAACTGTT
>JBJFCH010000248.1:0-2198 GCA_051888835.1 Oliverpabstia sp. | reverse complement strand
CTATTGCATTATCTATATATCTGTGTATAATGTACTTGTTCGCTATTTTTTAAAAAAAAGTATAGTATTACAAAACGGGAGGTGTAATTTTGGATATCGGTAAGAAGCTGAAAGAGCTGCGTCTTCAAAATGATCTGACGCTGGGAGATCTGGCTTCGAGAAGTGAACTGACAAAGGGATTTTTATCTCAGGTAGAGAGAAATCTGACCGCTCCCAGTATTGCAACGCTGGAGGATATTCTGGAAGCTCTTGGAACGAATTTGTCGGAGTTCTTTCATGAGGAGGAAGAAAAGCAGATTGTGTTTTCTACGCAGGATTTTTTTGAGGATGAACAGGAAGATTATAAGATTGAATGGGTCATACCAAATGCACAAAAAAACAAGATGGAACCGATTTTGCTGACACTTCACCCCCATAAAAAGAGTCATGAATTATCCGCTCATCAGGGAGAGGAATTTGGTTATGTTTTGAAAGGTACTGTGACACTGGTCAGAGGGAACCAGAGATTTCGACTGAAAGCACAGGAGACTTTCTATATGGATGGAACAAGGGGACATTATCTGTACAATAACGGAAGCAGTGATGCAAAGATTTTGTGGATAACCACACCCCCTATGTTCTAGGAAGGAGAAGGTGAGATGGAAAAAAAGAAACTGATCGAGTTTCGAAATATTGTAAAAAGTTTTGACGGACAGATTGTCCTGAAAGGGGTTAATCTGGACATCTATGAAAATGAATTTGTTACTTTGCTTGGCCCGAGTGGATGTGGAAAAACAACACTTTTGAGGATCCTTGGAGGTTTTCTGGATGCAGATGAGGGAAAAGTGATTTTTGACGGAGAAGAGATCAGCCGGAAGCCTGCATATCAGAGAGAGTTAAATACGGTTTTTCAGAAATATGCTTTATTTCCCCATTTGAATGTATATGAGAATATAGCATTCGGACTGAAGATCAAGAAGATGAGTAAAGATATTATTGATCAGAAAGTAATGAAAATGTTGAAACTGATCGGTCTTGAGGGATTTGAGAAGAAGAATACAACGCTTTTATCAGGTGGACAGCAGCAGCGTGTGGCTATTGCGAGAGCATTGGTCAATGAGCCGAAGGTTCTGCTTCTGGATGAACCGCTGGCTGCCCTGGATCTGAAGCTCAGAAAAGAAATGCAGTATGAGCTGAAAAGAATTCAGCAGGAGGTTGGTATTACCTTTATTTTTGTAACCCATGACCAGGAAGAAGCACTTACCATGTCAGATAAGATTGTGGTCATGAAAAACGGTGAGATTCAGCAGATCGGCACACCGCAGGAAGTGTACAATGAGCCTTCCAACCGGTATGTGGCCAATTTCATCGGTGAAAGTAATATCCTGCCCGGTACGATGTTGGAGGATTATAAGGTACGTTTTGATGATATCACATTTGACTGTGTGGATTATGGATTTAAGGAGAACGAGCCGGTGGATGTGGTGATACGTCCGGAAGATATTGATATCGTGGATGTGAAGGATGGAAAGATGACCGGTGAAGTAGTCAGTGTACTGTTCAAGGGTGTTCACTATGAGATCATGGTGGAGACCGTTCCGGGAACCAGTGTAACTGTCAATATGCAGGTGATTAAAAATCAGGATGTGACCAGTGAAGACGGCAGGGAAAAAATCAGTGCCAATAATTTCTATGTGGATCTGGAGGATGTAAAGGATCTGGATGATAAAGAGATTATCGCCCGTTCCAATGCACAGGCATGGGATCCGGAAAGTGATGATTATATTTCCATCGCCAGGGTCGAGTATGATCTGAGAGAGGAAGAAGGAGAATATCCGGTTACATTTGCTACTTCCAATGGAACAAGTATTGAGCGTATGATTTTTGTAGTTAATCAGCCATTTGTAAAAAATGAAAAGGCAAATGAAGCGGTTATGGCCTTTAATTTCCTGAAGACAGTGGATGAGATTCAGGAGTCTCAGGCACTGGATACAGATCTGAAGACATGGGCAAATGCGCAGGGCTGGAAACTGAGTGATGAAGAGCAGAGGGTGGATATCAATGTAGATTACGATTTTGAACCTGAAGAAGTGAAAGAAGGGGTATATCAGGTAACCTTCTCTACAACAGGACGAGAATTTAAGATACACACAACAGATTATTCGGAGGTAGGTCAGGAGGTCGGTCTGACATTCTTCCCGGAAGATATTCATGTGATG
>JBJFCH010000247.1:0-6087 GCA_051888835.1 Oliverpabstia sp. | reverse complement strand
ATAATCCCAATATTCATGCTAAAACCGCCTTCTCCTGACATTTTGTTTTATTATCGCAAATCTACAAATCTTCTGCAATCTTTTTTGTTAGTTTATACCAAAATATTTCCAATAGATACAGAATCTTCTAGATTATTTAAAAAATATTATCACATACTATCACTGTAACAAAAAGTTACAAAACCAAACGACGCAAGGAGGAAATCAATTATGTCTAAGAGTTCTACTAACACATCAGCAGTACCCGAAGCAAAAAGCGCTTTAAATCGCTTTAAATTCGAGATTGCCAATGAACTGGGAGTACCGCTTACAGACGGTTACAACGGTAACCTGACTTCCAAACAGAACGGATCGGTCGGCGGTTATATGGTGAAAAAAATGATTGAAGCACAGGAAAGACAGATGTCATCCGGACAGGGCAGCCAGGGCGGCATGAGCCAGATGTAAACAATCACTTTATCATCAGATTTTTATCCTGCACAAGAAATAGCTGAATAAAAATCACAAAGAAACAGCGTATATGATAGCTTATAAACAGTTATAGTATACGCTGTTTTTCTTTTCAAAATTCTGTTATTGTATTTTTTGTTATCTGTGCTGTATATGCAAAAGGAGGAAGCCTGCGCTTCCTCCTCTATGTAGGTGCATTTTACAGTTCAAAACTTCCGGTCACATCACCGTTGATCACATAGTATGCAGCATTCTCTTCCGGTTTTACATAAATCTTAACGTCTGTCATATCTTTTACTTTATTGCCTAACTCTTTTGTCCAGATATCTTTAACTTTTTCCGTCAGATCTTTGTCAAGGATTTCTTTTCCAGCAGACTGGAAATAAATTTCCTGAGTTTTTGCCGATGTTTTCTTTACTGCCGGTTTTTTCACCGGTGCTTTCTCCTCGACCTTTTCTGCTGCCGGTTTTACTGCCTCAATCTTCACTTCAGCCTTTGTATCAACAGTTGTCTTTTTAGTTGTCTTTGTAACGGTTCTTTTGGCTGCCATAATAATTCCTCCTCAATTCATGCAGCAATTCAAAAAACAGCTGCAATTCACAGTCAAATTTGTAGTACCTGTGTAGTTTACCCTATTTTTTGAATTTTTTCAAGTTATTCCACACTTTTCATGGATTCTACCATATCCAGCTTCTTTAATTTGAAATGCATGAACAAATTTACCAACAAAGAGAAGAGGATTGTCAGGCAAATACTGTAAAAATAACTCATAAATTTTATGTCACGGCCAAACATCATAAGATCAATCTCAGCGGTCAATATGACAAATCTATGTAAAACAATACCAAAACCAATACCTGCAATGATCCCTATTACCGTCAGAATAATATTTTCCCGGAATACATACATTGATACTTCCGACTCATAAAATCCCAACACTTTCAACGTCGCAAGTTCTCTTCTTCGCTCACTGATATTAATATTATTGAGATTATATAAAACGACAAATGCCAGCATTCCTGCTGCAATTACGATTACATAAATTATGGTATCCATACTTCGGATCATATTGGCTATTTTTTCTTCCATTGTACTCAGCATGGTAACATTTAAAACACCATCTTGTCCGATATAGCGTTTACTGAATTCCTCTTCAAACTCTTCGTCCTTCGATCGGTTTACCGTAAATATCTCAGAATATTCCGGTTCTTCTCCATAAATATCTGCATATACTTCAGACGTCATATATACATAATGGAAATAATAGTTTTCCGCAATATGTGTAACCTGTACAGCAACTTTTTTTGTTTCACCGTCTTTCAGATAAATGGTATCACCCACCTGTATATCTAAAAGTTTTGATAGTTTTTCTGTGATTACAACTCCGCTTTCATCCAGTTCATATTCCTCCTGCGTCTTCCTGTCTTTCAATCGGACAAACTTTTTAAATTGCTCTTTATCCGGAACCACTACCAAATAAGAGCTTTTTTCCAGACCGTCAAACTCTACATCTACTGACGATTCCATAGCTTCCATATATTCCTCAACATCTTTATCTTCTGAAATCATCTGCAGAAGATTCGCTCTTTCACTGTCTGTAATTTCTCCATCCAGTGTAAGAGAAGAAGAGTAAATCCTTACTTCACCAAACTGTTTCTGGGCGATTGCCATGATCGAGTCTTTCAGTCCAAAGCCTACCATAAGAAGTCCCATACAGCCTCCGATACCAAAAACCGTCATAAAAAATCTCTTTTTATAACGAAATAGATTACGGGCCGCTGCTTTTTTTGAAAAACTCAGGTGATTCCATAAAATTGAAAAATATTCAAGAAAAATTCTTTTTCCACTTTTCGGTGCCTCCGGTCGCATAAGATTGGCTGGTACTTCCCGAAGCTCATGAAAGCAGGATAGCCCTGCGGCAAAAACGGTAATTCCGATTGCCAGCAGTGAAGATGACAGAGAATAACCTATGTAAACAGGTGCCTGTACCACAGGCAGATTATTATACAAAATCTTATAAGCTTGAATGATAACAACCGGAAGCGTCTTTTGTCCTGCAAAGATACCGATGATACTTCCTATCGAACTTGCCAAAAGGGCATAGGCCAGATATTTTCCTGCGATTGCTCCTTTCCCGTATCCCAGAGCTTTCAGCATACCAATCTGTGTTCTGTTTTCTTCCACCATTCGGGTCATGGTAGTAAGACAAATTAAAGCTGCCACCAGGAAGAATATAGCAGGGAATACATTGCCGATTGCTTCGATTCTCTCGGAATCCTGTTCATATTCCACATAAGTCTGGAGAGAATTTCTGCCCAAAATATACCATGTTGGCACTTCCAACTCTTCCAGCTCTTTCTGTGCATCTGCAATCTTTTCTTCGCCGTCCTTGATTTCTTCTTCCGCTTTTTTAGATTCTTCTTCAAATTCTTCTTCCGCATCCTGAAGCTCTGTTTCCTTTTCGCTGAGCGTTGCTTTAGCTTCTTCCAGCGCTATTTCGCCTTCACGGATCGTCTCAGCAGCCTTCTCCAGCTCTTTTTCGCCTTCTTCTATTTGATTTTCTTTTGAGTTTAACAATTGCTCCGCCTGCAAAAGTTGTTGCCTTCCATCATTCAGCTGAGACTCTCCGGATGCGACCTGAGCTTTTGCCTGCGCTATCTGACTTTTGCCGGAAGCAATCTGAGATTTCGATTGTTCTATTTCCTGCTTTGCCGCATGCAATTCCTGTTCTTTCAGTGCAATCTCTTCTCTGCCCTGCTGCACCTGAAGAATTCCATTTTCATACTCCTGTATTCCTTCCTCCGCTGCCGCAATTGCCGTCTCCAGTTGATTCTTTTGTTCCAGAAGCGTTTCTATAGATGCGATCTGTGTGCTCAATTCCTGAATCTGTTCCTGTAGTACTTCCCTCTGTGCCAGCAATTCCCCATCATCAGGAGTTTCACTTTCATTCTCGTCCCCATTTTCTCCAGAGTCTTCGATTGCCTTTTCCAGAAGTTCCAGCTGCTGTTCCAGTTCGTCCAACGTACTTTTTAATACCGGCAGCTGTGCTTCCAGTTCCTCTATACTTGGTGACATCTGATTGAGCATCTCACGTTGTTCTTGTAAAACAGGCAGAATTTCTTTTGCAGCTTCAACTTCCTCCTTATTTTCATTCAGAGCAGTCTCTGCCGCATCAAGCTGTGCTTTTGCCTGATTTAACTGTATTTCTCCGTCCTCCAACTGTTTCATTCCTTCAATAAGCTGCGCCTCGCCTTCGGAAATCTCTTTTTCTTTTTCCTGCAATTGTAATTTTACAGCCTGCAGTTCCTCTGTTTTTTTATTTAATGTTTCTTTTTGACTGTATAACTCCTGCCAGGCAGTGGCAATCTGTGACTTTCCTTCATCTAAATTTTTCCGTTCTTTCTGTATCTCAGCTTTTCCTGATTCCAGTTCATCTTCTTTTTCTGCTAACTCTTCTTTCCCCTCCTGAAGCTGTTTTCTTCCGTCAGTCAGTTCTTTTTTAGCATCAGAAAGTTTCTTTCTGGCATCTGCGATCTCTGCTTTTGCTTCGTCAATATCCTCCTGTCCATCAGCCTTTACGGAAGCGTAACGAATCTCACACTGCTGATCTGCTATTTCTTCAATACGATCTTTAACTGTATCAATCTTGTCTTCATAATTATCCTCATAACAGATTTCCTCTTCTGCTCCGGCAACGGTCATATAGATTTCTGTATAAACACTCATAGAAAAGCTCTCCGGAAGAAGGACACCAAATCCACTGACAGATCCATTTCCGATCGTGCTGGTTCCACGGTCAATACTCATATAAAACGGACTGGTACCGCTGCCGACAATTGTAAATTCTGTCTCAGAAACAATATCCTCAATATCCTGATCCTCATCTCCAGAAAATACTGTAATCGTATCTCCTACAGAAAGCTGATTCGTATCCATGAATTTCTGATCCATAAATATTTCATCCGTTTTTTCGGGAAGTCTCCCCTCATGAACCGTCACCTGGTTCATTTCTTCCGTAAGAGACATCAGATGAAGAACCGGCTGTGAACCTTCCAGTCTGCACAAAACATCTCCACTATAAGAAGCTTCCGCTGCCTCAACACCTTCTATTTGCTTTAATGCCTCCACATCTTCATCTGTAAGACCCAATGTACTGAGCACACGGATATCCATGAGGTTTGCCTCATCAAAATAGGTATCTGCCGAAAGTCTCATGTCCGGACTGGCAGCTCGTACTCCGGAGAAAAAGGCAACCCCCAGTGTAACTATAATCAATATAGACAGGAAACGATTGCGGCTTTTTTTGATTTCTCTTAAAAATTCCTTTACAAGCATATGTTTTTTGTTCATACTATCACCATTCAATCGTCTCTACTGATACTGGATTATCATTTACTGTCATTGATTTTACCCGTCCACTGTTAATCTGAATCACCCGATCTGCCATAGGAGTAATCGCCGTATTATGTGTGATGACAACAACCGTCATTCCCCGTTCACGGCAGGTATCCTGCAATAATTTTAAAATAGCTTTACCGGTACGGTAATCCAACGCACCGGTAGGTTCATCACACAACAGCAGCTTTGGATTCTTTGCCAGTGCTCTTGCAATTGCCACTCTCTGCTGCTCACCGCCGGAAAGCTGAGCCGGAAAATTCTGCATTCTGTCTTTCAGACCTACTTCTTCCAGAACCTTGGCTGCATCCAGAGGATTCTTGCAGATCTGTGCCGCCAGTTCTACATTTTCAAGAGCTGTCAGGTTCTGTACCAGATTATAGAACTGAAACACAAAACCAATATCATTTCTTCGGTAAGTCGTCAGCTTTCTGTTTTTATATCCACTGATATCCTCTCCATCAACAACCACTTTTCCACCATCACAGGTATCCATTCCCCCCAGAATATTCAGAACTGTAGTTTTGCCTGCTCCGCTGGGACCAACCACAACAGCAAATTCACCTTTTTCTATACTGAAGGTAATACCATCTGCAGCATGTATCTCCACTTCCCCCATATGATAAATTTTTGTAACGTCCTGCATTGTAACTATAGCGCTCATATCCGGTCCTTTCTCTATTCTGTTCTATAAACTGATGTCATCCAGCTGTCTGCTGGTGTACTGTTCCAGTCTTTTTTTCAATTCCTGATTCTGAGGCAGTTCCATTTCAAAATCCAGCTCCAGAATTTCTCCTGCTGCCTCACTGGCTTTTTTCATTACATCCGCATCCCTGAAAATATCTGCAATGGAAAATTCCAGAATTCCGCTTTGTTTAACCCCAAAAAGATCTCCCGGTCCCCGAAGTTTTAAATCTTCTCCCGCAATGTAAAATCCATCATTGGATTCTTTCAGTATCTGGAGCCTGCGGGAATTTTCCGCCTTATCCTGGCCATGAATAAAAATACAATAGGACTGGCTGCTTCCACGTCCCACTCTTCCTCTGAGCTGATGTAATTGGGCCAGACCAAATCTTTCCGCATTTTCTACCATCATTACCGTAGCATTGGGCACATTCACTCCCACTTCCACCACAGTGGTAGAAACCAGTACCTGAATCTGATTTGCAGAAAATGCTTCCATAATGCTGTTTTTCTCTTTTGGCTTCATCTGTCCATGAAGAATTCCCACACTGATCTCGT
>JBJFCH010000246.1:1278-6120 GCA_051888835.1 Oliverpabstia sp. | reverse complement strand
GGCAGCATTGACGAATTCCAGAACTTTCTTCTTTATACTCTGCCCTAACCCATTTGAATCTATCACTATTTTGCCGTCTAACACGCCGAGATAATCTTCTGGATTATAGTTATCTGTGAACTTATCCAAAGGATAGCAAAATACATCAAGCGGAGTTTCCTCTACAATGGAGCCATCATGACATTCCGGCCCATCATAAACCAACAGTGCGTCATAATCACTATTCGTGCTTGCTGTTCCATCAGCAAATGATCCATATGATATCAGTACTTTTGGATGATATTTATCAACAAGGTACTGTATGATTGCTTCTGATTTATCCATGATGTTCCTCCCTACTGACAAATTAGATGTTGGGATCAATTACATTTGGACCTAAGATCCAGTCCTTTCTCTTTTTCGGGGTTTGATCCCGCTGACACATGACTTTGCCATTTCCTGTGCTGCAGATAAATCCAGAGTACCGTCTCTCAGCTTATCTGTAATAACAATGCCTATACATACCTGACTGATGGAATGACTGACTGCCTCCTTTGAAAAGCTGTCCGTATCTGTGAGTACAAAAGCGGCGACACCATTGGCAAATATGATCATCTGATTCAGCAGATCCTCCGCATCCTCTCCCGACAATTCAAATGTTTTCATAATCTCTTCCACAAGGGGAGTAATGATGCTTTCAAATTCCTGTTTGAAACGGATGTATGGGCTGTGTTCGTCTCGCCGTGACAGAAACAGCAAACGATAGAGATTCGGTTCTTCCGCTGCAAATCCGACCCACCGCATTCCAAATTCTTTGAATGATGGCGTATAGTCAAAAATACCGGCCATATATTCCTGATATTTCTGCCTTGCCATCTTCCATACTTCTTCCTTCAGTTCCTCCATACTGTTCCACACGGTAAAGATGGGCGACGCTGATGTGTTCAGGCGTTTTCCCACTTCACGCGCGACAACTGCGTCAATACCTTTCTCCCGAGTCAATTCATACGCAGCGTTCACAATCTCTTCTTTCGTATATTTTGGTTTTGGCGGCATAATTTCATCTCCTTTCCAGAGCATTTATTTCAAAACGTTGGTTTTGTAACATATGTTTTAATTATAGGTGTTTCTATCCTGCCTGTCAACAGGAGTTTGAAAAATTATCCCATAAAAAAAGAAATCAATACATTTTCCTGTAATGATTTCTTTCCTACACAAATTCATGTTCAAAAGAATCAGTCTTTGTTTTCAGATAATTTAAAACCAACGCCCCGAACGGTCTCTATTTGAATGCTGCAGTTAATACTGCTCAGCTTCTTTCGCAAATTATAAATATGCTGCTTCAAGGATTTCTCCGTGCAATCCGGTGTTTCATAACTGATGCTATCCAGGAGAAAATCCTTGGAAATGGTATACCTGGAATTGGACATCAGCAGTTTGAGAATCACACATTCCGTTTTTGTCAGCTTTACGACTTGCGACTGAACAATCAAGTTCAAAGACAAGGGATCCAATGTTAAATCACCAACGGATAATATCGATTTCTCTGTGTGATTACCTGAATTTTTCTCTTTCCGCAGCTGCACAGAAATACGGGCAATCAATTCTCTTGTATTAAACGGTTTTGTTATATAGTCGCAGGCACCCTCATTCAAAAGAGTTATCTTGTCCTCCACTTCCGCCTTTGAACTCAGTATGATGACCGGAATATCCTTAATATGTTCCAGAACACCTTCACCGTCAAGACCTGGAAGAACCAAATCCAGCAGTATCAGGTCGGGTTTCTTTTGTTTAAGCAGATATAACGCTTCCGTCCCGGAATACGCCCGAATAACGTGAAAACCCTCCTCCATTAAAACCTCTGTTATCATGTCTCCAGTCAGTACATTATCTTCAATTACAGCTATTGTTTCCATAACTCACCTCAAAAATAAAGTATTTATTTCAACGTACATAATAAAATTGGTAATGCTTTCATAAACCAATATGCTCAGAAGGAGATACTTCAGCTCTAAAACGTGGAGTCCCTGACCATATATACTCCTGTCTACAATTTGCTGAGAAAATATGACGAAGCATCAATCCTTATCTTTAATTTGCTCCCTCATTTCATCCCTTACTGCACGAACTGTATTCATTGCTTTCATGATTGGGAGATCAATAAAAATTTCATCTTTAAAATCTTTAAAGACATCCCAAAGAGCCATCATTTCGTCACATTGGCTATTTAATTGTATTGCTTTTCCAGAAGAGTCTGTAATAAAGGCAGTAGATATGTAGTCTTGAATTGTTTCAAAACGTCTTATAAATTCTTCATTACATTTTGTGATTGCATGTTCAGCTCCATTTTCCATTTCGGATAAAAATAATGTTGATAAGTACATTTTCATTTTCTCTCTTTTCTATTCTTTGTCATTAAATAATATAAAGTATTATACAATGTCAATTAAAGTAAAGTCAATGAAGGAGCCGAACTTTCGTTCGACATTTTTCGAGATTTGCTACTTTTGAATTCAGCTCTGCTCTTCTAAAAGATTATAAGCAATCATATCTATGAATTCACTGTTTGTTGGCTTAGAAGTCAGAGGATAACCGGCAATCTCATCCATCCCCGCTTTGTTCGTTTCCCAACATACATTGATAACAGTACGAATATTATGTTCGATATTCATAGGTGTAGTTTTATATTTCCTCGCCAGATATGGATAAATGTCCTTTGTAATCAATATGGGCTTACCCTGAGAATTCATTGCCAATTCAATAGCATCTGCAACAAAAAAATATCCCTTATATTTCGAAGTAACTCCAAGTTTTCTGATTATCCCATATATCTTTTTCATTCTCTTATGTTCTTCCTTTCTTACTATTTATAAAGCTCAGACAGCACACGTTCTTTCTGTAAACTTCTTCACTTGGAACAAAATTTTCCTCTTGATTAATATTAATCTATGAACTCAAAAAATGGGTAAAGAAGCTCGTCAAAATATTGTCAAAATATTGGTAAAGATTTAGTAAAGTATTCCTATACGCCACCGTGCAATCCTGCCCAGATAACTTGTAGAGAAAACCAGCAGAAGAACTCGTTCTTATCATGGGAATCACAGATATTCACATATATTGTATTATGGTATATTTTGTCGAATTTTTTGTCAAGTATAGTATTTTGGCTGGCACAGCATATTAAGCACTTACCACATCATATACTGCAATTCGAAAGATATTACGTGATTACATCATATGACTTATTGAAGAAAACAAAATATTTTGTGGCACCAAACGTAAAGAACAGCCAGCCCGAAAAAATTACGGACTGGCTGTATCTAGCTTGTAAGTCAGAGAATACCCGACAATGTTCTCTCTTTCCCTGTTAAAATTGTTTCGCCCAATGTGCAAGGGCTTTGTCTGATACGCCATTTACCATCTTTCCTGCTTTCCAATCTGCATTCGGGCAAAGTGTCTTAAGAACATCAACCGACCTTCCCAATCCGCTTCCGCCGGATGTAGCAAAGGGCACCAGGGTTTTTCCGGAAAAATCATAACTTTCTGCAAAAGTGTTAATGATATGAGGAGCAACATACCACCAGATGGGGAATCCAATGAACACTGTATCATAGTCCGCCATATTTTCCAGTGTCACTGCAATCTCCGGGCGTGATTATGGGTCATTCATTTCCATACTTCTCCGGCTCTTTTTATCCATCCAGTTCATATCTGAACGGGTATAAGGAACAGCAGGTCTGATTTCAAACAGATTCGCACCTGCTTCTCTAGCCAAATGCTCAGCAGCCTTCTTTGTCGTGCCACCTGCTGAAAAATATGCTACCAGTTTTTTACTCATTTCTTTATTCCTCCAATTCGATATATTTTTTTAGCTGTTTATTGTTCAAAGTGAATACCATGTAACCGATATATTTCATCCAGACTCCTGATTTCCAGAATCAGGCTCTTATGAGAATCCATTTTCTCGATTTCTCTTATGTCAGAATCCGTAAGTGAAAAATCATCAATTGCAAAGTTCTGTCTTATGCGTTCAGCATGAATTGACTTTGGAATTGCAATTATTTTTTTCTGGCGAAGCCAACGCAAAATAACTTGTGCCGGTGTTTTTCCGTATTTTCTCCCAATGGAATCCAGTGTTTCATTCTGGAAAATTCCTTCTCTGCCTTCCGCAAATGGCGCCCAGGACTCCTTTTCCAGATTGATCCCGTATGGCACCAACCAATTTATGATTTGTAACTATTTCACTAATGTACTTTATAACCGGATTCTATATACAAATGAACCAATTCCCACATTTCTTTGTGGCTGGACGATTTTACCTCTTCATAATTTGGGTATGCATGAAAACACAGACTTTTCTTGCTTTTTGACACCCAAAATACAAGTTGCTCTTTCTTTTGATCCATACTAATCAGCGTACCTCTCTATGGTCACTTCCGTATAACTGTCCAGGTTTTCCAAATATTCTCCACATGTCTCTATCCTTCCCAACGGGATAAACTGCGGAGAATTGCGGAAATCGTGGTAGAAAAACGCAAGGTTTCCCCATGGGGCATAATAGGTCAGATCCCCTGTCTGCGGCGTACATTCCCCGGGCGCATTACTTAAATCCAATTCTGCATCCAGATAACTGATTTTCTCCGTACCATTATAATCTTCAAATCCCACCGTCATTGGCAGACGCCCCAGGAGATCATCACTGGCTGAATTTTCATACAGCCCGACAATCATTTCCCCATCATCCAGAACGAACCTGATCTTTCTTCCCAACTCATACGCCTTCTCTGGAAATTTTGATTGCTGTGTCGTATAAGGCGTCCCACATCCCCTTCCAGAAATGATTCCCATATCTTTCAGGTTCAG
>JBJFCH010000246.1:0-1178 GCA_051888835.1 Oliverpabstia sp. | reverse complement strand
CTAATCTGGCTGTGTGCGGCATCAATGATATGCACTTCATGCCCCGCTTCCTGCGCACCTCTTGTAAATTCCCCTGCAAGCAAATTGGATGACCCTTTTCTATTCGTACTTCCTTCCAGGATTACTATCTTCATTTTTTGCCTCTTTAACGATAAATCTTATTTCATTTCTTTTTCCCAATAACGGATAGTTGAAAGTTCCAATGCATCTGCTGTACTTTCCATGCGTGATATTTCTTCTTCGGAAAGCCTGATTTCTGCTGCTTTTGCAGCATCTTCAACATGACGAACCTTTGTTACATCAACAATCGGAAGTGTGCCTTTTGCAATAGCCCATGCGATAGCAATCTGTGCAGCACTTACATCATGAATATATCCAATTTCTGTCAGCACATCTGTTATTTTTTTTATTTCCGGCATTATAGGATTGTATACTTTGGCACGGACACTCTCTTTGGGTAACAGATGATCCGCATCATATTTACCTGTTAATGTGCCCTGCTCCAGCACCATATAGGCATAAAAAGTAATTTCATTCCCCTTACAGTAATCAAGAATCCCTCTATACTCAGAAGAACGATTCAATAAACTGTAATGATTTTGAACCGCTGAAATTTTCAGTCCGTCTTTATTTAAAATCTCCTGTGCCCGCTTCAGTTCTGCAAGGTTATGGTTGGATACACCTATTGTCTTGATCTGTCCGCTCTTTGCAAGAGGAACAAGCATTGGCGTATATTTTTCTACATCCATTGGGTTATGTATCCAGTAGATGTCAATCACATCCGTGTGCAGACGATCTTTACTTCCATTGAGCATATTCTGCATGGCAGATGTTGTTCCATCCTCGTTCTGTGGTGTAAATTTTGTGGAAAAAATCAGTTTCTCTCTTGCTGTGTTCTTAGCCAGTTCACCAAGAGTTTTTTCCGATGTTCCCATACCATAAACGACAGCTGTATCCCAGAGATTCAATCCACTTCTCATTGCAGTTTCATATATTTCCTTTAAATCTGATACATCGTAATGATTACCGAATGTCCCATCATTACCCCATGCCCATGCTCCCATTGCTACTTTAGGTAAATTATTCATTTGAAATGCCTCCATCTCTCTACTGTTTTATGTATTACCCTTTTATTTGCGTTTCTTTTTGTGTTTTATATCGCAGATAATCCAGATCCT
>JBJFCH010000245.1:0-6132 GCA_051888835.1 Oliverpabstia sp. | reverse complement strand
GGCGGAGTCGCCGGAAGGACAGCAGAATACAGTATCCATTAAGAATAAAGATCGTATGCTCGTATGTAGGATAGCAGAGAGATTGTGGACAGCACAGTTAAAGGACAGTGCATGTAGATTGATTATATTGCTTCCGAGCGAGGAAATATACGATGAATCTGTGGATCTGTTAAAACAATTGTATTTGCTTCTGCCGCAGAAGCTTCGACTGAATATGGGGTTTGCAGTTGACTGCAGCCTTTCAGATATGAAGAAATTGACGGAAGAATGTGATCTGCCAATTCATATTTTTACAATGAGAGCAGAAAACAGGGCAGAGTTGGAAACTCATAGTGTTGACTTGAAGCTGAAATATCCTGTTGTTTTTTTTGATACGACAAATCTGAATGCGGAACCGTATGATGAGGAAAGATTGTCACTCCTTGTAAAACTTAGCAGAAAGCTGTCCAGTAGCAGTGATGCAAAAATGACTTATATCGAAAAGAAGGTTCTGGAAGAGGGAAATAGAATGGTCTCATTTAAGAATCTGGAAGAAATTTTTGATATGATGAAAAAAGATGACTTTTTCTGGTGGGATCGAAAAGATTTGGAAAAACCGGAAGAAGTTATGGAAGCTTATCGTGATCAGAAAGAATTGATGGACGATGAAGAATTGAAAAAAGAGGCTCTGTATTCATTTTATGTTAAAATGCTTCCATGGAAAGAGTATGCATTTTCTCTCAATGAGATTGTTCGAAATCATGAATATCCAAGACGTGATGAAATCCTGAACTTCTTTGGAAATGAACTTTGCTATGGTAAATTATTGGATGCTTCTGCGAAAATCCAGCAGGAAATCCAGAAAGACGCCAACGAGCATGAAATGAATGCTCTTGGAATGCAGAAACAGACTTATGATAGAAAAATTGCTTCTATTCAGGAAGAACATGCCGCTTCCTTGTTGGTTCAGCAGAAAAAACTGGAAGACGTAAAGGCGCAGAATGCAGAATTACAGGAACAATATAAGAAAACTGTAGCTGAGCATCAGCAAACAGTAAGCGAAATAAAAGAGAAACATGTACAAGAAATCCAAATAGAAAGAAATAAAGCAGAGGAAGATATTTTACGTGTTAAGGAGGAGGCTCGCTCTCAGAATCGTCTTTTTCAGGAACAAAACAGTAAGTTACAGGCTGAGAAAATAGAAATTCAGCAGGAAAACGTTCGGCTGCAGGAAGAATTTACCCGGCTGCAGGAAGATAATACTTCATTATCCAGAAGAATGAATAATTTGCTTCGAGACGGTGTGGATTTTGAAGTTGAACGTCTGAATGAAGAGGTACAGGCAAAAGAATCTGAGATTGAAGATTTTAAGCGCAAGACACGTATAGTACAAAATAGGCTGGAAATAGCGAAACGCTGTATGATAGTGGCTTTTGTTGCGGCAGGTTTGTTTTTAGTCGGAACAGTGGTGTTTGGTATCTTTACATTCAAAAACAGCAGCAGTGCAAAAGCTTTTGAAAAACAGGTACAGGAAGAACAGACAAAAGTAACCGATTTACAGCAGAGAGTGGATGAATTGACAGCACAGGCAGAAACAGTGGAAGAATTGCAGAAACAGTTAGAAGAAAAAGATGCAGAATTGGAAAAGTTAAAATCAACACCAACACCAGAAGCTTCCAGTGATGATACTTCTACAAGTGCCGACGAGGGAAATGAAGATGGTTCTGATATGGAAGGGGAAACAAGTAATATAGAAAATGAGAATAATAATTCTGCAGAATCGGATAATTCCGAAAGCTCTGAAAGCACAGTGACTCCACAAACAAAGGATACGAATGATGGGGAGTAAAAATATGAAAAAGAAATATGAAAAAATAATTGTATTGTTATTATGTATGGCAATGATGCTGCAGTTAATGGCCTGTGGTGCCAATGGGAAATGCGAAGCTGTTGTGGAAAAATTTGAGACTTCTTGTAATGAAGGGGATATCGATGGTATATTAGATTGTATCACACCGAGTATTGCATCTCCGATTAAAATGGCAATAGGTGTTACAAATCTTATATCAGACGTAGATGTTACCTCTATGTTGACAGAAGTACTAGCTGAGCTTATGGGAAATAATAGTGCAGATATTGATGTAGCAGCTTTATTAGGGACTATGAAACTCGATGTTACGAAAATTAAAAAGGATTCAAAGGACAGATTGGTTTATGTTGATATTGACTATGAAGTTCTGGGGGCTCCAATCAAAGTCCATGGCGTTTTCCGAATGGAAGAAAAGGATAAAGAATGGTATATCAAGAGTTTTAAGTTAGTTGACGAGGATTAACTTGTTAAAAAGTTGAGTGATTGTGAAATGGATAGATGACATGTTCAGCTATCCATTTTTCTCTATCAAATAAACAGGGAGAAATACAGAGATGAAAAAATGTCTATATTGTGGATTTGAAACGGAAGAAGATGATTCACTATATTGTGAGCGATGTGGTACAAAATACGACGAACCGGTAAACCGGGAAGCAGATCAAGAGGAGGAACAACTTGATCTGCAGAAAAAGCAAGATGACAGTAAGAAAAAGCAAAAAACAACGGGAATAAAAATGCTGTGTATGGTTCTTATTGGTATCGGTATCGCTACTCTTGGGTTTATCATTTATTTAATATATTCGGGAAACAATTCCCCAGATAAAGAAAAGGAACTGTATGTTCAAAAACAAGAAGTTGAATTTAATGAAGAAGATGAATATTTTGTGCTCATGGAGCAGTTAGAAAAAGAATATGGAAAAGTGAGCACAGAATCCTTTATAACTTGTGATAAAACACAGATACAAGCGTTTCCTGAATCAGGTAAAGGAATGATCAATGTTTGTCGGTGTGATTTTGATTTTGATACTAACGAAGAGGTATTGGCAGTCGTAGTAGATCAGAACAACACAATGCAGCTTTTACTTTATTGTATAGGGAGCGATGACAGGTTTGAACTTGAGTCGCAGCAAATGATAGGTGAATTGGATCCTTTTGGACAGATTACGGTCGAGGTGTTTTATAACGAAAAAGAAGAAGCTTTTTCCGTTCTGACAGTGCAGCAGATTATAGGTAGTTATACAGGAAATGAAGGATTTTCCTGTGTATTGTACACATTGAAAGACAAGATAGAAAAGAGTGAGACATGGGAATGGAATAAGCTGATAGATAGCTGGGAACATCTGACAGAGGTACAATCGGAGATAAGAGATTCGGGTATTCGTCATTTGCATACAAACTGTCTGGACTTTTCTGACGAGATGGTTGAAAATTCTTATTTATTGGCTAAAACAGAGGTGTCTGTTATAGAAGGTGAAGTTCCGACAGAATATGTGGTACAGATGAGAGTTTTGGATTTTGATACTTTATTGGAATACAATTCATCAGTGTATTATGAGCGGAAGGAAACTCAGTGGAATCTGACAGAACAATCAGAAGCAGAGGAGTCGGAAGTTGAAGATTACAGTGCAGTAGAGCCAGAGTCGATAGATTTGTCAACAGATATAAGAGAGGCATTATCTAATAAAATCGCGGCAGGTTATGTGCATACTCTGGCGATTCGAGATGATGGGACGGTAAAAGCAGGAGGAGACAACAGCTATGGTCGCTGTAATGTCCAGAACTGGACAGATATAGTTTCTGTGGCTGCAGGAACAGGACATTCCGTAGGACTGAAAAAGGATGGAACGGTAGTGGCAGTGGGAGATAATTCTCAGGGTCAGTGTAATGTAGACAGTTGGTCGGATATTGTTGCGATTGCAGCTGGATATAAACATACCGTAGGATTGCGTGCTGATGGAACGGTAGTAGCTGTTGGTAATAATTCTTATCAACAATGTAATGTATCCTCCTGGAGTAAAATCAAAAGCATAGGGTGTGGAGTATATCATACTCTGGGAATTTTAGAGGATGGAACAGTAATAGCAGTTGGTGATAATAGTAAGGGTCAGTGTAATGTATCTTCCTGGAAGAATGTTGTTAAAGTAGAAGGTGGATATTATCATTCAGTAGCTCTGATGGAAGATCAAACCATAGATGCAGTAGGAAGTAATCAGTATGGTCAATGTGATGTAGGAAAGTTTGTGGGGATAAATCAGATTTCCTGTGGAGAGTATTGTACAGTAGCGTTGACTCAACAAAAGACTGTAATGGCAGCAGGATTAAAGGAAGAGACTATGTCTACAGTAAAAAGCTGGAATGAATTATGCGCCATTTCTGCAGCCAATAATCATGTGGCAGGTCTCGGAATGGATGAAGTGGTGTATGAGGCTGGAACTGGATATTCGGAAGAGATACCAAGTGGAATTAAGTTTTTCAATTGGAAATAAAAAGATGAGTAAAATAACGTGTAGGAAGGAGATATTAAAATGCGGAAACTGACACAAAGAGAATACCAGGAAATGCTTCAGATTGGAACTGTAGATGTGAGAAACAATACTTTGTTTGCTAAGAATGTGAAAGTGCCCATCGACAAAAGACATCTTACTCTGGTAATCAGCAGCGGTGGCAGCGGTGCAGCTGCAATTAAAGAAGCCATTCGGACAGCGGAACAGAAGCTGGAAGAGAAATTTTCACGTTATATGAAGTTTATACTTGTGGATTCTGTTGAAAATGAAATCGATGGTGCGAAAAAACAAATGATGAGCAGTAATCTCCGAACATTTAACATTTCGGTGGATGGTGTACAAGAGAGAATGGAGTATAACAATCGGCAGGCATTCTTTCGTACATGGGTACCAAAGAATTATGTTATGTTTCATCAGTGTAGTCCGACAAATGATCGTATGATGGGTAAAATCAAATTCTATGATACGATCGAAGGGTCGTATGTGGATGTGAAATTCCGTCAGCTGATTCGTGGGCTGTATAATGGGGACTGGGCAACTTTTAGAAATCTTCCGCTGGACATTATGGTCATAACAGGGTTATCTGGCGGAACTGGAAGCGGGACTTTTCTTGATCTGGCGGCACATGCAAGGAAAGCCTGTATGGAAGCCAATGTTACCGGTGATATTAGAGTGTTTGGATACCTGTTCTTGCCGGACGTGCTTGAAAGTTTTGCAAGCAATGATCTAAATACTCTGGAGAGATTATATAGCAATGGATATGCAGCCCTGAAAGAACTGGAAAGTTATATGGATATCCCATTCAATCCGGAGCGAAAAGAAATATTTACATCCAGGGATGGTGTTACCAATATGGTGATAGATAGAAATAGACCATTATTCAATTATACTGCCCTGATTTCCGGTGATTATGATGAGACAATATCTATGATGTCAGATTTTATTATTAATATGGAATTGCAAAAAAATGGTGGATTTGATCCAGGTTCCCTTTATGGTAATATTGGATGGATTCGTAATTGCTATTTGTCTTCATCGGCTCATTTACATGATGGTCTTTTAGCAAAAGATTTTTTTCCGGAAGATTCACATTGTTATGCAGGGATTGGTTATGCGTATGCCTGTATACCCGAAAAGATTATCACAGCAAATATCATAGGCAATGTCTGCCGTAAGATGTATGAGCCGGATCCGATGAAACCGGGAGATAATACCTGTTTCTGTACAACAGAGAAAAGACTTTCACGTGCTGAGATGGAAAGTATCGTTCGTCGCCTGCTTAGCCTGAATCCAAATAGCAAAGTAACGGAGGGTTCTTTTTGGTATGAAAAAATCAAGGGAATACTGGATCAGGTTTCAATTTTATCTCCCAATCTTTGTGGAATTACGATGGATAAAAAAGAGACTGCAGGCAAAGAGGCTATGAAAGCGCATCTGATGTTGATATGGCATTCATTCGTGAATAATGCAGCTGTAGTCATGGAAGAATACGGTCCTCGGGTTATGGAGTTCATTTACACAGGGAAAGGACCGGATGATAAAGATGGAAATCCACAATATTTCCCGGAAATTTCTATAAAGAAAATGCTGGAGTTTGCAAAGGGTCAGCTTCAGGCTATTGTTGAAGATGGAAAAAAAGGAGTAGAGCCTTCAAATAACATTCCGTCGGGAGTTGGAGGAGCACTTTCTAAAATAATATTGAATAAGTGTAAAACAGATTTCCTTGCGGCGGTACAGTATCAGACCAAACAGGCAATTGCCAAAGGTATGATTGAAATG
>JBJFCH010000244.1:0-6138 GCA_051888835.1 Oliverpabstia sp. | reverse complement strand
ATAGTCGATATGCTGGAAATTATGGTAGGGCGAATGGAGGAAGCATATGTAGTTGCAAAAGCTTATGATGGAGAAACAGCTTTGAAATGTTTTTTGGAGCAGTTACCGGATATTGTTTTATGTGATATTCGTATGCCAAAGAAAGATGGTCTGGAGCTTTTGAAAGAAATGAAAGAGTTTCGACCGGATATGCATGCAGTACTGCTTTCGGGTTATGGAGATTTCGAATATGCCAGGCAAGCCATTAAGCTGCAGGTGCACGAATATTTATTAAAACCAGTAGTAGAAGAAGAGTTACAGACTGCGCTTCGTTCTGTAATTGAGAAGATATGGGAAAAAGAAAATGTCGCAGAAAAATTATTTGGGATGAAAGGCACCCGTAGGCTGGAAGAGGAAAACGAGTTTAAACATGAAGCATTACATCTTCTGGAGAATATTGACAAAAATAATTTTAAGAAAGTTCAGGAGACCCTAAGTATTTTGTTTGTGAAGATGGGGAAAAAAGGTATTACTGTACATACACTTTCTGTGATTGTGGAGCAGATTGAATATATATTTAACATAAATGCACAAAATTTGATAAAGGAATGTGGTAATCTTAATAATTTATATGAGCATATATTACAGCTGATTAAACAAAGCAAAGAAGCAGCCTGTGAGTTAACCGCACGGGAGGTAGCAGACCTGTTGGAATACCAGATCAGAAAAAACTGGAGAAAGGAGTTTGACAGCAGAGAGCTTGCGGAAAAATATGGCTATAATGCCACCTATCTGGCGAATACATTCAAGCAGCAAAAGGGTATGACACCTAAACAGTTTTTGCAAAAGATAAGGATGGAAAAAGCGATGGAGATGATGCAGGAAGATGATTCGCTGAGAATACGGACAATAGCGGAGATGACAGGATATTCGGATCAATTATATTTCAGCAGAATTTTTAAAAGATATACAGGATACAGTCCGGAAGACTATATTAAACAGATTAAAAAACAAAAAACAACAAATGAAAATAAAAATCTGTAATTTGTCCATGAAAACTCTAATTCCTGACCATTCTTTTTTGGAATACGCTAGTTTATGATATGTTTATCAGTCAGGCAAGCCTGAAAAAAGAACTCAGGAGGGAAAAAATATGAGGAAAAAAGGATTATTATGTGTGGCACTATGTGCATCTTTACTGGCAGCAACACTGGGGGGATGCGGAAGTAAAGATGCTGGAAATTCGCAGGCTTCAACGGAATCCGCGACAGAAAGCAGTGCTTCAGCAGGAGACTCGGCCGCAGGCTCGACAAAGGACAAAGACAGTGGTAAATCTGTAACGTTAACATTATTAGCGAACCAGGATTGGGTAACTAAACCGTACATGAAAAAAATCTGGGAAATGTATGAACAGGAAACAGGCAATAAGCTTGATATTCAGGCAGTGCCTATTGATTCTGGCGATTCGATTATGAAAACCAAGTTTGCAACGGGTGAGATTCCGGATATTTTTATGAATTTCGGCGGTTACAGTTTAAAGGCATATCAGCCGGAAAAGAACTTTGTTGATTTCAGCGATGCGGAATGGATAACGGACGTTCAGGACTATGTTCTTCCTCAGGCAACTTACGAAGGTAAGGTGTATGGAATACCTTTCTGGGAGGCCGCTATTTCCGGAGTTTTATATAACAAAGAGATTTTTGAAAAACTCAATATTGAAGTTCCCACGAATCAACAGGAATTTATGGCTGCTTGTGAGACTATCAAACAGGCCGGTATTACACCGGTTTATATGCCAACGAAAGATCAGTGGCCGCTGCTCTATCAGTTTGGCTTGGATGTAATTGCATCTGATGAAGAGACACTGGAAAAATTGAACAGTAACCAGATTACTTATGCAGATATTCCGGAATTTAAATCCATGATCGAATGGTATAAAGAGATGACAGATAAAGGATATTTTGGTGATACATTTGCAACAGATTCCTGGGATGGAGCTCCGACTGCATTGGGTGAGGAGAAAGCTGCCATGATGTTTGCGTGGGATTCTTATGTTGATACTGATATTGCGCCGAAATATCCTGACGATACGGACAAATTTGGTATTATGCCGGCATTTATGGGTGTGAATGAGGAAGGAAGCTTTGAGGGTCCGAATGTTTGCCTGACTTTTGCGAATAAAAATGGCGAGCATGTTGAAGAAGCGATTGAATTCATCGAATTTATGGCAAATCCTGAGAATTATAATCAGGCATTTGATGGATATGGAACATCTCCCGTATTTAAGGGACAGACAACGAATATTACCACTCCGCTGTATGATGAAGCTAAGGCTGTTATTGATGAAAAAACAATTGCATCAACTGCCAGACCGAATATAATCGGATTTACGCAGGTGGAAGGTGCGGCTTATATTCAGGATATGATGATTGGAAATATCACTGTGGATGAATGTATTGAAGCAATGGATAATGACAGAATTCAGATTGCTCAGGCTCAGCAGGTAGAAGGCTTCTAAATTAAAATATCAATGAGGACGTGGGAATTTTCCCCGTCCTCATTTTTTACCGGAGGAATAAAAAATGAATAAGAAAAAAATATATCCGTCTTATTTCCTTATTATACCCCTGATTGTGTTTATTATCTTTTTCTTTGTTCCTTCTACGGTGGGATATCTGTATGCATTTACAGACTGGAACCCATACGTTGAGAAACTTAGCTTTGTGGGGATGAAAAACTTTATTGAAGTGATTCAAAATAAGACCTTGTCGATTGCGTTTGTAAATACGATCATTATTGCTGTGGTAAAAACGGTTGTAGTGACAGTTCTGGGTATGATTATTGCCCTCATGCTTAATAGAGGATTTCGCACTAGCAAAGCACTGCGTACCATCTATTTTATGCCGGCCATTTTTTCGGCACTTATTGTAGGCTTGATCTTTTCTGGCTTATTTGACACAAATAACGGTGTCATCAATTTGATGCTGGGAAAAATTATGGGAAAAGATGTCACTATAGCCTGGTTGGGAAATCGTTGGATGGCTCTGCTGGTTATCAATCTGGCTGAAATATGGCGATCTACAGGATATGGAGTTGTCATTACATTAGCAGCATTGCAGTCGGTACCAAGTGACTATATTGAAGCGGCGAGAGTAGATGGTGCTTCCAGTTGGCAGCAATTTCGAAAGATTGTTCTGCCCATGATTATGCCTTCCGTTAATGTTAATATTCTCTTCAGCCTAATAGGCGGATTAAAAATGTTTGATTTGATCATGGTTCTTACTGCTGGAGGTCCTGGCCACGATACAGAAAGTTTTGGTACGATTATTCTGTCGGAGATGTCTCGTGATCGTTATGCGCAGTCTGTAACCATCAACTTAATATTTTCTATATTGTTGGTAGTCGTGGCTGTTTTGTATCAGAAAATGTCGAAAAAATGGGAGGCGAATGTGGAATGAAAAAGAAAACAAAGAGGACGAATCTCATTTTTGCAATCATATTATGGCTCTGTGGCCTTGTTGTAATAATTCCGTTGGCTATGGTTTTGGTTACGTCGTTTAAAACGTATGGAGAAGCAAACTTTTTGAGCCTTTCTTTGCCAGAAGAGCCGATTGTAGATAATTATATTCAGGTTTGGGAAGAGGGAAAGATATTTCGTTCTTTCTTGAACAGTGTTTTGATTTCTAGTGTTTCTGTAGTTTTGGTGACGATGCTGTCGGCTATGCTGGCTTATATTTTGATGCGACGTCCAACGGGATTTAATAACCTAGTTCATAAAATTATGACTTTTGGTATTATTGCGCCTTTTGCAGCTTTGCCGACAATCCAAGTGTTAAAAGGAATACACCTGTACGGTACTTATGCATCTCTGATGTTCGTATATGCAGCACTATATATGCCATTCTCAACAATTTTGTTTAGCAGTTTTATGTCTACGGTTCCAACAGAAATTGATGAGGCAGCAGTTATAGATGGATGTTCAGGATGGAAGTTGTTTTTAAAGGTGGTATTCCCCTTATTAAAGCCGGTAACAGTGACAGTAGCAATGCTGAATTTTATGTGGGTGTGGAATGATTTTCAGTATCCCATGTATTTGTTGAATACTTCAAAAAAATGGACATTACCTTTGTCTGTATACAGCTTTTTTGGGCAGTATAACAGAAGTTGGCACCTCGTTTGTGCAGATATGGTATTGGTCAGCATACCTGTTGTATTGATCTATATATTTGCTCAGAAATATATTGTGTCAGGTATGACTGCCGGTGCGGTGAAAGGATAAGTATTGATTATGAAGAGATACGGTCAAACATTTTATAATCCGGCTCAGACATGGACGCAGGCTTTCCCGTTAGGGAATGGGCATATTGGATTTATGGTATTCGGAGATGCACTGGAGGAGCGTATTGCTGTTAATGATGACTGTTTCTGGTCAGGCTATCCCAGAGATTATGAAAAAGAAGATTTTCGGGAAAATCTGGATAAGGTCAGAGGGTACATGCTGGAGAACAGTCCGGATAAAGCACAGGATATCATCGAAAACCACATGCTGGGGCGGTTTTCACAGGTTTACCTGCCTTTGGGAGACATTCGAATTGGTTACAGTGATTGGGATGATGAGGTGTGTGAATATCAGAGGAATTTAGATTACAGCAAAGGTATCGCTTCTTCTAGATGCAGGATTGGCAATAAATTATTGCATACAGAGTCATTTTGCAGTTACCCGGACGATGTTGGGATTTATAGGATCGACTGTAATGAACAGTTTTCTTTTAACGTTTCATTGGTGAGTCAGGTCATGTATCAAGTCAAAAATGAATATGATAAATTGTTTTTGTTTGCTACAGCACCCAGTGATATAGTCGTGGCGGATGTGTATACATTTCAAGGAAATCATATAATCAATTATGATGAAAAGGAAAAAAGTATACGTTGCTGTTGCGGTATTACAATAGAAACAGATGGTCAGATTATATCTGAAAATGATGAGATACATGTGGCACATTGTACATATGCGACTCTGATTTTTGCCAGTGCCACCAGCTATAAGTATGATGATTATATTGAACATTGTAATCACATTATGGATAGAGCGAAAAGAATGGGGTTTGTTCAACTGCGGGAGAATCATACTAAAGATCATACTGAGCTGTTTAATCGGGTAGAGTTACACCTTAATGAAGATTCTGAATCATATTTATGTGAAACAGGAAGAAATATTGTGGAACAGTTTCAGTTTGGACGTTATCTGATGATAGCCTGTTCCAGAGAAGGTACACAGGCAGCTAATCTGCAGGGAATCTGGAATGACAAGCTTGTTCCTGCTTGGTGGAGTAACTATACCTTGAATATCAATTTGCAGATGAATTACTGGGCTGTTATGCGTGCCAATTTATTTGAATGCAGCGAACCAATTTATGCGTATTTGGAGAGACTGTTTGAAAGAGGTAAGATAACAGCGGCCAGAAGTTATAAAATGAGGGGATCAGTTGCTCATCACCAGACAGATATATGGGCGCAGACTATGCCGGTAGGATTTGAAAAGGACAGAATTGAAAACAGTACCAGTTGGGGTATGTGGAATATGTCTCTTCCCTGGCTATGCGTGCAATTGTATCAGGAGTCCTGCTATTGTCCAGATAGTCAGATGCTTGTAGAAAGGCTTTTACCTTTGTTTGAAGGATGCTCAGAATTTCTGGAAGATTATCTGGTGGAAACGAAAGATGGTCTGGTTACAATACCGTCAATATCACCAGAAAATTCTTATATCTGGGAAAATGGCAAAGAGTTATCCGCTTCTATTCTGACGGCTATGGATTTGGGGATTCTAAAAGAATTTTTTGAAATATGTATTACCTTATTTGAAAATAAGAATCCAGAAAGAGCTGGTATAGCTCGCAGGATTCTAAAAGGTTTGCCGGACTATCGGATAGAAGATGGCAAACTGCTGGAATGGGGAACCAGGCGTGAAGAAGCGGAACCGGGACATAGACATTTTTCTATGTTGTTCGGATTGTATCCTGGAAGTCATCTGCTGTCAGAACATCGGGAAGATGCAGAACGGACACTTGAGCATCGCCTGAAACACGGTGGTGGTTCAACTGGATGGAGTGCAGCTTGGGCTGTAGCCCTGTGTTCCCGCTTGGAAAAGGGGGAAGAGGC
>JBJFCH010000243.1:0-6167 GCA_051888835.1 Oliverpabstia sp. | reverse complement strand
GCTCAATTTATAACAGAAAGAAAAGGAGAGATTTCCATATGGCAAATCCAATCATTACAATTACAATGGCAAATGGAGACGTGATGAAAGCAGAATTATATCCTGAAATCGCGCCGAATACTGTGAATAACTTTATCAGCCTGGTAAAAAAAGGCTTTTATGATGGAAAAATATTCCACAGAGTCATTCCGGGATTTATGATTCAGGGCGGATGTCCCGAAGGAACCGGCATGGGTGGTCCGGGTTACAGCATTAAAGGAGAGTTTGCTCAGAATGGATTTAAAAATGATTTGAAGCATACCCCGGGTGTTTTGTCCATGGCAAGAGCTATGCATCCGGATTCTGCCGGCAGCCAGTTCTTTATTATGCACAAGACATCTCCCCATCTGGATGGCGCTTATGCAGCTTTTGGAAAAGTGACAGAAGGACTGGATGTGATTGATAAAATTGCAAATGTTCCGACCGATTTCCGGGACAGACCGCTGGAAGAGCAGAAGATTGCTTCTGTCACGGTTGATACTTTGGGTGTGGAATACCCGGAGCCTGAGACGGTATAAGCTGTATCGTGGTTCAGTAGAAAATGTGAACAGTAAGAGAGCCCTCGTTGTTTTTGCGCAGAGTAAATACGACGAGGGTGTTTTAAAATGAACTTTCAGCAGTGTTCGGAAGAGATTGCGGCAGACAGATGAGTGTGATATACTAAACAGGCAAATGAATGATAAGAACAGGAGTATGTAATGTGAAAATACAATTTGATGTACAGATGACACGACAGTTTATGTTTGATTTTTTATTTCAACATACGTACCGGACGTGGCGAGGTAAGTTCAGTCTTTTGGCGGGACTGGCTATGATTCCTCTTTGTATTCTGACCTGGAATCGTGTGGGAAGAATGTTCAGTCTTTGCTACATTTTCTTCGGGATTTTTTTCCTGATCCTCATGCCGCTCAGCTTGTGGCAGAAGGCAAATAAAACAGTTCGATCCACACCGGTATACCGTTGTCCGTTTACTTATAAAGTGGACAAAACCGGGATTACGACGATTCAGAACGCGCAGACTGCCCATGCAAACTGGAAGCAGGTAGAAAAAGTAATCGAAAGCAACCTCTGCCTGTATGTATATATCAGTAAAGTAAACGCTTATGTGTGGCCCAAAGCGGCGATTGGGAAAAACTATAAAAAGTTGCAGCAGCTTCTCATGGAAAATGTAGATCACAGAAAACTGCAAATCCGTCTTCCCAGACAGTGATTTATGCGCAAATGCAGAAAAAGAGGAGAATGATCGAATGATAATTGAGACAAACAGCGATAAAGAAACATTTGCATTAGGAGAGAAACTGGGGAAGGCAGCCAAAGCCGGGCAGATCTATACGCTGATCGGGGATCTGGGAGTAGGAAAAACTGTTTTTACACAGGGGATGGCCCGGGGGTTAGGAATTACAGAACCTATCAGCAGCCCTACATTTACTATCATACAGGAATATCAGGAAGGGCGTCTGCCATTTTACCATTTTGATGTCTATCGGATCGGTGATATTGAGGAGATGGAAGAAATCGGTTATGATGATTATTTTTTTGGTCAGGGTGTCTGTATGATCGAATGGGCGAATCTGATTGAAGAGATTCTTCCGGAACAGGTGATTCAGGTTAAAATAGAGAAAGATCTGGAAAAAGGATTTGATTATCGACGTATTACAATAACGGGATTGGAAGGAATGAAAGAAGAATGAAAATATTAGCATTGGATAGTTCAGGACTTGTGGCATCCGTAGCAGTTGCCGAAGAAGATAATCTGCTGGCGGAATATACCGTGAACTATAAAAAGACACATTCACAAACGCTGCTTCCCATGTTGGATGAAATTGCCCGTATGATAGAACTGGATCTTGAGACAATAGATGCCATTGCAGTGGCGGCAGGACCGGGTTCTTTTACCGGTCTCAGAATCGGTTCCGCTACGGCGAAAGGTCTGGGGCTTGCACTTAAGAAGCCACTGATCGGTGTTCCGACAGTGGAGGCTCTGGCTTACAATCTATATGATACACCAGGACTTATTTGTCCGATTATGGATGCCAGAAGAAATCAGGTATATACAGGAATTTATGAGTTCCGCAATCATGAAATGATAACGGTTAAACCGCAGATTGCTGTGGGAGTGGAGGAACTGACCGCAGAGCTGAATGATCGGGGAAAAGAAGTTACTTTCCTGGGAGATGGAGTTTCTGTATATAAAGATTTAATTTTGAGTAAGATACAGGTTCCATGTTCATTTGCCCCTGTACATCTGAATAAACAGCGTGCCGGAGCCGTAGCAGCTTTGGGGGAAAAATACTATACCGAAGGCAGAATGGAAACAGCCTTGGAGCATCAGCCGGAATATCTGAGAGTATCTCAGGCTGAGAGAGAACGGGCAGAAAGAGAAGCAAAGAAAAATGGTACAAATTAGAGAAATGCAGCTGGATGATCTGGAAGAAGTTATGGAGATTGAAAATGATAATTTTTCCAAACCATGGTCAGAGACAGGATTTTTCAGCTTTTTGATACGTAATGATACACTGTTTCTGGTAGCGGAAAAAGACGATAAAATTTGTGGATATTGTGGAGTTGTAATGGTGATGGATGAAGGTGATATCACCAATGTTGCAGTATCGAAACAATATCAGAATCAGGGGATTGGAGGAATGTTGGTTGATGAATTGATTCATAAGACGAAAGAAGCAGGAGTAACCCGGCTTTTTCTTGAAGTTCGGTCATCCAACCAGCCGGCAATTCATTTATATCAGAAAAAGGGATTTGAACAAAACGGAATAAGAAAGAATTACTATGAGGCACCTGTTGAAGATGCACTGCTGATGATGCGTGGATAGAGAGATGCCATCCATTCCCAGTGGGAAAGGAGAATAAGATTTGATATGATAAAACCGGAACTTGAAATTGTGATACTGCGTTTATCAAGTTGCTTTATGAAAACGGGTATTATTAACGGAGAATTTCAGGAGAAAATAAAATGTACAAGGATGATAAAATCATAAAAGCGGTATGCAACAAATGCGGAAGGACATGGAACAGTGATGCGGATCTGGCAAAAGAAGGAGCCTGTACAGTGAAGATAGACTGGGGATATTTTTCAAATAAAGATGGGGAAACGCATCAGTTTTGTTTGTGTGAGAACTGCTATGACGAGATGATTAAGCAATTTCAGATACCGGTTCGTGTCAGTGAGAGAACAGAATTGTTGTAAATATATGTAATTATGAAATCTATGCATAATTACCGTTCCGGATGAAAGGGAAAGACTATGTTGGATGTTTGTTTATTGGGAACCGGGGGAATGATGCCGCTGCCGCATCGTTTCCTTACTTCTTTAATGACCAGATACAATGGGAGCAGTCTTATGATTGACTGTGGTGAAGGAACACAGGTGGCTGTAAAATCAAAAGGATGGGGATTCAAGCCTATTGATGTGATCTGCTTTACTCATTATCATGCGGATCATATCAGTGGACTTCCGGGGATGCTCCTTACTATGGGAAATGCGGAGAGGACGGAGCCACTTATATTGATCGGACCAAAAGGATTGGAAAAAGTGGTGAATTCTCTGCGCATGATTGCGCCGGAGCTGCCTTTTCCCATTATTATGAAAGAAATAAACGGTCATGAAGAGACATTTCGGATAAAAGGATATGAGATCACAGCATTTCGTGTAAATCATAATGTTTTGTGCTATGGATACACAATACAGATACATCGTGGAGGTAAATTTTCCGTGGAGCGTGCCCGTGCAAATGAAATTCCGATTTCCTACTGGAATCCACTGCAAAAAGGACAGACAATAAAGGAGAATGGGAAAATATACACTCCTGATATGGTGATTGGACCAGAAAGAAAAGGGTTGAAAGTCACATATTGTACAGATACCCGACCGACGGCTTCTCTTGTGGAACATGCGCAGCAGTCGGACTTGCTGATCTGTGAAGGTATGTATGGAGAGCCGGAGAAAGAGGCAAAAGCAAGAGAATATAAACATATGACAATGAAAGAAGCTGCCAAAGTTGCCCGTAATTCCGAAGTGAGAGAAATGTGGCTGACACATTTCAGTCCGTCTCTTGTACGACCGGAAGAGTACATGGGTGAAATCAGGGAAATCTTCGGTGAAAGTTATGTAGGTAAAGATGGGAAATCTGTTGATCTACTGTTTGAGGAGGACGAAAATGAGTGAAAAAGATGTATTAATTCTTGCGATTGAGAGTTCTTGTGATGAGACAGCGGCGTCCGTGGTAAAAAATGGGAGGACTGTTTTATCAAATGTAATTTCATCTCAGATCGAACTTCATAAGTTGTATGGAGGCGTGGTTCCGGAGATCGCTTCCAGAAAACATATCGAAAAAATCAATCAGGTAATTGAGGAGGCACTAAGTCAGGCGGGCGTAACACTGGATGACCTGGATGCCATTGGTGTAACTTATGGTCCGGGACTTGTTGGTGCACTTTTGGTGGGAGTTGCAGAGGCAAAAGCCATCAGTTATGCAAAAAAGCTGCCATTGGTAGGGGTACATCATATCGAAGGACACGTTTCGGCTAATTATATTGAACATCCGGATCTGGAACCGCCGTTTATGTGTCTGATTGTATCCGGAGGTCATACCCATCTGGTGATAGTAAAAGATTATGGCGAATTTGAAATCCTCGGAAGAACCAGAGATGATGCTGCCGGAGAAGCATTTGATAAAGTTGCCAGAGCAATCGGTCTGGGATATCCAGGAGGTCCCAAGATTGATAAGCTTTCCAAAGAAGGTAATCCGGATGCGATTGTATTTCCAAAGGCTAAGCTGGAAAATGGTCCCTATGATTTCAGTTTCAGTGGAGTAAAATCTGCAGTGCTTAACCATATTAATCATTGTAAAATGCAGGGAGAAGAAATATGTGAAGCTGATATTGCAGCTTCGTTCCAAAAAGCAGTGGTAGATACTTTAACAGAAAAAGCAGTAAAGGCGGCAAAAGAATATAAGATGGATAAACTGGCAATAGCCGGAGGCGTGGCATCAAACGGAAGCCTTAGAGAGGCTATGAAATGCGCCTGTGAAAAAGAGGGAATCTGTTTTTATTATCCTTCGCCTATTTTCTGCACGGACAATGCAGCTATGATAGGCGTAGCAGCTTATTATGAATATAAAAAAGGCACCAGACATGGACTGGATCTGAACGCAGTACCGAACTTGAAACTCGGAGAACGCTGAAGGAGGACTATGATATGAAGTGTACAGCTATAGTTCTGGCAGCGGGTCAGGGAAAAAGAATGCACAGTAAAGTTCAAAAACAATATTTGGATATTCAGGGATTTCCTGTATTATACTATTCACTCAAATGTTTTCAGGAATGTCCGTGGATTAATGATATCGTTCTGGTTGCTGGCGCGAGTCAAGTAGAATTCTGTCGTAAAGAAATAGTAGAAAAGTATAAGTTTGGGAAAGTATCTGCGATAGCTATGGGAGGAAAAGAAAGATATCATTCAGTTTGGAATGGATTGAAAGAGTGTACAGACACGGATTATGTGTTTATACATGATGGAGCCAGACCGTTTATTACCCGTGAAATATTGGAACGGGGGCTTGCGTGTGTTTGCGAAAATAAAGCATGTGCAGCAGGCATGCCTTCCAAAGATACGGTAAAAATTGTAAATGAAAAGGCTGTTGTGGAGTCAACACCTGACAGACGATATGTATGGAATGTACAGACACCTCAGATTTTTTTATATGAACTTGTAAAAACGGCGTATGAGAAAGCACTTGAGGGAGATTGTGCCGGGATTACAGATGATGCGATGGTAGTAGAAAAATACGGAAGACACGAAGTGACACTATTTCAAGGATCCTATGAAAATATAAAAATTACAACACCGGAAGATTTAGGGGTGGCACAGGTGTTTGTACACAATATATAGGAAGAAACACGATTTTTTTCACCTGACAGTGAGATGTTAAATCAAATTGCTTCAGAAAAAATGAAAAAAGGTTGAAAAAAATGTAAAATTTGTATTGACACACGCCAAAATGAATGATAGAATACCAATTGTCTCTGAGCGAGACGGTGCGACAGACCACAAAACAGATAAGGAGAGGTATCGAAGTGGTCATAACGAGGCGGTCTTGAAAACCGTTTGTCCGAAA
>JBJFCH010000242.1:0-6232 GCA_051888835.1 Oliverpabstia sp. | reverse complement strand
ATGCAACATCAAACTGCACATCCACCTTTCCTTCATGATGGTGCTGACGGACATAGATATCCTCAAATTTTGCCTGATTATACGCAACGATACTGACAGGTCTCCATATCCCCATATCCGGCAGCTTCGGACCCCAGTCCCATCCATAGGTACAATGTGCTTTTCGAACAAGGCTGAAACCATCTACGGTATCTGAAGTTGTATAATATGGTTCTTTTCTGTGCTGTTCTAATGCATATTCAATGTTTGAGTAAAATAAAATGCGGATGGAGTTACCTCCTTCCTTCAAATTTTCCTTCACATCAAACTCATAGGTGCAGTTCATATCATTCACAAAAGCAAGAGGCTGTTCATTCAGATAAATGTCAGCTGCTGTGTCAAGTCCCTCAAAACAAAGCAGAACCTTGTCACTGGATATCACTTCATTTGACACAAAAAAAGTATTGGTAAACTCATAATCTTTTATTAATACATCGTAGGTTTTCCACTCATTTTCACCATAATACGGATCTTCAATCTCTCCATTTTCATACAATGTATTGGCAACAGTAGCCGGCACATCGGAATAAAAACACTTTTCATCATCCGTGCAGCGGATACACCAATTATCATTTAAACATATTTTTTTCATAGCGTTCTCTCCCATTTTCAGCTCAACTTATGTAATTCTATTAGAACATGTTATTGATTCACAATGTATAATAATAGCCTTGTACCCAAATACAAGGCTATTATTATTCAATACTGTTATTTTCTTACCACATAAATCTGGCCGGCAACCGGAACACTTACAAGCACCATATGCGCCTTTCCTTCATATGTTCTTGTTTCAACCGTCTGGCCTGTACAATTTTTAACGACTACTTCATAATTATGACCTTCTTCCAACTCAATCAGGATTTCGGTTCCTTTTGTTCCATTCAAAATAATGTGGTTATCCACTTCTTTCGGAAGAGAAATGATTCGCTTCATTGTATAAACAGCCCCAATTGCCTCGGTTTCACCTACCGCCCACACAACAGGATACAGATTATGCGGCTCCTGCGGACGAAGCTGAGTCTTTTGCAGTACATCTTTATGTACGCTCATAAATTCTACCCAGAAACGCAGCATATCCTTCATTTCCTCCGTAGAATCCTCAAGTTTTACCGAGATTTGGACTGTAGCAAAAATACTGGAAATTATCTGAATCGCAGCCAGCTCAGGTTTTTCCTTTGGATGCCACATTAAAGGATCTGAATGAACCGTTGTTGTTCCTGAAAGCATTCGAAGGTCTACAATACCGACTCTGTTTCTGATTGCCGAATTCGGGCAGTCTGTCACGCGGAACATATTTCCGTATTTTCTCATGTTTGGTCCTATATAACGCTGGCGGAATTCAATCATCACATTCGGATTTTCACTGGAAATAGTATCATAAATCTGAAGCATTAATCGATCCAACGCATCTTGTACGCCTCGGATGTCCATTTTTTCATTATATTCAGGCGTATCTTTTACTGATATAATCTGATCAATAAAATCCAGTTTAAATCCGTCCAGATTCCACTGCCTCAACCCTCTGAGATACGTTTCAACAAGATATTCTCTTACTTCCGGATATCTGGGATCAAGCACACCAGCCCCCATAGAATCAGCATAATAGAGGATTTTATCTTTGAACTCTTCCCATTTTTCCGCCTTACATCCAAGAAATGGAACGCTATACCAGATCATATATTTCATACCCATATCGTGTACTTTCTGGATATGCCCTCTAAAATCAGGAAACCTGTTTTCAGATACTTGCCAATCACCGCAAAAAGCATAGCCTCTGTTATTATCATCCGTCTGCCATCCATCATCAAGGATCACTGTCTTAAATCCGATTTCTGATGCCATCTCACATTCTTTTTCAATTTCTGCATCTGTCAAATTCTGATGATAAGAATACCAGGTTGAATATACCGCATCCCTTGTCGATTCAACTGGTTCAATTGGTTTAATTTCACAATCTTTTTCCCACCATTTTGTAACTGCTGCAATGGATTCGTAAAAAGGAATATCTCTTCTATCCATCAAGATATCAAGCTCATACTCACCTGTTACTGCGATATATGACTCAGGTATCTTTACTTGTATCAATACTGTCCCGTCTTCTTCATGAACCCCTGCTTTAAATTCAATAATATCTTTTGTTTCTGAAACAGCTATTGTAAATCTATTTCTTCCATCTTCACTAAATAAAGTCATGATTGGTGCAGAACATGCCGTCATACTTTTTAAATATCTATCCCAGTCTGCATTAATTGAACGATCAAATCCACAATTCGGATGCCAGACACCCGCACAGTCGAGATAAGGGAATACCCATGTAAGTTCACAATACCCTGTTTTTTCATTTTTCTCATTTAAAGAAAAAATACATTTATAAACCTCAATTCCGTTTTCTTTTTTTACCGTCTCAACAGCAAGTTGTATATCATCTGCCTTTTTTACATCAAGCTTTTCCATGATTTACTTCCTCCTAAATCTCGATCATTTCATTCGGCATCACTTGTCTGCCATTTACCCAAATCAGCATATTCGTTCTATTCTTGAAATTTACCTTATTATTTTTAAATAATATATCGGCTTCTCCGTCAAACATCGGACAGTTTTCAACAGAAAACCATTCTATTTCTTCTATTGCAGCCGGAAGAATTGTAACTTGCTTTGCCGGTGCATTCACATGAATTCCTGCCACTCCACATATAAAGCTCTCTACAGCAGCATACGATACTTCCGGGTACTCTCTACGCGGAAGATCCGGTCGAATCATTTCTTTAAGCCAGTAATATGCCTTTCCGTTTTCCTGCTGTTTAAAAAACAGTATCGGATAATGTGACATGCTTTCAACGTTGACCGCCTTTCTGTTCTGAACGCTATAATCATGCAAAGCATTGGTAAAACTTTTTCTTTTTTTCTCATCTTCAATTACATTATAGTATAGAAGAGAAAGCCCATGGCCCATTTCCGGACTATGTGATAATTTACCGCCTTTTTCTTTGACCTGATAAAAAGTTCCAGTCTCTTCATCCCACCATTCATTTTCTAACATTCTTTGTAGGATTTCAGCTCTGTATTCACATATCTGAGCAGAAATAAAATCTTCTCTAATTTTATAGATTGCAGCAGCGGAACGATAACCTTGAATTTCGATCACAAGCATATCAATTAATGCCTCTGCATTATCAAATCTGTCATCTTCGCAATAAGAAGGGATACCAAGACGAGAATTCATATATTTTCTTTCCAGCAGAAAATCTCCATCCTTATCCCACCATTCAGCATATTTGTGGATAGTCCAATCATAAAATCTTACAAAGTCTTCATCTACAATATAATCCATATCGCCTGTCTGACAATACATTTTATAACAAACATCCATTAATTCAAAATTTGCCGGAAGATTATACCAGAAATCTTCGTCGCTTGCGTAATCTACCGGACATGGCTGATAGTCTTTATTCATTTCCCAAAACGTACAATACTGTTTGCTCTTAGAAATATTCTGAACAAACTTTCTCAACATATTTTTTGTATGGCCTCGGAGCCCCAGCATTTCCGCTCCCATTGCATGATGCGCAACATCCCTTATACAAAAGGACATTCTTCCCGGCAAAGCTGCTTCATACCAGTCTCCAACCAGATCTCCTTCATGACTGTATTGAAGTGCCTGATTTTTTGCCCATTCAAACCCTTTATTCAATTGTTCGTTTGAAGACGTAAATACAATTTTCCCTTTCACGCTTTCTCCTCCTTCAATGAAATCATCCTAGAAGAAAAGGACTTCCGCGAAGAAGTCCTTCCTTAATATTTACAGTGTCTCCATATTCTATTGTTTTACCGCTCCAAGTGTCATACCGCTTGTGAAGTATTTCTGGAAGAAAGGATAAATAATAAGAATCGGCAGTACAACCACTATTGTAATTGCAGCTCGAATCGTCAATGGCTGAATTCCTCGCATTGCATCCGCAAGCATTGTAGAATCTGTCATATCCTTCAAAGCAGTCGCCTGGTTTAACATACGATACAGGATAATCTGAAGTGTATCCCATGTTCCACTTTTACTGTACAGGTTAACATCAAACCATGAATTCCAGTGACCTACCCCGGCGTAAATAGCGATACATGCAAGCATCGGTTTACTAAGCGGCAACACAAACTGCGTAAAGATACGTACCTCACTTGCCCCGTCTACTCGAGCCGCCTCAAACAGTGCTTCCGGAATATTCTGAATATAAGAAGCACAAAGAAGCATATAGTAAGCGCTAAAAATGGACGGCAACCAGTATACAGTTAAAGTGTCAACTAATCCTAACTGTGTCATTAACAAATAAGTAGGAATCAAACCACCACCAAAATACATTGTAATCAAAAATAAAATTCTCATGAACTTTCTTCCCGCAAAATTCTGGCAGCTTACAATATAACCTAACAAAGCATTTCCAAGTACCGCTGTTACCGTTCCAATAACAGTTCTCAGCACAGACACAATCGTACTTCTGTAGATATCTGAGTTACTCAAAACATATTTGTAGTTATTAAGCGTAAATTTTCGCGGCCACAAATATATTCCACCTCGTATTGCATCTGTTCCCTCATTAAGCGAAATTGCAAAAACATTAATGAACGGATATACAACAATGATCATAAATATGGCAAGTAAAATCACATTACAAACATCAAATACTTTTCCGCCTTTTGTTTGTTTAATATAAAACGGACGAGCCATCTTACCACCTCCTAGAAAATTGATGTATCGAGTTTCTTACGACAGAACCAGTTTGTTGCCCATACGAGAATAACACCAATAACAGATTTCATTAATCCTACTGCCGTACCCACTGAATAGTAACCAAGCTGAATACCGTATCGATAAGAATACGTATCAATAACATCCCAATAAGCCTGTGTAGCCGAATTACCTAAAACAAGATGCTGTTCAAATCCCGCATTCAGGATTCCTCCGATTCCCATAATCCAAAGAACTACGATCGTCGGAAGAATTGTTGGAATTACAACATGTTTTACTACTCCGGCACGAGTCATTCCATCCACCGCACCTGCTTCAATTAAGGACTGATCAATTCCGGACATTGCCGAAATATAAATGATTGCCGACCATCCGATCCCTTTCCATATATTGACAAGCGTGTACATAATCCAGTAATATTTTCCTTCTGTAAGAAATGGCACCGGTGCATCGACCAATCCAATTCTTAACAAAATATCGTTAATAATACCTTCATTTGACAACATCATGAAAATCATACTACCTGCCACAACCCAGGAGATAAAATGTGGTAAATAAGATGTTGTCTGAACAGCCGTTTTAAAAGGTTTGCTATTCAATTCGTTTACACAAATCGCGAAAATAATTGGTGCTGCAAATCCAATCGTTAATCCAAGAATACTCATTGCCAGTGTATTTCTTAAAAGTTGAAGAAACGTCGGACTCATTACGAAATCCTGAAAATACTTCAATCCTACAAATTGACAATCTAAAATAGACATACCAGGAATATAATCCACAAATGCCATTAATAATCCATACATTGGAACATAAGCAAAAATAACTACCCAGATAATGATAGGAATGCAAAGGAGCCAGAGCTGTCTTTGCTTATTAAAAGTTTTTACCCAATGTTTAACTTTCTCTTTCATATCAGGCCTCCTAAATCCAGATTTTTATGGAAATGGAAGCTTATTGAGCTTCCATTTTTTCCATATTTTTCTTGTAGTTTTCACTTAATCCTTTTTCCAGTGTGTCAACGCCGGCAGTTGTAAGTGCATCCTGCAGTTTTTTCCATGCAGCTTCAAATTCCTCATCATTATCCGCCATAATAGCATCACACCAGTTTGCTTTCCATGCATCTGTAACAGCCTGCTCAGCAATCTTCTGCTCATCTGTCTTCACACGGAGAACTATGGCAGAAGAATCGTAGATTGTATCAGAAAGGTTATCAATCATGATACTCTTCCATTTATTTTCTTCATACCACATCTGATTCGGCCAGAAATCATGTTCTCCGTCGTCCCATCTTGACTGGTTTACAAAGAGCCATGGCATACCTTCTTCATAGTAAGCATTGTCATAAGACCATTTCTCAGCAAGAATCTGCTCCTTAGACGTCTCATCTACTTCCCAGTTTCCTTCTTCGTCAATATTCCAGAATTTCACTTCTTCACCAGTATTACAAACAGGTGT
>JBJFCH010000241.1:0-35485 GCA_051888835.1 Oliverpabstia sp. | reverse complement strand
GGGAGTTCGATTCTCTCATCCCCTGCTGGAAACCGCCGTAGAACGGCGGTTTTTTACGTTACAGAGAGTAGAAAGCTTTTCCTGTAATATAAAAACTTCAAGGGGATCCACAGTAAAAAGGTGTAAAGCCTTGATAATTCAATAAAGACTTTACACCTTATGTATTTTATTATTTCAAGAACTTTGTTTCTGTTTCATATTCCATCCGGATATTCGATTCCCTCTGGAAGGGGATCCCATTCATTTAGTCCGAGATTTTGTTTGAATTTTGCTTGTTCAAGAGTAAGTTTTGGAAGATCTTCTTCCAAATATTCCAAAAGTTCAGGAATTCCTTCTCTTGTTACGTTGTTTATGAGAAAAATTCGATCACATCCGGCATTTTCAAGCCATTGTCTTACCATAGGTATATTGGCATAGGGTGAATCTGTTTTCGTAATAATACCAATTACGGGGCGGAGGATAAATGCCCGAAGATTTGAGCTGAACAGATTAAAGGGTTCATCTGCTGCTTGTACAATTGCAACTACATCTGCCTCAAAAGAAAAACAGGCTAGCCCCACACTGAATCGTTTGGATTCTGCATATTCGCCAGGCGAGTCTATCGTGTTATCGCTTGTATTCGTATATTGAGTTTTTACATAATGAAGCTCTTCCCCTTTCAGTGCCTGTGTCAGGGAAGTTTTTCCGGCTTCGCTTCTGCCCATTAAAAATATTTTTTTCATTATTCACCTTATCTGTCTTTAGCTTTTATGGATAGCACAGGTTTTAAAGTCCAGAACTTCTTTAAAAAATCTGACGACTTCTTCAACTGCTGTCTGAACTTCTGTAAGCCCACCGGTAAGAATCAGCGAACCACAAAAACGATCCATAAAACCAATCTGAACATCTGCACTTTTGAATGCGACATCTGCAGCAACTACAACCGCTTCCCAGGGAGTAAACCGAATCAGTCCGATGGATTCGCCTCTGTGATCTTCACCTTCATGAACGCCTATATGAAGTCCCAGATTTTGATATATACAGTCATCTGACGGACTTATCACATGAGCCAGACAAACCTCTTTTCCCGGAACCCGAACACGCGTCATTCGAAGTTTTTTGCCTTTCAGATGTTTATAATCATCGTGGAACAGTTTTTCCAACAGTTCCTCTTTTGTTATTTGAGCCATGGCTGCACTTCCTATCTTTTTGTGATTTTGCAGACTACGTATCCCAAAGAATCGCGGAAATAATCTACAACTTCAGTAAGAGCAGAAACAACATCTGATATTTCCCCAGTTATAATAAGTGTTCCGGTAAAACGATCAGCAAATCCAAGATAAACATTTCCGCTTTTCACTGCAATGTCCGATGCAATTACGGCTGATTCCGGTGGAGTCATGTTCATGACACCAATAGCAGATGATCTGTAATCCATCTGTGGATTCAATCCCAGTTTTTGATATATAATCGGAGCAGGACCACCCATCACGTGTGCGAATGTAATCTCCTTACCTGCTACAGTTTCCTGAACAATTCTTATCTGTTCTTCATGTTCGTTTGCCATGTTTTGATTCCCCTCTTTCTGAAAAATTTTGACAGGATCTGTATATCATTCTGAATTATCTATAAAATGTCTTATTCTCTAAAAATCATACTATCAGCAAATTTTTATGTCAAGTTGAAATCCTCTGATAATTTGGTAAAATATTACACTTCATCGTTTGGAATTACAAGATTGTAAGCATATGGCAGTTGTTGTAGAATGGAATTATATCATATCGAAAGAAGAGGTAGTGATGATGAGCAGAACCGAGCAGGTTGAACTTACAATTCTATGTTCTATATATAAAGAAGATCAATTGCTTTTACAGAATCGGACAAAAGATGACTGGAAAGGATATACATTTCCTGGAGGACATGTGGAACCGGGAGAATCTTTTGTGGATGCTGTAGTAAGGGAAATGAAAGAAGAGACAGGACTGAAAATAAGCAATCCCCATTTATGCGGGATAAAACAATTTCCTATAGAGAACGGACGTTACATCGTTTTGCTTTTTAAAACGGATCAGTTCAGCGGAAAACTTGTATCATCAGAAGAGGGAAAGATGAAATGGTTTTCCAGGGATGATCTGTATAAAATCCAATTGGCAGAAAATTTTATGGAATTACTCCAGGTATTTGATGATAATAATCTGACAGAATTTCAATATATTGAAAATGAAAATGAGTGGAAAGTAGTTTTGAAGTGAACAGATTATAGAAAGGAAGGATAGAATAATTATATGTATGATTGTGAGAAATGGATATATGAACATAGTGAAGATAATGCCTACCGGTATATACTGGGAACACAAGGCAATAATCCATTGATTTGTTTTGGGGTGAATCCCAGTACAGCCTGTCCTGAAAAACTTGACAATACCATGAGAATTGTAAGTACAATAGCTGAAAGATTGGGATACGACAGTTATATCATGCTCAATCTGTATCCACAGAGAGCGACTAATCCGGATGAAATGGACAAAAAATTGAATGAAGATGCATTTTTCGAAAATCTGAAATATATAGAAAGAGTATTATGCCGATCAAATCTGAAACTATGGGCGGCATGGGGAACGTTGATTAAGAAACGGCCTTATCTAATAAAAACACTGGAGAGGGTAGAAAAAATGGCTGTGAAATATTCCTGCGAGTGGATTACAATTGGTAAGAAAAGTAAAGATGGGCATCCCCATCATCCGTTGTATTTGGCAAGGACAGCAGAACCGGAAACATTTGATGTAAAACAGTACATAGAAGAGTTTTTAAAAAGTATTATTGGAAATATCGTCACAGTGACGGTTGACAGACCCATGGGAACTTATCATCCTGAGCATAAAACCCTGTATTATCCGATAAATTATGGATTTGTAAAAGGCATCACGGCTGCAGACGGAGAAGAACAGGATGCCTATATTCTGGGAGTTTATACACCTGTCAGAGAATTTACAGGTAGAATTGCCGCAGTGATCAGACGTGAAAATGATATAGAAGACAAGTGGGTGGTGATCCCCGAAAATGTCTGTTTTACGAAAGAAGAAATCAGATGGCAGGTACATTTTCAGGAGCACTTTTTTCAAACGGAAATAATAATGTGAATTCATGAAATAAACAGTATAAAACAGTTGACAACAGTTTAATGCTGTTATATACTGTTTATATCGAAGGAGGAGTAAGGATGAAATTGATTATCAATAATTCATCCATGCAGCCAATCTATGAGCAGATTGTTTCACAGATAAAAAATCATATAACGCATGGAGAATTACAGGAAGAAGAAATGCTCCCATCAGTTCGTACTTTAGCTAAAGAATTGAAGGTCAGTGCACTGACAGTAAAGAAAGCATATGATGCGCTGGAGGAGGAAGGGTTTATTGTTACAGTCCATGGGAAAGGAAGTTTTGTAACCCTTGCAAATCAGGAGCTGATGCTCGAAGAGAAAAAGAAAGAAGTAGAAGCTGATTTGGAAATGGCCATCCGAAAAGGCAGAAGCTGTGGAATGAGTGATCAGGAGATTACAGATTTATTTCATATTGTTTTGGAGGATTAGAAGATGGTGAAGTTAAGAGGGCTAAAAAAGCATTATCAGGGATTTGAACTGGACTGTTCAATGGCAGTTCAAAAAGGTTGTGTTACCGGATTAATCGGAAAAAACGGGGCAGGAAAAAGCACCACTTTTAAAGCAATATTAGGGCTGATCAAACCGGATGAAGGTGAGATTCGAGTGTTTGGAAAAAAAGTGTCTGACCTGGAGCCGTTCGATAAAGAAAAAATAGGAGTGGTTTTGGCAGATTCCGGATTCAGCGGTTATCTGACCATTAAAGACTTGCTTCCGATACTGGACAATATGTATGAAAAGTTTGACAAGAATGATTTTATTAAAAAATGTAAAAACTTTTCCCTGCCGCTTGATAAGAAGATCAAAGATTTTTCTACCGGTATGAAACGGAAACTTCAGGTATTAGCAGCTGTATCGCATGAAGCAGAGGTATTGATCTTGGACGAACCTACGGCAGGGCTTGATGTGGTTGCCAGAGATGAACTTTTAAATCTCCTCAGAGAATATATGGAGAAAGGAGATCGTTCAATCCTGATAAGTTCTCATATTTCTGCAGACCTGGAAGGTTTTTGTGATGATATTTTTATGATTGATGATGGAAAAATTGTGATGCATGAAGAAACGGATGTACTGCTCAGTGATTATGCTTTGCTTAAAGTGACGAATCAACAGTATCAGATGTTGGATAAAAAATATATATTACGGTATCGAAAGGAAAATTATGGATACAGCTGTCTGACAAATCAGAAACAGTTTTATCTTGAAAACTATCCGGATATTACAGTGGAAAAAGGAAATATTGATGAGGTAATAATGATGACGATTCGGGGTGAAGAGTGATGAAAGGGATGTTGATTAAAGATTTTATGCTGCTGAAGAATCAAAAACAGTTTTTTGTGACCATTCTTGTGTTTGCATTTTTGTTTTTCGGTATGTATGATGATACCACATTTGCATTTACTTATATAGTGGTCTTATGTACGCTTTTTACCATAAGTACTATCAGCTATGATGAATATGATAATGGAATGAGCTATCTGTTTACATTACCAATAAGCAGAAAAGGGTATGTAAAGGAAAAGTATGTGTTTGGTATCATATCTATTTGTATTGCACTGATTGCGTCAACAGTTTTATACTTCGTATTCAGGATGGCGAAAAATCAGGACTATGGTGTTCAGGAATTGCTGATTCAGCTTTGCACCAGTCTGATGGTGGCAATGTTCATGCTGGCGTTCTCTTTACCGATTCAGTTGAAATTTGGTGCAGAAAAAAGCCGAATCGCATTGCTTGCGGTATTTGGATGTATCGTAGCTATGGGAATTATAGTGGTTAAGCTAGGTGAGAGTATGAATCTGGATATGGGGTCATATTTGGCAAAAGTTAATGGAATGAGACCACAGATGCTTATAGCTGCAGGAATTTTGATAGGAATTTTTGCCATATTTATATCCTGTCTGATATCATTAAGAATAATAAAGAAAAAAGAATTTTAATGAAAACGAGAAAAGGCAGGAGATATGGATATAAAAGATGTGCCTCCATTATTTATGTTCACTACGGGAGAAGATGCCCTTACAAGAAAAATGACTTTAGATCTGGCAATGGTCTATGAAGAGAATGGTTTGTTTTGTGAGTATCATGTGTTTCAAAAGGGACCTCACGGATATAGCCTTGCCAATGCCGGCAATGTGTAAACAAAGAATGTATGCGTTTTCGTAGATATGACGCATACATTTTTTGATTTAAAATATAATAATTTTTAAAAAACATTAAAAACCTAGTTGACAAATAGGAAATATAGGAATATAATGCAAACATCAGGAGAAAACATACTAAAAAAGTAGGAAAGGTAGGAAATTAAAAATGGCAAATATTTATAGAGGAACTCTTGGACTGATTGGAAATACGCCTTTGGTAGAGGTAGCAAATATTGAAAAGGAATTGAATCTGGAAGCAACGGTACTTGTAAAACTTGAGTATTTTAATCCTGCAGGAAGTGTAAAAGACAGAATTGCAAAAGCAATGATTGAGGACGCGGAAGAAAAAGGAATTTTAAAAGAAGGATCTGTGATCATTGAACCTACATCCGGTAATACCGGAATCGGTCTTGCATCCATCGCAGCAGCAAAAGGTTATCGGATCATTCTTACCATGCCGGAGACCATGAGTGTTGAGAGAAGAAATATTCTGAAAGCATACGGAGCAGAATTGGTGCTGACAGAGGGAGCTAAAGGAATGAAAGGTGCCATCGCCAAAGCAGAGGAACTGGCAAAAGAGATTCCTAACAGTTTTATTCCGGGGCAATTTGTAAATCCTGCAAACCCGGCGATTCACAGAAGTACCACGGGACCGGAGATCTGGAAAGATACAGATGGAAAAGTAGATGTTTTTGTGGCAGGTGTCGGTACAGGCGGAACACTTACCGGTGTCGGCGAATATCTGAAATCTCAGAACGAGAATGTTCATATTGTTGCAGTAGAACCTGCAGGTTCACCGGTTCTTTCTGAAGGTAAAGGAGGTCCTCATAAGATCCAGGGAATTGGAGCAGGATTTGTACCGGATGTATTGAATACAAAAATATATGATGAGATTTTCAAAGTGGAAAACGAAGATGCATTTGCGACAGGAAAACTCCTGGCAAAGAAAGAAGGAGTACTGGTAGGAATTTCATCAGGAGCAGCATTATATACAGCGATTGAGCTGGCAAAACGACCGGAAAACAAAGGAAAAACAATTGTAGCTTTATTGCCGGATACAGGAGACAGATACTACTCCACACCATTGTTTACAGAATAATATAGAAAGAAAGAGGAAAAAATCATGAGCGAAAAAATTACGAGAGAAAATAGAAAATTTAAATTTGAGACTTTACAGCTGCACGTTGGACAGGAGAAGCCGGATCCGGTGACGGATGCCAGAGCAGTGCCGATTTATCAGACATCTTCCTATGTATTCCGTAACAGTGACCATGCGGCAGCACGTTTCGGTCTTTCAGATGCAGGTAATATTTATGGTCGTCTTACCAATCCGACAGAGGATGTATTTGAAAAAAGAATTGCAGCTCTTGAAGGTGGTGTAGCAGCATTGGCTGTGGCTTCCGGTGCAGCAGCAATTTCTTATACAATTGAAAATCTGGCACAGAACGGAGATCATATTGTTTCTGCAAAAAATATTTACGGTGGTTCCTATAACCTACTGGCACATACACTTCCCCAGTATGGAATTCAGACAACATTTGTTGATATTTTTAACTATGAGGAAGTGGAAGCAGCTATTCAGGACAATACAAAGGCTATTTTCATTGAAACTCTGGGAAATCCGAATTCTGATGTAGTTGATATAGAAACAGTTGCCAAAATCGCGCATGCGCATAAAATTCCTCTGGTAGTAGATAATACTTTTGCAACACCTTATCTGGTTCGCCCGATTGAATATGGCGCTGATATTGTAGTTCATTCTGCAACCAAATTTATTGGCGGACATGGAACAACAATCGGTGGTGTCATCATTGACGGTGGTAAATTTGACTGGGAGGCATCAGGAAAATTCCCGTCATTGACCGAGCCTAACCCAAGTTATCATGGAATCAGCTTTACCAAAGCTGTTGGAGCTGCAGCATTTGTTACAAAGATTCGTGCGATTTTGCTGAGAGATACCGGTGCAACACTCTCACCGTTCCATGCATTCTTCTTCCTGCAGGGACTGGAAACTCTGTCCCTGCGTGTGGAACGCCATGTGGAGAATGCACTGAAAGTAGTTGATTATCTGAATCGTCATCCGCAGGTAGAGGCTGTACATCATCCATCTGTATCAACCGATGAAAGTCAGCAGGAATTGTATAAAAAATATTTTCCGAACGGCGGCGGTTCTATCTTTACATTTGAGATCAAAGGCGATGCTCAGAAAGCAAAAGATTTTATTGATAATCTGGAGTTGTTCTCACTTCTTGCCAATGTTGCAGATGTGAAATCTCTGGTCATTCATCCGGCTACTACCACGCACAGCCAGTGCACAGAGGAAGAGCTTCTGGATCAGGGAATCAGACCAAATACTATCCGTCTTTCTATCGGAACTGAAAATATTGACGATATTATTCAGGATCTGGAAGAAGCATTTAAAGCAGTGCAGTAAATCAAGAACCGGGCAGTTATCTCTAGATACACTTTGGAGTATTTAAAGATGGCTGCCCGAAAAATGTGGAGGTAATTTATGAAGCTTTCTAAAAAATGTAGATATGCTCTCAGAGCACTGATCGATCTGTCGGTAAATTCCGGTAATGAACATATTGTACTGGGCGGAATCGCTGACCGTAATCAAATTTCTCCACAGTATCTGGAGCAAGTATTTGCAAGCCTGCGAAGAGCAGGCATTGTAAAAGGGATAAAAGGCTCCCAGGGAGGATATCAGTTGAAACTTGCCCCTGAAAAAATAACGGTTGCTTCCATACTCGAGGCTGTGGACGGCAGCTTTCTGATCGAGGATGAAGAAGTCCCGGAAGACAGCCACGGACGCGCCACCGCTGTTACGATTCAGGAACTGGTCATTGATCAGGTGAATCATCATTTGGAGCATATTCTGCAAAGTATCACCCTGGCGGATCTGAGAAAAAACTATTTAGATAATAAAGAGTATGATCAAGATATGTATTATATCTGATTTTAGTTTTAAAACAATATGAGTTGTCAATATTTCCTGGTTACAATCGTAGCCAGGATTTTTTTGCTTCTGTTACACTGACGTTTCGCTCGAAGAGAATGTGAACCGGCTTCGTAAGCAAGTGGATGATTGCATCAGCTTTGCTTCATAAGTATGGCACTTCCGTGAAGATCTACGAGAGGGATGACCATCAGATGGTTTTCGCGGCAGAAAGTGCGAACTGCTTTGCCGGCACCGGTAAATTGGGTACTGTTGTAGTCGTGGATCAAAATAATACCTCCGGGTATGAGACGAGGCCAGAAAGCACAGAGTCCCTGATAAACAGGTTCGTAAAGATCAGGATCCAGGCTGACGAAAGCCAGATCCGGCAGATCAGGAGGAAGCGTCTCTGGAAAATATCCGGGACAGATGATTGCTTGTTCCGGATAGGGAAGATGCGCCAGGACTTTTTCAATACTGGTATCTTTAAAATCCTTTTTGAAAGACGGAGTACAGGCCGTCTGTTTTTTTTCTGTTTCCAGATCTTTATCAGAAAATCCTTGAAAAGTGTCAAAAAGATAAATCGGCCGATCCGGAAATAATCGGTTTATTTCGGCGGCAAATACACCCTGATAGACACCAAGTTCAGCCACAGCTCCGGGCAGGTGGCGTTCGTTAATTTCCCGGGCAAGCAAACGCAGGTGTGCAAGCCTTATATCCATATGATCATGAAGTGGGATGATGCTTTGGATTTTGCCGATATACCCCATATCTGTCAGTTGTCTTTCAATAGAAAGGGCTGCTTCACGATTCAGTACGGCAATCCAGATCAGGTCCGGCGCATAGGTAAGGATTTGTGCGGGAGCGATAACCGGGATATTTTCAATTTGAGTTCCCCATTTGGAAGGGTCGTTATCAACAAAAGCAATAAGAGTAGAGTCGGCGGGAAGCCAGTTTTTAACAGCCTGTCCGCCCTGGCCGCAGCCGAATATCAATATTTTCATAAAATTTCTCCTATCCGGACTGCTTTTTTGACGTTTACGGCAGTCCTTGGCGGTCACACGAAATTATATTATTCTCAAAATAGAATAATATACGACACCCCTATTTCATTGACTGTTTTGTGTAAACCAACTATAATTAAGCTATAAGTACACAAATTATTATGCGATTTGACCATGATTGCCACAGGGATCTTTGTCCGGTCCCTGTCCCATCAGATCTTTCAGGCGGCGGGTACCGGTATCGGAGATGAAGACCAGTTCACTGGGTTTTCCGTTGATATCTTCTCCTCTCAGCCGAAGGAAATTGGCATTTTCATAGAATTCGACAGGAAGTTCCCGGCGGTAAGTTTCACCTGTTACTTTGTCAGTGACTTCAAGGGTAATCCAGTCAGCACGAATTTCATTTGGATTCATATCATACCTCCTTTGTTTCATAGGATTATTTTATCAGACAAAGGTGAGTTTGAACAGATAGATAACGAATTTTAAACAGCGCGCTTAAAAATAGAAACTGATGTTCCATATAATTATAGGAGGAGGTTTTAGGATGATTAAAAAACCATTGATAATTAATGGTGTAGAACGGACACTGGTCGTAGAGGGTACGGAATCATTGGCACAGATACTCCGTGATCGTCTGCTTTTGACCGGTTGTAAAATCGGTTGTGGCGAAGGACATTGTGGTGCTTGTAATGTAATCATGAATGGAAAAGTGACACGTTCCTGTATCACAAAGATTAGTCGTGTGCCCGATTACGCAAAAATTGAGACAATTGAGGGAATCGGAACTCTGGACAATCTTCATCCTCTGCAGGCTGCCTGGGTGGCACATGGATGTGCACAGTGCGGTTTTTGTTCACCGGGATTTATCATGAGTGCAAAGGTGCTTCTTGAAAACAATCCATCACCGACAAGAGAAGAAGTACGTGATTGGTTCAATAAAAACAGAAATCTTTGTCGTTGTACCGGTTACAAACCTTTGATCGATGCGGTTATGGATGCGGCGAGAGTACTTCGGGGTGAGATATCCAAGGAAGATCTGATGTTTGTTCCGACAGATAATAAGATCCTTGGTACTACTTATGCACGTCCGTCCGGAGTTGCAAAAGTAACAGGATCCTGGGATTTCGGTGCTGATGAAATCAAGAGTCTTCCGGAAGATACCCTTCAGATTGCGCTGGTACAGGCAGAAGTATCCCATGCACTGATTAAGGGAATCGATACCTCGGAAGCTGAAAAAATGCCTGGTGTTTTCAAAGTAATTACACACAAGGATGTACCGGGCAAGAACAGGATCACCGGACTGATTACGTTCCCGACGAATAAAGGGGATGGCTGGGATCGTCCGATTCTTTGTGATGAGAAAGTTTTCCAGTATGGTGATGCAATTGCCATGGTTTGTGCGGATACGGAAGCTCATGCAAAAGAGGCAGCAAAAGCGGTAAAAGTAGATCTTGAGGTACTTCCTGCTTATATGTCCGCACCGGAAGCTATGGCACCTGATGCGATTGAGATACATCCGGGAACACCAAATGTATATTATGAAACAAATTGTATTAAGGGCGAAGAAACCGCTCCGATTATGGAAACCGCTCCAAATGTTGTAGAAATTGATGCTTATTCTTCCCGCCAGCCGCATCTGCCGATTGAACCGGATGTAGCATATGCGTATATTGATGATGAAGGACGTGTAACGATTCATTCTAAATCCATCGGTATTCATCTTCACCACGCAATGATCTGCGCAGGTATTGGTGTGGAACCGGAAAAACTGAGACTGATCCAGCTTCATGCAGGAGGAACATTTGGTTACAAGTTCTCCCCGACAATTGAAGCTTTGGTAGGCGTTGCGACACTGGTAACTCAGCGTCCGGTAGCGTTGAATTTTACCATGTATCAGATGATTACTTATACAGGAAAAAGAAGTCCTGGATTTATGCATATTAAACTTGCTGCTGATGAAAAGGGTAAACTCCTTGCTTTGGAAGGGGATAACCTGATTGACCATGGTCCATATTCAGAGTTTGGTGATTTGCTGACACTTCGTCTGAGCCAGTTTGTAGGAGCTGGTGTAGATATACCGAATATCCGCAACAAATCAAGAACAGTATGTACCAATCATGCGTATGGTGCTGCATTCCGTGGATATGGTGCTCCTCAGTCCTTCATGGGCGGTGATATTGCTTTGGATGTGATGGCAGATAAAATGGGAATTGATCCGTTTGAATTCCGTGCGATGAATTGTTATAAAGAGTCTGCAGAATCTACGACTCCAAACGGATGCAAGCCGGATGTTTATTGTCTGGAAGATCTTTATGATCTGGCACGTCCGTATTATCATAAGAATAAAGCGTATGCAGAACAATTGAACGCAGAAAAAGGCGAGAACGGCAAGTACAAATATGGTGTCGGGGTATCTCTCGGTGTGTATGGATGCGGTCTGGATGGTGTGGATTCTTCCGAAGCATGGGCAGAACTGAATCCGGATAATACGGTAACGATTTACAATTCCTGGGAAGATCATGGACAGGGAGCTGATATCGGTACATTAACTCACGCACATGAAACTCTCCGTCAGGCAGGTTTCAAACCGGAACAGATCAAACTGGTTATGAATGACACGGGTCTTACTCCGAATTCCGGTCCGGCAGGTGGATCACGTTCCAACGTTATGTCCGGCAATGCAACCCGTGTTGCATGTGAGATGCTTCTGAATGCCATGAGAAAACCAAACGGCGGATTCCGTAATTACGCTGAAATGGTAGAGGAAAAAATTCCTCTGAAGTATGAAGGAAAATGGGTGGCAACTGCGTGTACGGATTGTGATATGGAGACAGCCCAGGGCAATCCATTCTCAGTATATATGTACTGTATCAATCTTCCGGTTGTCCGCGTTGAGATGGCGACAGGAAAGGTGAAAGTGATTAAGTTTACTATGGTTTCAGATTTTGGAACCATTATCAATAAGTCTGTTGTTGATGGTCAGGTGATGGGAGCAATTGCACAGGGTATCGGTCTGGCACTGACAGAAGATTTTGAAGATTTGAAGAAACACACAACTTTGCAGAAATGTGGTATTTCTTATCCGAATGACGTACCGGATGACATCGAACTGGTTTACCAGGAGAATCATCCTCGTCCACTTGGACCGTATGGTGCTGCAGGCTGCGGTGAAGGTCCGTTGGCAGCTCCACATCCGGCGATTCTGAATGCAATCTTCAATGCAACAGGAGCGCGTGTAACAAGAATACCGGCACTTCCGGAAGTTGTAAAAGCTGCTATTGATGCGCTGTAAAATGTAGTAATTGAAAAGGGCAAACAATATGTTTGCCTTTTTCTTTACCAACATTTATTCTCGAGATGGATAATTGGGAGGATGGTGTATGGAGAAAGAAAGCACTTTTGTAGGAAAACATTATCTGATGAAACAGGCCTTTGATCAAGAAGAGCTTCACCGGAGAGAAGCAGTCTGCACCAGAGATGAGTTGCCTCAGTGTTCGGCAAGCTGTCCGCTGCATCTGGATATGCGCGCTGTCTGTGTCTTCGTGGCAAAAGGGAATTTTTCCAAAGGAGCAAACCTCATTCGCCAGACAACGCCCTTTCTGCATTTACTGTCTGGTAATTGCCATGGGGAATGTCAGAAAAAATGTATTCTGGCAGAATGCGGTGACGGTATTTCCGTACGGTCCATAGAAAAAGCCTGTGCACTGTATGGTGGGTCCGGGGCTGTGAATCGCTTTATGATACCGAAAAAGAATAAAAAGGCAGCCGTAGCAGGAGATGATTTGTTTGCGTTAGCCTGTTTGTGGGAGCTGGGGAAAAAAGGATATGAAGTACAATGGTATACCCGCTGCGCTTCTTTACAAGAACCGCTTCTTGCCTGGAATCTGACACAGGAGGAGGCTTCTTCGGATTTGACAGCTCTGACCGGCTTTCGGATTTCTTTGAAGAAGCAGGAGAGTATTTCAGAAGAGTCCATAATGGAATGGGCGAAATCTGTGGATGTTGTCTGTATCTCACCTGAATTGGATATCAGGCATCTTCCGACAAATGGGTTTACAGAGAAATTGCAGAAGAAAGCTGCGTGGATTCTGGCTGAGGCTAAGCGGGTTTCTCTCAGGGCAGACCGTTTTTTACAGGGAGTGTCAGCGGACGATGTGAAAGAGCCGGAAATATATGAGAGTCGGCTCTTTGTGACGAAAGATGGGGTAAAAGGTTCGAAAGCACAGGCTGATATCGAACATATCAATAAAGACAGTGCCATGGCGGAAGCAGCCCGATGTATCCAGTGTCAATGCCTGGAATGTATCAAAGGCTGTGCGTATTTGCAGCATTATAAACGAAATCCAAAGGCGGCTATCAGGGAAATCTACAACAATCTTTCGATTGTAATGGGAAATCATATGGCAAATGGTATGATTAATGCCTGCGATCAGTGTGGCCAGTGCAAAGCTGCCTGCCCCAATGGGTTTGATTATCCGGATGTCTGCCAGATTGCCAGACACATTATGGTAGAAACGAAGAAAATGCCTCCTTCCACTCACGAGTTTGCTCTGTTGGATCAGCAGTTTTCAAACGGAGAAGCTTTTCTGGCAAAAGCTCAGCCGGGATTCACCTCTTGCCAGTATCTGTTTTTCCCAGGATGTCAGGCAACAGCAGTTTCACCGGATACGGTGGAGGCAGCTTATCGGGATTTGTGTGGAAGACTGGAAGGAGGTGTGGGACTGATTCTGGGCTGCTGCGGAGCAATTTCCAAATGGGCGGCCAGAGAAGATATATTTGCAGAGACCTTGGGACGGTTCCTTAAAGTCTGGCAGGAATTTGGAAAGCCGGTAGTGATATGTGCCTGTCCAACCTGTAAAAAAATATTGGATGAGCATACGGAGGTTTTGACGGTCGGAATCTGGAATATTCTGATGGAGCTGGGTGTGAACAAGGTGACAGATCAGGTAGTGGCCGTCCATGATGCCTGCGGAGCCAGAGGAGATGGTGATATGCAAAGTCAGATTCGGGAATTTGTGCAGGCTTTGGGATGTCAGGTAGAAGAGATGCCTTTGACGGGAGATATTTCTCCCTGCTGCGGATTTGGAGGACTGGTACGTTATGCCAATCCGGAGGTTTCTGGAAAGAAAGCAGAACTTGCAGTCAGACGGACAGAACACAAAATATTGACCTATTGTATGGCTTGTCGGGATCAATTTTCCAGGGCGGGCGCAGATACCTGTCATATTCTGGAGTTGACATATGGCATAGAACCGGGACAGGTACCGGATATTTCAGGAAGACGAGCCAATCGGCTGAGACTGAGAGAACGGTTGTTAAAGGATATATGGAAGGAAGAAACTCAAATGGATACAAAAATGCCCATTATATACGCAGAGGGCGTGGAAGAGCTTATGGATGACCGCATGATTCTGAAAAGTGATGTGGAAGCGGTTTTGAAAGCATACAAAGAATCAGGGGAAGCAGTGGAAGATCAGGAAAAAGGATGGCTGATAACCAACTGCAGGATTGGAAATGTGACATTCTGGGTGAAATTTACGCAAAAAGAAGAAGCTTTTATGGTACACGGAGCCTACAGTCATCGTATGACTGTGGAGTAGGAGGCAGTTATGGCTGAGAAAAACTATTATACTATTGACCCTATGGGAAAATTAAAATGTAATAAATGCCAGATTCCGCTGGTGAAAGGAAAAGCGACTTTTGGATATCTGGGAAATGCATTTCCCGTGGAACTACCGGTCTGCCCTAAGTGCGGATTTATCTATGTACCGGAAGAGTTGGCTTTAGGAAAGGTTTTGACTGTTGAACGCAGCCTGGAGGACAAATGATCGGCGCTCATCCCGGAGGGATAGCCCTTACAAAGCGTTTACTGTCTTTGGCAGGCGTGAAACCACCCGGGGCGATACTGGATCTGGGAGCCGGGAGTGGGAAATCGGTGCGATATTTACAAGAACTGGGATTCAACGCAGTGGGAATTGACCTGGAACCGAAAGGAGAAGGGGTTGAACAGCAGAATATGGAAAAGCTTTCTTTTTCGGCAGACACCTTTGAATATTGTATATCTGAATGTAGTATTTCATGCAGTTATGACGGCAGCAAGGCATTGGAAGAGGCGTATCGGGTGCTGAAACCGGGAGGAAGCTTTCTGATATCCGATGTTTTTTTCGGGCAAGAGGATGCCCCGCATTTATCCATGAAAGAGCCATTGACATGGAAATGCTGGGAAAAAGCATTTGTCGGGGTGGGATTTCAGATTTGTGCCTTGATAGATGAGACATGCCTCTGGCGTGAGTTTTTTCTGGAAAGTCTGTGGAATGGTAATGCAGATGATAACTGCGTTGATTTTTATATAGAAGCAGGCAGGGCAAAATGCGGGTATTTTCTGGCGTGGCTTAGGAAAGGAGCAGAGAATGGATTTATTTGACCGGATGTTGGAATTATCAAATCAGGGATTTTACTGTGCCCAGATTCTTATGATCCTGGCACTGGAATTGGAAGGAAAAGAAAATCCGGATATGATCCGGGCTATGAGCGGGTTAAACGGAGGACTGGGATTTACCGGGCAGACATGTGGTGCTCTGACAGGCGGATGCTGTTTTCTGGGGTATTTTATGGGAAAAGGGGAAGCAGAGGAGATGGAGGATCCCAATTCTTCGGCAGTCATCGGACAGTTTGTAGAATGGTTTGAAGAAAACATTGGAAAAATGTACGGAGGCTGCAGCTGTCAGAATATTCTTGAGGGAAATCCAATGAATAAAATACAGCGTTGTCCGCAGATTGTGGAAGAAGTTTTTAGAAAATGTATTGATCTTTTGCAGAAAAATGGAGTATCAGTATGAAATTTGCGGGGGTTATCACTGCGGCGGGTCTTTCCAGCAGGATGGATGGATTTAAGCCGTTGATGGAAATAAATGGATTTCCTATGATAGGAATGACGGTTCAGAGTATGAAAAATGCCGGGATTCAGGACATTACTGTGGTGACGGGATATCGCGCGAAGGAAATGGAGAAGGTGCTTGCTCCTATGAAAGTTCGGATTGTGGAAAACCATGATTACAGGAATACAGATATGCTGGCTTCAATTAAAATAGGGTTAGCTGAGACTGATACTGCAGATGGAGTATTTATTCTGCCTGGAGATATCCCGCTGACAGCTCCTGATAGTTTCGGCAAGATGATGGAAAAGATTTCTCTGGTTTCCCCGGAAATCTGTGCCTTGCTTCCCACTACTGCAGGGAGACAGGTACATCCGCCTTTTTTGTTTCCGGAAGGAAAGAAACAGGTGCTGGAGTATCAGGGCTCTGGAGGGATGAAAGGAATCTGGGAAAGTATGCAGACTGCTGAAGTGGCGATTGAAGACGAAGGTGCTCAAAAGGATGCGGATGTCCGGAAGGATTTTGCTTGGATGCAAAATTATGCCAAAGTACATAAAGGGATTTCAAAAAAACTGTGTGAGGAATTTTATCGAGAGGTATCTTTGCCTCAGCATATTCAGGCACATTGCAGGGCAGTGGGTAATCTGGCAGGATGGATGGCGGAAACATTGACTGCCCATGGGGCATTTCTGGATGTGGAGCTTTGTAGAAGCGGTGGATGGCTTCATGATCTGTTCCGGCTGAAACCTAACCACGAAGAGAAGGCAGGGGTGTTTTTGCGGGACAGAGGCTATTTGGCACTGGCGAAAGTAGTGGAAGACCACAGGGGATTTGAGAAAGAACCTGTGACAGTATGTCAGGAATCTGTGATTGTCTGTCTGGCAGATAAATTGATTCAGGAAACAGAAAGAGTGTCGATAGAGAGAAGGTATCAAAAGGCATTGGGGCAGGATGTGGTAAAGGAACGGATTTTAAGGGATATAAGGATCTGCCGCAGGTTGGCAGAAGAATTTGAGGTGATCACGGGTGAACGACTGTATGCGGAAAATATATCTGAATAATGCGGCTACCTCTTGGCCAAAACCGTCCTGTGTGGCGGAGGCGATGGCAAAAGCTGTCTGCCGGATGCCGGGAGCAGCCAACAGGGGAGGGATCCAGGATTTCGATGTGTTTGATGCAGTGCGAAAAGAATTGGCTGAGTGTATGGGAATATCTGGACCGGAGCAGATTGCTTTGGGATGCAATTCCACCTGGGGACTCAATCAGGCAATCTTCGGGTTCCCTCTGAAAGCCGGAGATGTGGTTCTCACTACAAAAGCAGAGCATAATGCCGTTTTGCGGCCCCTGTATCGTTTGGAGAAACAGGGGATAAAAGTTGTATTTCTGGATGTGGACAAAACCGGAAGAGTGCGTGAGGAAGACTGGGATCAGGCTTTAATAAAATGGAAACCAAAGCTATGTATTCTGATTCATGCATCCAATGTGACCGGAGCGGTGAATGATGTTCCTGTACTGACTACATTGGCAAAGAAAAATCATGCGGCGATGCTTTTGGATATATCCCAGACTCTGGGATGGATTCCGGTAAAACTGGAAGAATGGGGCGTAGATATGGCTGCTTTTACAGGACATAAGTATCTTCTGGGACCACAGGGGACAGGAGGATTGTATGTAAGGGCAGGACTTTCACTGAAGCCTTATTTGTTGGGAGGAACGGGAGTCCAGAGCGATAGAAAAGAAATGCCGGAGGAGATGCCCTTGCATCTGGAAGCGGGAACGGGAAATGAACCCTCTTATTATGGATTATTGGCGGCTCTTAGATGGATCAGGGAACATCCCCTTGAACGGGAAAAGACGAATGAGCTGGTACGGTACCTGAAGGATGAGCTTGAGAAGCTAGGTTGTCATGTCATTGCGCCGGAAGGAATAGTTACTCCGGTGGTTTCCTTTGTTGTTCCGGGACAGACAGCTTCTGATGTGGGAGATATTCTCACAGGAAGTTATGATATTATCTGCCGGACAGGACTGCATTGTGCACCGGATATTATGTCAGGTCTGGGTATGCAGGGGGGAACAATACGTCTGAGTTTATCCAGATTTACCACGAAAGAAGAGGTGGATCAGGTACTGGCGGCAGTGGGAGATATTGTGGAGAATTAAATATGGAATTTTATTGTAAAAAAGTTGAGAACTGCTTTGCAGATGCCAGAACCTATGAATACGAGCTTCCTGTGACGGGAGAAGAGTTGATCTCCATGCTGGTGGGATATGAGATCCATGAAAATCACAGATTTCGCAGACCGGTTTTTTCGGCAAAAAAAGGAGAATTGGAAGTGAAAGGAATTTTGGCTTCCCATGTGGTAAAAGTGAATTACACAGCAGGGAACTGGGAAGAGGAAAAAAAAGAAATGGAGCAATGGATGAGGGACACAGAGTTACGTGAGATCGGAAAAACCGAAAGCGTCTGCCCGGAATGTCTGAAAGTGATATCTGCAAAGAAGGTGGTGCGAAGGGACGGAATTTATCTTGTGAAAGAATGTCCGGAGCACGGAAGATTCGAAGCGCTGATCTGGGAAGGTGATGTAAAAGGTTATGAAGCCTGGGGAAACAGGATTCAGCCGGCGGACAGGATATCCCAGGCGAAACCGGCGGATCAGGGATGTCCCTGCGACTGTGGTCTTTGTGAAAGTCATGAACGTAGAGGATGCTGTGTGCTTTTGGAAGTGACCAGCCGCTGTAATATGCATTGTCCGGTATGCTTCGCCGGTGCGGGGGAACAAAAAGGAGAAGATGTATCACTTGAAAAGCTCAAGCAGCAGATGGAATACCTGATGTCTCACGGAGGTCCGTTCAATCTTCAGCTCTCTGGGGGAGAACCTACGGTGAGAGAGGATCTGGAAGATATTATCTGTTTGGGAAGGCAGAAAGGTTTCACCTTTATTCAGTTAAATACCAATGGGATTCGTCTGGCAAAGGAGCCGGATTATGCAATGAAATTAAAAAAGGCGGGTCTTTCCTGTGTTTTTCTGCAGTTTGACGGATTAAAAGAAGAAGTTTATGAGATTCTACGGGGAAGAAAGTTGCTGGAAATAAAGAAAGCTGCTATTGATGCCTGTGAACAGGCGGGGCTTGGTGTGATTCTGGTTCCGGTGATTGCTCCGGGGGTCAATGAAGATCAGGTGGGTGAAATTCTCGCTTATGCGAAAAGCAGGATGCCTGCGGTGAGAGGCGTGCATTTTCAGCCCATCAGTTATTTTGGACGATTTCCGGAGAAACCGGGGAGTTATCGGATAACCATACCGAAAATGCTGTCTCTAATGGAAGAACAGACGGGGGGTGTCGTGCGCGGGAAACATTTTACAGGAGGAAATGCCACAAATCCGTACTGTACCTTCCAGGCAAATTATCTGCGGCAGAATGACGGAAGTATGAAACCGTTGCTTCACGGGGCAGCCAGGGCAACGGCCACATCAAAACAGGCGCAGGAATTCGTATCGCGCCAGTGGAGTGGTGTCAAGAATAATTGCTCCTGTGAAGAAACAGAAGAAGCAGGCTGCTGCAGGAAAGAGACGGAGTCAGTGGAGAAAAGCTGTTGCTGCGGAGAGAGTACATCTCAGATGCAGTTGGATACATCCGCTCTCGATGAATTCCTGGAGAATGTTCATAACAACACGTTCGCCGTTTCGGGTATGCTGTTTCAGGATGCTTATAACCTGGATCTTGAACGACTTCGAAGATGTTACATACTGGAAACAGACAGCCGATACGGAATGGTGCCCTTTTGTGCATACAATCTGACCGGTTCCGGAGGAAAGACACTATATCGATGAAAATATCAAAACTGGATCTGTGGGTGAGGGAGAAAGAAGACGTAACTTCCCTTACCAGAAGAGAAATTGAAAGAATACAATTGGAAAAATTAAATCAATTGCTTCGAAGAGAAAGAGCAAGATGCGGATTTTATAAAAATTTGCCGGATAAACTGGAATCATTAAACCAGCTTTCGCAATTACCATTTACTACAGAAGAAGATTTAAAGGAGCATGGAAACCGTATGCTTTTACTGAGCCAGTCACAGGTAGACAGGGTTCGGACAGAAGAAACATCCGGTACTACGGGGCTGTCCAAACGCCTCTTTTATTCTGAGAAAGATAATGAGCGAACCATATCTTTTTTTGTTGCCGGTCTGTCTGAATTGGTATATCCGGGCGAGAAAACCATGATCTGTATGCCTTTTTCCGGTTATCATGGATTGGGAGAACTGATTGCGGAGGCTGTTATCCGTCTGGGAGCCGTACCCATTGCGGCAGGAATAGGAAAAAAATACAGTGAACTACTGGATATTCTGGAGGAGCAACGACCGGAAACCTTTATAGGGATGCCGGTTCCTTTGCTGTCTCTTTTGCGGCTGCACCCCAAAGGGAGTTTGCAGCGTGCCTTATTAAGTGCCGATGCTTGCCCGGATGCAGTCATGGCGGGCATTGAGAGTATTCTTAAAACAAAACTGTATCCCCATTATGGGTCCAGAGAATTGGGGTTGGGCGGTGCAGTGACTTGTCCGGCTTTTGAGGGGATGCATCTTCGGGAAAATGATGTGATTCCTGAAATCATCGGAAAAGAAGGACAAACCCTTCCGAATGGTGAATGGGGAGAACTGGTGATAACAACCATACAGGCAGATGCCATGCCGCTGATTCGCTATCGTACGGGAGATTATACTCGTATTTTAAGGCAGAAATGTCCCTGTGGAAGTGAACTGTGCAGATTGGACAGGATAAGCCGGATAGGAAGGAAACCTTCAATGGAAGAGTTGGACGATCTTTTTTTGAAATTTCCGGAAGTGATTGATTATCGTGCGGCATGGAGTCCGGATAAAAAAACACTGGAAATCGACGGCTATTTGTTGGATGAATGTAAAGCATTGCCATCAGAATGGCAGGGTCATCGGATCTGTTATCACTGGCGCTCTGTCCGTGGAACAGATATGCCGTGTTATGCGGCAAAACGTAGGATTATGGAACAGAGGTGAAGGCGGCATGAATGATTTTTATTATATTACCAGAGTGAGAATCAAACGAAAAGACGATAAGGGGAATGAATATTTTGGGCGTGGGGTGGCAGACTTGCTTCATGGAGTGGAAAAGTATCAATCCCTGAATCTGGCGGCACAGGATATGGGGATGGCCTACAGCAAAGCATGGAGGATCGTGCGTCAGGCGGAAGAGGCTTTGGGAATTGTTCTGCTGTATCGGATGAGAAAAAATGGTTCCAGACTTACAGAAGAAGGAAAACAGCTGCTGAATATTTATGAGGAGGCTGAAGAGGCTGCATGGAAGGCTGTAAATGAAGTGATGGAGAAGTATTATGGGAGAACAGATTATGAAAGAATGGGAGAAAGCCCTGAGTCAGAGCAATAGCGTATTTGTTACGGATTTTGACGGAACGTTGACCACTTCAGGAAGTTCTATGCATGCAGCAGCCCGGATTTTGGGATCCGAAGCTGAGTTTAGCCGTATGCGTGATGTTCTGTATCAACAGTATGGAAAGAAAGTTCTTAAAATGACGAAGGAAGAGTCAGAGAATGGGCAGAGAAGAAGCAGCCTGCAGGATTTAGCTCAAATCTGGTGGGAGAAGCAAATGGAACTTTATATAAAAAAAGAAATCAAGGAAGATATTCTATATTCGGCAGCAGGAATGTTGCCAGCAAGAGTAGAGGGCCTGGAAATCCTTCGATTTTGTTTGAAAGAAGAAATTCCTGTTTGGATTGTATCAGCGGGAATTAAAAATGTGATAGAATTTTGGATGGAAAGATATGAATTTCGGGAAAACAGAATTCGAATATTGGCAAATCAGATTTATTATGAAAATGGAAAACCGGTAGGATATTCACCGGTTGTTACAATATGCAATAAAGCACAACGTTTTTTCGAAAGTGCAGGGGCATTGGAAGGAAAAAAACTGGTGCAGCTTGGCAACAGACGGGAAGACATTGGATGGAAGAGAGAGAATACAGAGGAATTTTTGATTGGAGAACAAGGATGTATTCTAAAAGTTTAAATAATTCAATAAAACATGATAATGTCCTTGAAATTGCGTTGAATGATTGAAAAAAACTGAAAATTTTGATACAATGTATATATCATTTCCGAGAATAAATGTGTGACTAAGTATCTATGATACTGTTTTTTGGAGAACAAAGCGTGTAAATCCACGTTTTGGATAGATTTTTCTGAATAAGAAAGGAGAAGAATATGAAAAAAAGAATGGTATCAGTGTTGCTAACAGGTGTGATGGTATTGGGGATGGCCGCATGCGGCTCCAATGGCACATCTGCCACATCAAAGGAGGAAAACCAGGAAACAGAGGCTGCAGAAGCAGACGGAGAACAGGAGTCTGAGACGAAAGAAGAAGCAACGGAAGAACCGGCACAGGAAGAAGAGACTGAACAGGTGGAAGTAACCGTGTTTGCTGCCGCGTCTATGACGGAGACGCTTACGGAGATCAGCGAACTGTATAAAAAAGAATGTCCGAATGTCAATCTGACTTTTAATTTTGATTCTTCCGGTACCTTAAAAACACAGATTCAGGAAGGTGCTGCCTGTGATTTGTTTATTTCTGCCGGACAAAAACAGATGGATCAGATGGATAGTTCCGCAGATCCGGAGGTGAATACGGAAGGATTGGATCTGGTACAGGAAGATACCAGAATTGATATTCTGGAAAATAAAGTTACTCTGTGTGTAAGTGATGAGAATAAGGCGGGACTTACCAGCTTTGATGATCTGGCAGCAGCCCTGAAAGAGGGAAGCATTTTGATGGCGATGGGCAACAGTGATGTACCGGTTGGGCAGTATACCCAGAAAATTCTGGCTTACTATGAGCTCAGTGAAGAGGAATTGGCGGCAAATGGAGTGATTTCTTATGGCACCAATGTAAAAGAAGTAACAACACAGATCTCAGAAGGAAGCGTAGACTGTGGTGTGATTTATTGTACGGATGCATATTCCGCAGGATTGGAAGTAGTGGATTCTGCCACTGCTGAGATGTGCGGACAGGTGATCTATCCCGCGGCTGTATTGAAGAACAGCGAACATCCGGAGGAAGCAAAAGCCTTTCTTGATTTTCTTCAGACAGATGCCTGCATGGAGGTATTTGAGGCAGTAGGATTTTCCAGGATTCAGTAGAAAAAAGCTGTGACTATGAGGAAAAATACTGAATAGTTGCTGAAAGTTTATGAATCAGATAACGGGTGGAATCAGGCAGTGCAAATCTGTACTGCCTGAATTCATAACAGGAGGTGTGGATATGGATTGGTATCCTCTCTGGAATTCCCTCAGAATCGCGGCGTTCAGTTGTATTATTGTATTTTTTATTGGTATTTTTGCCGCTTATTATGTGGCAAAGATGCCGCGGTTGCTGAAAGGTTTTTTGGATGTGTTATTTACCCTGCCAATGGTTTTGCCGCCTACTGTGTGCGGGTATTTTCTGCTGATTTTGCTTGGTCCTAAAAGGCCGTTAGGTATTTTTTTGGCACAGTTTGGCATTCAGTTTGCTATGACCTGGTACGGTGGTATTGCAGCATCTTCCGTTGTTGCTTTCCCTCTCATGTATCGGACAGCCAGAGGAGCTTTTGAAAGTTTTGACTCCACATTGGCTTATTCAGGTCAGACGCTGGGGCTTTCCAACACCTATATTTTCTGGAGAATCCGTATGCCGGTCTGCAGACAGGGGATTCTTGCGGGATTAGTGCTTGCATTTGCAAGGGCACTTGGTGAATACGGTGCTACAAGCATGTTAATTGGGTATGTACCGGGAAGAACTGCCACTATATCGACCACAGTCTACCAGTTGTGGAGGACAAACAATGATGTGGAAGCTTTCCGGTGGGTGATGATAAATATTGCGATATCAGCGGTGATTCTGCTGGTTGTTAATATGCTGGAACGTAAAAACAAAAAGGCGGGTGGAATATGAGTCTTTCTGTTCATATTAAGAAAAAGCTGGGTGATTTTCAGTTATGTATTGATTTGGAACATTCCGGGGGAATCACAGGAATTCTTGGTGCCTCAGGATGCGGAAAAAGTATAACATTAAAAAGCATAGCTGGCATCGTAAAGCCGGATGAAGGGCAGATCGTTCTAAATGGACGGGTGCTGTTTGACAGTGAAAAGAGAATTAATCTGAAGCCTCAGGAGCGGGGAGTGGGGTATCTTTTTCAGAATTATGCATTGTTTCCCAATATGACGGTGGAACAGAATGTGCTCTGTGGTCTTAAAAAAGAGAAAAACAGACGAATACGCCGTCAAAAAATGGAAGAAGCAGTGGAGATGATGGGGCTTTCAGAGTATAAGAGATTGTATCCCCATCAATTAAGCGGTGGCCAACAACAAAGAACAGCTCTGGCAAGGATGCTGGTAAGTGAACCGGAACTCCTGCTTTTGGATGAGCCGTTTAGTGCTCTGGACTCTTTTCTACGGGAACAGATGCAAACACAGGTAAGAGAGATTTTAGAAAAATTTGGTAAAGATGTGCTGCTTGTAAGTCACAGCAGAGATGAAGTGTATTATCTCTGCAGTCAACTTGCAGTTATGGGCCGGGGAAAAATCATGAATATGGGAAATACAAAAGCAGTATTTGCTGACCCGAAAAGCCGTACGGCTGCGATTTTAACCGGTTGTAAAAATATTGCTGATGCCAGAAAAATCAGTGAATATGAAGTGGAAGTTCCTGATTGGGGAATTCGACTGAAAACAAAAAAACCGGTGGACGATTCGATCTGTGCGATCGGAATTCGTGCTCACTATTTTAATCCGAAAACAAATGAAAATCTGTTTCCGGTAGTGTGTTTGGGAGAACGGGATGAACCTTTCGAAGCCAGGATTCTGTTTCGCTATGTAAATCAACGCGAGGGAACCCCCGACATCTGGTGGAGAATTCCCAAAGACCGGAATCCGCAGCAGATGCCGGAAAAGCTTGGCATTGCACCTCAAAATGTGTTGCTGCTGTATCCGGAATAATAGATTTTGTAATTATAAAGGACGACATTGAGAATAGATACAGAAAATAATAGTAGTATTAGAAGCAGGGAAGGAAGGATAAGTTATGAAATTGATTCGAACAGAAGATGCTGTTGGTCAGGTACTGTGTCACGATATCACACAGATTATTAAGGATGTGACGAAAGGTGCCCGTTTTCGAAAAGGTCATATAGTGACGGAAGAGGATATACCTGTATTGCTGAGTCTGGGAAAGGAGCATCTTTATGTCTGGGAGAAAGATGATACAGTATATCATGAAAACGAGGCAGCTCAAATTTTGTGTGATGTCTGTATCAATGAGCATATGATTCCTTCTGAAGTAAAAGAAGGAAAAATTGAACTCAGTGCAGAATGTGACGGATTGTTCCGGATAGATGTGGAGCGCCTGAATGAAATAAATGACATTGAACAGGTCATGATTGCATCAAGGCATACGAATTCTCCGGTTCACAGAGGGGATAAGCTTTTGGGAACAAGGGTGATTCCGCTGGTGATTAAAAAAGAAAAAATGGAGCTGGTCAAAGAGAGAGCAGGGGAAAAACCATTGTGTGAACTGCTTCCTTATCAGATAAAAAAGGCCGGCATTATTACCACTGGAAATGAAGTGTACTACGGAAGAATAAAAGATACATTTACTCCGGTAGTTGTAAAAAAACTGGAAGAATACGGTATTCGAACGGAAGAACACATTATTATCAATGATGACAAAGCAAAAATTACGGCTGCGATTCTTGAGTTAAAAGAAAAAGGCTGTGAACTGATCATCACTACAGGAGGAATGAGTGTCGATCCGGATGACCAGACACCGGGTGCAATCAAGGAAAGTGGTGCCAGAGTAGTTTCTTACGGCGCACCGGTACTTCCGGGAGCCATGTTCTGTCTGGCATATTTTGAGGATGGAACAGCTGTCATGGGACTTCCGGGCTGCGTTATGTACGCGAAAACTACGATTTTTGATCTGATACTTCCAAGAGTGGCAGCAAAAGTTCCGGTGACACGCAGAGATATTACCGGTCTTGGACATGGAGGTCTGTGTCTGGGTTGCGCACAGTGCCATTATCCGGCCTGCAGCTTTGGTAAAATTTGAGAAAAGACGACAAAAGGGAAAGGCCAGGTGTTTTTATGACCGGTGAATGGAATCATTTTGATAAATCCGGAAATGCTGTCATGGTAGATGTGTCCGGTAAGAATGTTACGGTTCGTACCGCTTCTGCCACAGGAACCATACGGGTAAATGAGGAAATTATGGACGCAGTTGTCCATGGAAATGTAAAAAAAGGAGATGTGTTGGGGGTAGCAAGAGTGGCTGGTATTATGGCTGCCAAACAGACCTGGTCTTTGATTCCTATGTGTCATCCTTTATGTATCCGAAAGTGTACGATTGATTTCGAAACAGATGTTGAAAAATCAGAGATACGGGTGATATCTACCGTAAAAGTTGAGGAGAAGACAGGAGTAGAGATGGAGGCATTGACTGCCGTTTCCGTTGCTCTGCTGACCATTTACGATATGTGCAAAGCAATTGATAAGAGGATGGAGATTACAGGCATTCATCTGCTGACAAAAACCGGAGGAAAAAGCGGGGATTTTCAATATGATTGACGGGCATGGAAGAAATATAGATTATATCAGGATTTCCGTAACGGATCGCTGTAATCTGCGATGTACTTATTGTATGCCGGAAGAAGGCATTCCTGTTGTGGATCACCAGGAGATTTTAAGTTATGATGAGATCACCAAACTGGCGGAAATATTTGCCGACATTGGTATCAGGAAAATAAAACTGACGGGAGGAGAGCCTTTGGTACGAAAAGGGCTTCCGCATCTGGTGAAACAGTTGAAAAGTATTCCGGGAGTGGAGCAGGTGACTTTGACAACCAATGGAGTAATGCTGGAAGAAATGCTGGAGGAATTGGCTTTGGCAGGACTGGACGGAATTAATCTGAGCCTGGACACTTTAAATTCTGCGGTTTTTGAACAGATTACTCGAAGACAGGAGTTTTCAAAGGTTATGAGTGGGTTAAAGAAAGCTCTTTCTTATCCGGAAATTCCACTGAAAATCAACTGTGTACCGATGGGACTGCCGGGACAGAATGTATATGAGTTGGCTGAACTGGCAAGAAAATACAGGATTCATGTGCGGTATATTGAGATGATGCCGATCGGACTTGGAAAACAGTTTAAACCACAGTTTGAGGAAGAAATACTGGCTGTATTGGAACAACGTTACGGAAAGTACGAAAAATATGAGGGGAAGCTTGGAAACGGTCCGGGACATTATTATACTTTTCCCGGATTTATAGGGAAAATAGGTTTTATCAGCGCAATCAGTCATAAATTCTGTAATCGCTGCAATAGAGTGAGACTGACATCCCAGGGTTTTTTAAAGACTTGTCTGCAGTATGAAACTGGGATTGATCTTAAAAAGATGCTGCGTCAGGGAGCTGGAAAAGCAGAACTTCGTATGGCAATAGAAGAGGCTATTGAGCGGAAACAGACAGGTCATCAGTTTGGAGAAAGTTCGGATGAAAATGGTGAGACACATATGATGTCACAGATTGGAGGATGAGTATATTGAACAGAAGAGTTGCTATTATTGTATCCAGCGACAGTGGGTATAAAGGTGAACGTGAAGACTTAAGCGGACCGGAGATTCGGCGTATCGTGGAGGAGAATGGTTATCAGGTGATTTCCACCGTTATTTTGCCGGATGAGCAGAAAGTTTTAAGCGAAGAGATGAAACGGATTGCGGATGAGAATCAGGCGGATCTGATTCTAACAACCGGTGGAACCGGATTTTCTCCCAGAGATTGTATGCCGGAGGCAACTCTAGCGATTGTAGAGAGGATAGTGCCGGGGATTCCGGAGGCTATGCGTGCCTTTAGTATGCAATTTACAAAACGGTCTATGTTGAGCAGAAGTGCGGCAGGAATACGAAAAAAGACGTTGATCATTAATCTTCCGGGCAGTCCGAAAGCAGTAAGGGAGTGTCTGGAATATATTATCAGTGAATTGAATCACGGGCTGGATATTTTGACAGGGGAGGCATCGAACTGTGCCAGAAAGTGAGACAAATCTCTTGCATATTTTTAAATAAATAAATAGAATTCCGTCATTTTCTATAATAGATTGGTAGTTGAATTGACAATAGTGAATATATTTTCTTGACGATTATTTTGGTTTGTGGTACTATTTGTATAGTATATGTTGGAATGTTACCGGTTATGCGGGCTTAACCAACTCTATCTTTTCCCGTCGATAAAGGACGGGTTTGGGGATAGAGCTGGTTTTTTTGTTTTTTGGGGGAAATATGCGAATAAAAAAAGTGATTAATAATAATATTCTCTGCGCAATAGATGAAAAAGGGAATGAATTGATTGTCACGGGAAAAGGGATTGGATTTAAACGTTTTACAGGAGAACTGATCGATCAGGCAAGGATTGAAAAGATTTACCGTATGGAGGGAAAAGAGGAGCAGAAAAAGCTGCGGGAATTAGTAGAGCAGATTCCTCTGGAACATTTGCGGTTGACACAGGAGTTAATCGAATATATCAAGTCGCAGATTTCTCATGTATTGAACGAATCACTGCTGATCACGCTGGCGGATCATATCAGTTTCGCCATTCAGAGAAAAGAAAAAGGAATTGAGTTTTCCAATCCGCTGAGTGGTCCTGTAATGTGTTATTATCCGGCGGAATATCAGGTTGGAAGATACTGTCTGAAAAAAATAGAGGAAAGATGCCGGATTCAATTGAATCCGGATGAGGCAACATTTATTGCTTTACATATAGTAAATGCGGAAATGAATACAAATATGAGCCAGATGTATGATATTACAAAAATTCTGGATGGTTGTATACAGATTGCCGGGGAATACTATCAGAAGAAATGGAATGAAGAATCTGTAGATTTCAGCAGATTTGTTGTTCATCTCCGATATCTGATCTGGAGAACTTTCCAGGGAAAAGGTATGGAAAATAAGGAGAAAGAAGAAGATATTCTGTTTCGGGAAATCATACAGCAGAATTATAAAGAGCATTATTACTGTGCGGAACAAATTGTAGCTTATATTGAAGAGATGTGTCACAAAAAAATAACGGAAGAAGAAAAGGTCTATATGACCATCCATCTTAAATGTCTCAACAGGTATAGGGAATCATAAGAGTTGAAATCCTGTAAATAGTCCGGACAATCAGGATTTTAATAAATGAAAGGAGAAAAAGAATGAAAGAAAAGAAGAGTGGTCAGATTTTTGCTGCAGCCCAGCAGATTGGTAAATCACTGTTTCTTCCGATCGCTGTGCTGCCGTTCGCCGGAATTCTGCTTGGAATCGGAAGTTCGTTTACCAATGAAACGACAATTGCTACCTACGGATTGTCAAATATCCTGCATCAGGGAACTCCATTGTATGGTTTTATGCTGATGCTGGCAAATGCAGGGAATGCTATTTTTGGCAATCTTGCATTGATTTTTGCCCTTGCTGTTGCTATGGGTATGGCAAAGAAAGAAAAAGGTGTTGCAGTTATGTCTTCAGCTATTTTCTATATTGTTATGCTGATGACAATCAACACATTGCTGGTTCTGGATGGTTCTATTGTGGACGGTGTGGTATCAGAAAGCGTGAAAGAAGGAGCCATAACTTCCATGCTGGGAATCCAGACATTGCAGATGGGTGTATTTGGCGGTATTATTGCCGGCCTGATCACAGCCATGCTTTGTAATAAGTTTTACAAGATCCAGCTTCCGAATGCCCTCTCATTTTTTGCCGGTACACGTTTTGTACCGATTGCCAGTATGGCATTTGCAATATTAACCGGTGCGATTCTTTACGTGGTATGGCCGATTATTCAGAATGGTATCTTTGCCTTGGGATCTCTTGTTCAGGCATCCGGTTATTTTGGCACATTCATCTATGGATGTATCGAACGGGCATTGATTCCGTTTGGACTGCATCACATATTCTATCTGCCGTTCTGGCAGACAGGCGTGGGCGGAACTGCTGTGATCGATGGTGCAACTATTATGGGTGCGCAGAATATTTTCTTTGCAGAACTGGCATCTCCGAATACAACAAAGTTTTCTGTGGACGCCTGCCGTTTCCTGACGGGTAAATATCCGTTTATGATGGGCGGATTGCCGGGTGCAGCTCTTGCCATGTATGCAACCGCAAAACCTGAGAAGAGAAAAGAAGTAGGTTCGTTGTTGTTTTCTGTTGCACTGACCTCTTTCCTGACCGGTATCACGGAGCCGATTGAATTTACGTTCCTGTTCCTGGCACCTGCGTTGTTTGTCGTACACGTTGTTTTGGCGGGTCTTGCATTTATGACTTGTCATATTCTGGGAATCTGTGTGGGAACTACATTCTCGGATGGTTTGATTGATCTTATTTTGTATGGTGTTCTTCCTGGACAGGAGAAATCAAATTGGATGATGTTGATTCCTGTATTGATTGTATATTTTATCATATACTTTGTAGTGTTCCGTTTCTTCATTTTGAAATGGGATCTAAAGACTCCGGGACGTGAGGCAGAAGGTGAGACTGCACATCTGGTATCTAAAGAAGAATACAGAAAGGCTACCGGCGTTGGTGTGGCCGGAGGAAAAGCTGCAGCTGCCGGAAAATTTGATGAGAAGTCTGCTGCAATTCTGAAAGGTGTCGGAGGAGTTGCCAATCTGGTTGATATTGATTGCTGTGCAACACGTCTTCGTCTTACACTGGTAGACAGCGCCAAAGTAGATCAGGCAATTCTGAAATCGACAGGAGCCTCGGGAGTTGTTGTGAAAGGTGCAGGAATACAGGTTATTTATGGTCCGTCTGTTACCATTGTGAAATCAAATTTTGAAGAATTTGTGGATCAGGTTCGTGCAGGAACAATTGCGGAAGAGATTTTTATGGATGTACAGACACCTAAGCCGGCTGCTGTTTCCGAGGAAAAAACCGGTACAGATGCTAATGATTCCGTTCTCGGATCACATTTGAACGGGCAGGTTATACCTCTTGCAGAGGTGAAGGATGAAGCTTTTGCTTCAGGTGCTCTGGGAGATGGTATTGCAGTTGAACCGTCGGAAGGAAAACTGTATGCTCCGACTGACGGAGTAATCGAGACTGTGTTTGACACGAAACATGCTATTGGTATGACTACAGATGCAGGAACAGAACTGCTGCTCCACATCGGTATTGATACGGTGAAGCTTGGCGGAAAACATTTTGAAACACATGTAAGCGCAGAGCAGCATGTGAAAAAAGGAGATCTTCTGGTTACTTTTGATATAGAAGGAATCAAGAAGGAAGGCTATCTGTGTACCACACCGATGATCGTCTGCAATACAGATGACTATAAAGAAGTGAAAGCAGTGGCAGAAGGAAAAATTAAAGCAGGACAGGATATTCTTTCCCTAAAAGGTTAAGGAATGAAAAAAATAAAGGAGGAAAATAGAAATGAAATCATTTGAGTACACGATTACAGACGAGGTAGGAATTCATGCAAGACCGGCAGGGCTTCTGGTGAAAGAAGCAAAAAATTACGCTTCCGTAATCAAAATTACAAAAGACGGTAAAAGTGCCGAGGCTAAAAAACTGATGGCTCTTATGGGGCTGGGAGTAAAAAAAGGTGATACAGTTACAGTTACCGTAGAAGGTGCAGATGAAGAAACAGCAGCAGTAAAAATAGAAGAGTTTTTCAAGAACAATCTGTAATTTGGGGGAATATCTGTGGAAAAGAAAACTGGAAAAAGGATTTTTAACGGTATTGCTATCGGTAAAATCAGGTTTTACTCAAAAGCAGAGAATCAGGTTTCACGCACAAAAGTGGAGGACACGGAAGCTGAGATCGACAGGTATGAAGAAGCAAAGCAGAAAGCAGCCAGACAATTGGAACAACTGTATGAAAAAGCTCTTGTAGAAGTGGGAGAAGCAAATGCAGAAATCTTTAATGTGCATATAATGATGTTGGAGGATGATGATTTTAATGAATCTGTTCATAATATCATATCTGCACAGAAAGTGAATGCTGAATATGCCGTTGCATCTACCGGTGATAATTTTGCGGAAATGTTTGCCAATATGGAAGATGAGTATTTTAAGGCACGTTCAGCAGATATCAAGGATATTACTGAGCGGGTACTTTCTATTCTCTGCGGTAATGAAGAAGGCGGTGAGATTGGGGATGAGCCGGTTATAATTGTGGCAGAAGATCTGGCTCCCAGTGAGACAGTTCAGATGGACAAAAGCAAACTTCTGGCTTTTGTGACACGATTGGGTTCTTCCAACTCTCATACGGCTATTCTTGCAAGAACTATGGGAATTCCGGCACTGGCAGGTGTTGAGATCGACCATTCATGGAATGGGAAGATCGGAATTGTTGATGGCTATGAGGGAGTGTTTCTTGTAGACCCTTCCATGCCTGTACTGGAAGAATACTTTAAAAAGAAAGCAGCGGATGATGAACAAAAACAATTGCTGCAGACTTTAAAGGGAAAAGAAAATATAACAAAATCAGGGCAGAAGATCAACCTTTATGCTAATATTGGCAATCCTGGTGATCTGATGTCTGTCCTGGAAAATGATGCAGGCGGTATCGGTTTGTTCCGCAGTGAGTTTTTGTATCTGGAAGCCGCCACATATCCGACAGAAGAAGAACAGTTTCAGGCGTACCGGAAAGTAGTGGAGACCATGGGCGGTAAGAAGGTTATAATCCGTACGTTGGATATCGGTGCAGATAAGCAGGTGGAATATTTTAATCTTGATAAAGAGGATAATCCGGCTCTTGGTTATCGGGCTATTCGAATCTGTCTTACCAGACCGGAGATATTCAGAACACAGCTTCGTGCACTGTTCAGGGCCAGCGCATATGGGAATCTTGCCATCATGTATCCTATGATTATTTCTGTGGATGAAGTTCGAAAAATCAAAGAGATTTCTGCAGAAGTGAAAAAAGAACTATTAGCGGAAGGTGTGGAAATCGGAAATGTGGAAGAAGGAATTATGATCGAAACACCGGCCGCTGCTATGATGAGTGATGAACTGGCAAAAATGGTGGATTTCTTCAGTGTAGGTACCAATGATCTGACACAGTACACATTGGCGATTGACCGTCAGAATGCAAAGCTGGATGAATTTTATGATGCACATCATCCTGCAGTACTTCGTCTGATAGAAATGGTCATAAACAATGCACATAAGGCAGGTATCTGGGCAGGAATCTGCGGAGAACTTGGTGCAGACACGACACTTACAGAAACATTTCTTAAAATGGGATTGGATGAGCTGTCCGTATCACCGGGATGTATTTTACCGGTGCGTAAAGTAATAAGAGAGGCAAAATAACTAATCTATATACTCTCCTGCGCTGCCATAAGCGGAACGTGAAGTATTATGCGAAAGCTGATACGAAACTGTCTGCTGAGGCAGCGATTTCTTTTATGTTAAAAACTTAACGAAAACAGAAATCAGCACCAGCAATAGATTTTTGACTGTTCCATATGATCAGAGAAAGAGAGGTTCTCACAACTGCTCATGCTGAACTCTCCGGCAGAGGTGTGGATTTTGCAGTCTTTGGTATCTTCATAACCGGCATCTTTCAAATATCTGGAAAACATGTAAGCATCGTTCATGCTTTCGGAGGTTTCGTCTCCATCGGAATTGTATACTTTCATATGAATGTTGTCACCTTCCATGTAAGGACCTACAAGTACGCCTGCCAGATCCAGTCCAAAATTTCTGTTATGAATTTTTCGAAATACATTTTTATCAAATTCATCTCTGTTTTTATTCACATCGAAAATCAGATAGTCACTTCCTGTGCCATAGTATTTGTGAAAAATCATTTCTCTTGCCATAACATTTCTCTCCTTAATGAAATAGGTTTACATCCATATGCTCAAATGCATTTTATGATCTGTACTATATTATATCAGCGATTAATTTAAAAGTAATTGAAAATTATGTCATATTTATTTAAAATAGTGCTATAATAGATTTGAATCAGCAGAGAAAGGAACATCCGATATGAGTAATTATCGAAAAAGTGGATATCTGAAAAGTGAATATAAGCTTTTTTATCTCACTGACAGTAAACCGGGAGAATTTGAATATCATTACCATGATTTTCATAAACTGCTCATTTTTATGGAGGGTGATGTTACCTATTCAATCGAAGGACGGGACTATGATCTTCAGTCGGGGGATATTATACTGATCAATGCCGGGGAGATTCATCGTCCGCAGATACGAAGTCAGATTCCTTACAGAAGGATGATCGCTTATATCTCACAGGACTTTTTTTCTTCTTATCAGGAAGATGGCTTTTCACTGTTTTATTGTTTTGAGCAGGCAAAAAAAATGAATTCCAATCTGATTCAGTTGCCAAAAAACGGAGCCAACCGTCTTCAGCCGATTGTAAAAGACCTGGTGAATTCTTTTGTAAAAGAAAATTTTTGTGGGAATCTGTATCAGAAAATTAAACTGGTTGAATATCTGATCCTTTTGAATCAGTATATTTTTGAAGAAACCGGTGTCTATCTGCAGGCAAGGACAGACAATCCATTGATACGCAATATTCTTGACTATATTAATGAACATATAACGGAAGAACTGTCGATTGACAGGATTGCAGAACATATGTATATGAATCGCTCTTACCTGATGCATCTTTTTAAAGCGGAGACAGGTTATACGATTGGGAAGTATATTACAGAGAAAAGGCTGTTTTTGTCCAATCATCTGATTTCACAGGGTATTCCGATAACAGAAGCTTGTTACAAAAGTGGATTTCAGAATTACTCTACATTTTTTCAGGCATATAAAAATAAATATCATGTTTCTCCCAAGAAAGGGCAGAATGTGACAGAAAAATAAAGCGGAAAGTTATAGTAAAGCAGGGTGTTGCAAGGCGTTCAGAGGTGGGTTATAATAGTCGCATGGCGCAAGGAACGTATAACTGTGTAGGAATCAGAAAAATTACGTGCAATGCTTATAATGAAAAAGAGGAGTGTAAAAGATGTCTATTGAAAGAGTACGAAATTATTTTCGAAAATATAATATGGAGAATAGAATTCAGGAATTTGATGTTTCGAGTGCTACCGTTGAACTGGCTGCTCAGGCATTAAACTGCGAGCCCAAAAGAATTGCCAAAACATTGTCTTTCATGACGAAGGATCATGCGATCCTTGTGGTGACAGCAGGAGATGCGAAAGTTGACAACCACAAGTATAAAGAAAAATTTGGATTGAAAGCGAAAATGCTGACCTATGATGAGGTTGAAACATTGATTGGACATGGAGTAGGAGGAGTATGTCCTTTTGGAATTAATGAAGGAATTCCGGTTTATCTGGATGAATCTCTGAAAC
>JBJFCH010000240.1:0-36233 GCA_051888835.1 Oliverpabstia sp. | reverse complement strand
GTTAAGACATCGCCCTTTCACGGCGGTAACACGGGTTCGATTCCCGTAGGAGTCACTGAAACCTTTATCGGCTCAGCCGAATCTGGTTTATGGACCTTTAGCTCAGTTGGTTAGAGCAACCGGCTCATAACCGGTCGGTCCTGGGTTCGAGTCCCCGATGGTCCACTGTTAGTAATTCTATAACTTGCATTTTCTATTTTTGAGTGGTATACTATAATCTAGTTTGGCCTAGTGGCTCAGTTGGTTAGAGCGCCGCCCTGTCACGGCGGAGGTCACGGGTTCGAGTCCCGTCTGGGTCGTTCACGTAGAACGATATTGTGATACGTGTAGATAATAAAATGTGGGATCTTAGCTCAGCTGGGAGAGCATCTGCCTTACAAGCAGAGGGTCACAGGTTCGAGCCCTGTAGGTCCCATTTTTTTTATTTTAGTAGTATTTTGGGTCTTCTATGTTATGGAAATATAGAAAATAGAATAATAAATATCCAAGGAAATGTTGAATTACAGCATTTCCTTTTTTATAATAATAAAAAAGCGTACTTGAAAAGAGGCGATTTAGGATGAGAAAAGAACTGTTGGAAGTTTTGATGCCTGTTACGGATGAGGAACAGGAAATATTGAATGGAAGTTCAAATGTAAAAAAAAGGCTTTATACCAGCCAAAGTCATTTTACCATAGAAAGTCAGAAACTTTTGCAGGAAGGAAAATTGATTACAGTAAGACCGCATACGCGATTTATAGATTTTCCAAGTCATAACCACAATTATATCGAAGTGTTTTATGTTTGTCAGGGCTCTGTTACACATGTAATTGGTGGAAAAAGCGTAACGGTCAAACAGGGGGAATTATTGTTTTTAAATCAATATGTCGCCCATGAAATTCAGCGTTGTGGACAAGATGATATTGCAATTAATTTTATAATCTTACCGGAATTTTTTGATACAGCTTTTACGATGATAGAGAAAAACAATGTATTGGCTGATTTTCTAATCAGCACGTTAAAAGAGAAGAATGGATCCAGTCAGTATTTATATTTCCAGGTATCGGATAATCTTCCGATTCAGAATTTGATGGAAAATATGATTGATTCGCTGGTACATAAACAGGGAAATGAGGAGCAGATTAACCAGCATACGATGGGGCTGGTATTTCTTCATCTGCTGAATGCGGTGAAATCACTTAAAGAAAGTACACCAAATCAATATAGAAACATGATGATCATGACTACATTGAAATATATAGATGAAAATTATAGAGATGGGAATCTGACAGAGTTATGCGACATGTTAAATCAGAGTATATCCGGATTAAGCCGAATGATTCGAAAAACTACTGGACATACATATAAAGAACTGGTACAACGCAGGAGATTCAGAAAAGCAGTGGAATTATTGATGGAAACAGAAATGCCGGTTAATGAAATCGCTGCAGAAGTCGGATATGAAAATAACAGCTACTTTTACAGAAAATTCAGAGAGAAATATCACAGCACTCCAAATGAATATCGAACGGTACACAAAAATGAAGAACAAATCCGTGTGTAAAAAAAGAAAAGCATCTACAAAATGTAGATGCTTACTTTTACCTTAACATAAGGTTAACGTGCGCTAGAGGATTCGAACCCCCGACCTTTTGGTCCGTAGCCAAACGCTCTATCCAGCTGAGCTAAGCGCACATCTTGTGAAGTAGTTCCTCACAACAAAAAATATTATAAGTGATATTATGTAATTTGTCAACAGATTTTTTGAATTATTTTTCATTTTACAGATTTTGAACATATTGCTTGAAAAGATTGGTGGTATGTGTTAATGTATATAGGCGAATATTACTAAAAATACCATGTATTATATCATAAAATGATAAATAGTTACAAAGAAATTACCCTGAGGAGGAAATATTATGAGAGCAAGTGGCGTATTGATGCCGATTTCATCTTTGCCGTCAAAATATGGAATTGGTTGTTTTTCTAAAGAGGCGATTGAATTTGTGGATTGTCTTGTAAAAGCTGGTCAATCAAAATGGCAGGTATTACCTTTGGGTCCTACCGGATATGGAGATTCTCCGTACCAGCCATTTTCTACATTTGCAGGCAATCCTTATTTTATTGATCTGGAAACATTGATTGATGAAGAACTTCTTGAGAAAGAAGAATGTGAAAACTGTCATTGGGGTGGAAGCGAGAGATATGTAGATTATGGAAGTATTTATAATTCCAGATATAAAGTTTTGAGAAAAGCCTTTACACGTTTTGAACCGGATGATGATTTTGATGAGTTTTGTAAAAAAGAGGCTGACTGGCTTGAGGATTATTGTCTCTTTATGGCAATTAAAAATGATCAGAACGGTGCACTCTGGACTACATGGGAGGATGAACTGCGAACAAGAGAGGCAAAAGCCCTTGAGAAGAAGCAGGAAGAATTGAAAGATGATATCCAGTTTTATCGTTTTATGCAGTATGAATTTGATAAGCAGTGGAAGAAAATAAAAGAATATGCCAATAAACAGGGAATTACAATCATAGGTGATCTTCCCATCTATGTGGCATTTGACAGCTCTGATGCATGGGCTAATCCTAAATTGTTTCAGATGGATGAAGACTGTATCCCAAAGGCTGTGGCAGGATGTCCTCCGGATGCTTTTTCGGCAACCGGACAGTTGTGGGGCAATCCTCTTTATGCATGGGATTATCATAAAGAAACTGGTTATGGCTGGTGGATCCGTAGAATGAAACGTAGTTTTGATCTTTATGATACAGTAAGGATTGATCATTTCAGAGGTTTTGCTGATTATTATTCTATTCCGGCTGGTGATGATACAGCAGAAAATGGACATTGGGAGCCGGGACCGGGCATTGAACTGTTCCGGGCAATAGAAGAAGCATTGGGTGAAAAAGATGTGATTGCAGAGGATCTGGGCACGTTGGATGAAAGAGTTTTTGAATTACTGGATGATACCGGATATCCGGGAATGAAAGTTCTGCAGTTTGCGTTTGATTCTGGGGCAAAGAATTTTTATCTTCCGCATCATTATAAAAGAAATTGTGTAGTGTACACAGGTACTCATGACAATGATACTACGAAATCATGGTATTATGGTCTGCCGGATTGGATCCGAGAGTTTTCAAAAGCATACCTGAATAATTATGATCGTCCGTGGGAAGACATACCCTGGGATTTTATTCGTGCGGCAGAAGCAAGTGTAGCAGATCTGGCTATTATACCGATTGGGGATATTCTTTGCTGTGGTGGGGAAGGTCGAATCAATCACCCATCCACTTTAGGAGAAAACTGGAAATGGAGAATGCTTCCCGGTGAGCTGAGGGAAGATATCATAGGACGTCTGCGTTGGTTGACGGATACTTTTGGAAGACTTCCTGAGCCTCCTGCCAAAGAAGAACAGGAAAGTAATACGGATGAAGAAGCAGAGGAAACAGCAGTGCAGTTGGAAGAGAATATGGATAATGATTGCGCTGTGATTTAAGAAATGGAGAAAGAAAATGAGAAACGCTAATTATTCTTATGGATTTCGAACCGCTATAGGAGTGTACCTGTTTTATCTTGCATATAAGATTCTTACCGGATATTTTTCAGGAGAATCAACAGGAATACACTTCCTGATTTTTGGAATTTTGTTTATTGGAATCGCTGCAGTTTGTGTGTTTAGTGGGGCACGGTATTTTATTACAGGGAAAATGGATAAAAAAGATGCTGCCGGAAAAGAATTTATACCGGAAGAAGATGAAGAACAAATGGATAAATGAAGAAAATGAGGCTTAGATAAAGCCTCATTTTTTAACGTTTATGTTTATGTCGTCGTTTATTGTATCTTTGTTCACGCTCAATTTCCTGAGTGCTTTTAACGGCAGTCCAACCAATAATCCGGGTACCCATAATGCCAATGAAGGCGCCAATCCCATCGATGCAAACATCTTTGAGAGAAGGTCCTCTGTCGGCTACAAAAGATTGATGATATTCATCCGTAGCAGCAAAGCCGACACAGATAAATCCGGCTAATAAAACCAGCCAGATCCCCCGTACTCCATATGCATACAGAGGAATGCTCAAAGAAATTGCAAGGATACAGTATTCGGTCATATGAGCAAGCTTTCTGACAGGACCATGATATTTTTCAGCATACATATCAATTTCAGACTGGCTCAGATCTTTATCCAAAATAGCAGCACCGACTTGCACAAGCTTCTGACTTACTTTGTAACTCAATTGTCCGGATTCTGTACCTGTTTGACTGGAAAATGTAAAAATCATATACATAATCAGGAGAGCAGGAAAAAATGACAAAGGTTTTAATAAATGAATGATAAGTTTATTCATACAGACCTCCTTTACGAGAAGTTCGGGATTACTATAACACTTTTGGAAGTGAATGTCAAAAACACGGTCCAAATAAAAGTTGAATTCATATAAGTGGTATATTATAATAAAAATGATTGGATATTAGTCTTAAAACAGTGAATACGAGATGTTGAGCATACAGCGGCATCGTTAATGATAAAGGAGGCAGCTATGAGTTACGCAGATCAGGTTTTTATCCGGATGTGTCAGGATATTATAGATAATGGATACAGTACGGAGGGTGAAAAAGTACGTCCGCACTGGGAAGATACAGGAGAAAGTGCATTTACTATAAAAAGATTTGGTGTGGTAAACAGGTATGATCTGACAAAAGAATTTCCGGCACTGACACTTCGGCGCACAGCACTGAAGAGTGCGTTTGATGAGATTTTGTGGATCTGGCAGAAGAAGTCAAATAATGTGAAAGATTTGAACAGCCATATCTGGGACAGTTGGGCTGATGAGAATGGATCTATCGGAAAAGCCTATGGATATCAGATGAGTGTAAAGCACCAGTATAAGGAAGGGATGATGGATCAGGTAGACAGAGTTTTATATGATCTGAAGCATAATCCATACAGCCGAAGAATCATGACAAATATCTATGTACATCAGGATCTCCATGAGATGAATCTGTATCCATGTGCATATTCTATGACATTCAATGTAACAAAAGAACCGGATAGTGACAGACTGACGCTTAACGCTGTCTTGAACCAGAGGTCCCAGGATGTTCTGGCTGCAAATAACTGGAATGTATGCCAGTATGCGCTGCTTTTGATGATGTTTGCACAGGTGTGTGATATGAAAGCAGGAGAATTGCTTCACGTGATCGCCGATGCTCATATTTATGACAGACATATTCCTCTGGTAAAAGAACTGATTTCGCGGCCAGTGTATGATGCGCCGAAAGTAACTTTGAATCCGGAAATCAAGAATTTCTATGATTTTACAGTGGATGATCTGCTGGTTGAAAATTATGTGACCGGACCGCAGATTAAAAATATTCCGATTGCAGTATAAGGAGGACAAAATGAATCTGATTGTAGCAGTAGATAAAAACTGGGGAATTGGGAAAAATAATAAATTGCTTGTAAGTATCCCATCAGATATGAAGTTTTTCAGAAGTGAGACCAATGGAAAAGTGGTAGTGATGGGAAGAAAGACATTGGAAAGCTTTCCGAATGGGATGCCTCTGAAAAACAGAACCAATATTGTTCTGACCAGAGATCAGAATTACCAGGTGAAAGATACCATAGTTGTACATGATATACCTGAGTTGTTGGAAGAATTGAAAAAATATCCAGATGATCAGATTTATGTGATCGGCGGAGGCAAAGTGTATGAAGAGCTGCTTCCGTACTGTAATGTAGCCCATGTGACAAAGATTGATTTTGCATTTGAGGCAGATACGTATTTCCCTGATTTGGATAAGATGGAGGAGTGGCAGATTACAGCAACCAGTGACGAACAGACGTATTTTGATCTGGAATATTCCTTTGTAAAGTATGAGCGCATGAGAAAGTAGAATCCGGGATGGAGGAAGTATGGAGAATAACGATTGGCAGAAGAAAGGAAATGACTTCTGGAAAGTAGTGCAGGATGCAGTGAATTCGGGCAATTATCAGCAGCTGAACCAGCAGGTAAGAAATACAATTGATGACACTGTGGAGGGAATCTGTAACGGCATGCAGGGAATAGGAAATGAATGGCGGCAAGCCTGGCAGGAAACTGGAAACAGTACAGCGAATTATAGAAAAAGTACCACACCGGGGTATCAGACAGGAACCAGAAGAATGCGGGAAGAACAGAAACAGCTTCCGGCAGTTTATATGAAAAATCCTCCCGGGCAGGTATCAGGTACTTTAATGGCGGTTACAGGTTACACTCTGACGGGTGTATTTGCTGTCACAGGGCTGCTTGCAGGAATTATTCTGGCTGTAGAACCTTCAGTTACAGCAGGTGTGATTACAGGAATGATGGCAGCAGCCACAGTTGTAAGTGTGGGGGTTGGGGTCATCGGTTCGCGTACCAGAAAGCTGATTAAGCGATTTAAAAATTATACAAAGCAGATTGGAAACAGAGCTTACTGTACGATTGAAGAGCTTTCTTCCCGTACCGGAAGAGATAAAGAAGAAGTAATTAAAGATCTGAAGAAAATGATACAGAAAAAAATGTTTCTTCAGGGACATTTGGATCAGCAGGAAACCTGTGTAATCGTGACGGATGAAATGTATCAGCAGTATCTTACCGTACAACAGCAGGCACATGAGAGACAGCTGCAGCAGAAAGCAGCGGAAGAACAAAGGGCACAGCTTCCGGAAGAGTGTCAGAAGATTTTGGAAGAAGGGCAGGAGTATATACGTTATATCCGTAAATGTAATGATGATATACCGGGGGAAGAAATCTCCCAAAAGCTAAGTCGCCTGGAACTGATCATTACACGTATTTTTGCTGAAGTAAGTAAAAATCCTTCCCTGGCAGGCGATCTGAGAAAATTTATGAATTATTATCTGCCGACTACCAGAAAACTGGTGGATGCATATCGGGATCTGGATCAGGAACCAATTGCCGGTGAAAGCATTATAAAGACAAAGAAAGAGATTGAAGATACTCTGGATACGATTAATCAGGCGTTTGAAAATCTGCTGAACAGTTTTTTTGAGGAAAAAGCAATGGATATTTCCTCTGACATTTCCGTGCTGCATACGATGTTGGCACAGGAAGGATTGACAGGAAACGATTTTAATAAGTGATTTTGATAAACACAAGAAGGAGGATATATGAGTAACGAAGTGAAAGATATGACAATGACCCCTACTTTGACATTTGATCCGATGCCTCAGACGAAAGAGGAAGTTGTGTCGGTGAAAGAAGAGGCACCGGAGCTGGACGACAGCATTTTGTCGGATGCAGAAAAGAAAATGGTGGACGATTTTTCAAAACAGATCGATATACACAATACCAATGGCATTTTACAGTATGGTGCCGGGACACAGAAAAAGATGGCAGATTTCTCAGAATCGGCATTGGAAAATGTGAAAACAAAAGATCTTGGACAGGTTGGTGATATGCTTGCCGATGTGGTGATGGAGTTGAAAAGCTTCAATGCACAGGAGGAAGAAGAAAAGGGATTTTTCTCATTCCTGAAAAAACCAGCTAATAAGATCAGCAATATGAAAGTCAAATATGATAAAGCCGAAGTAAATGTTGAAAAAATATGTCGTATGCTGGAAGATCATCAGGTACTGCTTCTGAAAGATATTGCACTTCTGGACAAAATGTATGAACAGAATCTGGTGTATTTCAAGGAACTTTCCATGTATATACTGGCCGGAAAGAAAAAGCTGGCACAGGTACGCAGTACGGAATTGCCGCAGCTTGTACAGAAAGCAAAAACATCCGGACTTCCTGAGGATGCTCAGGCTGCAAAGGATCTGGAGGGATTGTGTGATCGTTTTGAAAAGAAAATCCATGATCTGGAGCTGACCAGAATGATTTCTATACAGACTGCTCCTCAGATCCGTCTGGTACAAAATAGTGATACCATGATGGTAGAAAAGATTCAATCTACAGTGGTAAATACAATTCCTCTGTGGAAGAGTCAGATGGTACTGGCTCTTGGTGTGGAGCATGCTTCTCAGGCTGCCCAGGCTCAGCGGCAGGTAACGGATATGACCAATGAACTTCTCAGAAAAAATGCAGAAGTTCTGAAAGTGGCAGCAGTGGAAAGTGCAAAAGAATCTGAAAGAGGTGTGGTTGATCTGGAAACTCTTCAGAATACGAATGCTTCTCTGATTTCTACTCTGGATGAAGTGATGCAGATTCAGGCAGACGGAAGAGCAAAACGTCAGGCAGCAGAAGTGGAACTGCGTAAGATGGAAGATGAACTCAAGAATAAACTTCTGGAAATCCGTGGATAAAAAAGAAGGGAGATACGGTATGTACCGTGATCATACAAAAACAGTAAAAATTGGAGACAGAATCATTGGCGGAGGTAATCCTGTCCTGATTCAGTCTATGACAAATACAAAAACAGAAGATGTGGAGAAAACAGTAGAACAGATTCTGGCTCTTGAGCGGGCAGGTTGCGAGATCATCCGCTGTGCTGTTCCGACAATGGAGGCGGCAAAAGCATTGGCGGAGATTAAGAAGCAGATTCATATTCCTCTTGTAGCAGATATTCATTTTGATTATAAACTGGCAATCGCAGCTATGGAAAATGGTGCTGATAAGATTCGGATTAATCCGGGAAACATCGGGAGCCGTGAGCGGATTCAGGCAGTAGTAGATGTGGCGAGAGAGAGAAATATTCCGATCCGTGTAGGAGTAAACAGTGGTTCGCTGGAAAAAGAGCTGGTGGAAAAATATCAGGGTGTGACTGCGGAAGGACTTGTTGAGAGTGCTCTTGACAAAGTACGCATTATTGAAGAGATGGGATATGACAATCTGGTGATTAGTATTAAGTCTTCTGATGTACTTATGTGTGCTAAGGCTCATGAACTGATTGCACAAAAGACAGAGTATCCACTTCATGTAGGCATTACGGAGGCGGGAACTCTGTATTCGGGAAATATTAAGTCAGCAGTGGGACTTGGAATTATTCTCTATCAGGGAATCGGGGATACCATCCGGGTGTCACTCACAGGTGATCCGTTGGAAGAAGTGAAGTCTGCAAAACGTATTTTAAAGACATTGGGACTTAGAAAAGGTGGCATTGAAGTGGTATCCTGTCCTACTTGCGGAAGAACCCGGATCGATCTCATTGGTCTTGCCAATAAGGTTGAGACGATGGTACAGGATATTCCGCTTGATATCAAAGTTGCAGTGATGGGATGCGTGGTGAATGGTCCGGGGGAGGCAAAAGAGGCTGATATCGGAATCGCAGGCGGCGTTGGTGTAGGACTGTTGATCAAAAAGGGTGAAATAGTAAAGAAAGTACCGGAAGATCAGCTCCTGTCCGTGCTGCGGGAAGAGCTTCTTTCATGGAACGATACGGGGAAGTGAAAGTATGACAGAAAAAGAATTTCTGGATGTGTTTCCACAGTTGAAAGTGGAAAATGAGCTGGGGCAGCTTCTCAGGATGGTAAAGGTTATGAAAGTATCCATTAATCCTAAGAAGGACTGCCTCAGAGTCTATATTATGAGCAATCAGTGGATTCAGAAGAAATATATCTACCATTTGGAAAATATTATTACGGAACAATTTTTTTCTGATGCACCGCTTCAGGTGAAAATCATTGAAAAGTTTAATTTATCCCGTCAATACACACCGGAGAATTTTCTGGAAGTTTATCGCCCCAGTATTTTACTGGAATTGAAGCACTACAGTATGTTGGAATACAATATGTTTATAACGGCACAAATCAGCTTCCCGGAACCGGAGACTATGGAAATGATTTTGGATGATTCTGTGGTTGCCAGGGAACGGGAAAATGAGCTGGTGCGTATATTGGAAAAAATATTCTGTGAACGCTGTGGATTCAATCTTAGGATACATACGGATTATAGAAAACCGGTGGAAAGTAAAGTACGCCGCAATAGTGAACTTCGTATCATGGAAGAAGCGAGACAGATTTTACTTCATTCAAATATTGGAGTTTCCATGGAAAAAAATGATGATGTTCCTTTAGTGGAAAATAGCGCGGCAGATTCCAATGGTGGAAATAATATTTCGGTAAATAAAAAGTTGACTGCAGAGTCTGGTAAGGGAAAAGAGAATAAACAGTCAGTCCGTGAGTCTGCAGGAAGCAGGAAATACAATGGAAAAGGGAATCAGAGAGGAGACTTTCAGAGAGGTCGTTTTGGAGACAATGCAGGACCGAAACCGCTTCGTCGTTCTGATAATCCGGATGTGATATACGGACGTGATTTTGATGATGAAATTATTACCATAGAATCCATAGCCGGTGAAATGGGAGAGGTGACCATCAGAGGTCAGGTAACTTCGGTGGAAGCAAGGGAAATCAGGAATGAGAAAACAATTTATATGTTCAATATTACTGATTTTACAGATACGATCACGGTAAAGATTTTTCTTCATAACGAACAGGTTCCGGAGATCAGTCAGGGAGTGAAAAAAGGAGCTTTCCTGAAACTGAAAGGCGTTACTACCATAGATAAGTTTGATCATGAGATTACGATCGGCTCACTGGCTGGTATTAAGAAGACAGCTGATTTTACCACCACCCGAATGGACAATAGTCCCGAGAAAAGAGTGGAGCTCCATTGTCATACAAAGATGAGTGATATGGATGGGGTTACGGATGCCAGTGTTCTTGTGAAAAGAGCGTACAAATGGGGGCATCCGGCCATTGCCATAACCGATCACGGTGTTGTTCAGTCATTTCCGGAAGCAAATCATGCGTATGATGACATTGTCAGTGATTATAGAAAAAGCTATCAGAAAGAACATCCGGATGCAACCAAAGATGAACTGAAAAAGGTGTATCCGCCTTTTAAAGTTATTTATGGAGTGGAAGCCTATCTGGTAGATGATATGAAAGGGATGGTATCAGGCAGCCGGGGACAGAGTCTGGATCAGCCCTATGTTGTTTTTGATATTGAAACTACCGGTTTCAGTCCGGTATCTAACCGGATTATTGAGATCGGTGCTGTCCGTGTGGAAAAAGGGGAAATTAAGGATCGTTTTTCTGTTTTTGTTAATCCACAGGTACCGATTCCATTTAAAATTGAACAGTTGACCAGTATCAATGACAGTATGGTAATGGATGCAGAAACGATTGAGGAAGTTCTGCCTAAGTTTTTAAAGTTTTCTGAAGGAGCCGTAATGGTAGCCCACAATGCCGGGTTTGATATGAGTTTTATCATAGAAAACTGCAAAAAAATGGGAATCGAGCAGGAATTTACGTATGTGGATACTGTCGGTATGGCAAGGATGCTTTTGCCCGGGCTGAATCGATTTAAGCTGGATACAGTGGCAAAGGCTTTGAATATCTCTTTGCAGAATCATCATCGTGCGGTGGATGATGCCGCCTGTACGGCTGAAATTTTTGTGAAGTTTGTTAAAATGTGTAAAGAAAGAGATATAACAAATCTCGATCAGTTAAATGAAGCAGGAAAAATGTCTGCGGACACAATTAAAAAACTTCCGACTTATCATGCAATTATTCTTGCAACCAGTGAAGTGGGAAGGGTAAATCTGTACCGTCTGGTGTCAAAATCTCATCTGGATTATTATAACAGGCGGCCGAGAATTCCCAAGAGTGTATATCTGCAGTATAAAGAGGGGCTGATGATTGGTTCAGCCTGCGAAGCAGGTGAATTGTTTCAGGCTATTGTCGGAGATGCACCGGATTCGGAGATTGCCCGTCTGGTGGAATTTTATGATTATCTGGAGATACAGCCTATCGGTAATAATATGTTTATGATCCGGGATGAAAACAGGGATAATGTTACATCGGAAGAAGATCTGAGGGATCTGAACCGAAGAATTGTCAAGCTGGGGGAGCAGTTCCATAAACCGGTGGTGGCAACCTGTGACGTTCATTTTATCGACCCGGAGGATGAGATATACCGCAGAATTATCATGACAGGAAAAGGATTTTCCGATGCGGATGATCAGGCTCCGTTGTATCTGCGGACTACCGAAGAAATGCTGAAGGAATTTGAATATCTGGGAGCAGAGAAAGCGGAAGAAGTCGTTATTACCAATCCAAATAAGATTGTGGAAATGTGCGACCGTGTATGCCCGATCCGTGATGGAAAGTTTCCTCCGGTTATTGAAAATTCGGATAATATGTTGAGAGAAATTTGTTATAACCGTGCGCATGAGATCTATGGGGAGAATCTTCCGGAAATCGTATCGGCCCGTCTGGAAAGAGAACTGAATTCTATTATTTCCAATGGTTATGCGGTTATGTATATTATTGCTCAGAAACTGGTATGGAAATCCAATGAAGACGGGTATCTGGTGGGATCCCGTGGATCAGTAGGATCTTCTTTTGTGGCTACCATGGCAGGAATAACCGAAGTAAACCCTCTGAGTCCTCATTATTACTGTGAGAAATGTCATTATTATGATTTTGATTCTCCGGAGGTGAAAGCATATAGCGGAAGAGCCGGGTGTGATATGCCGGATGCGGTATGCCCGAATTGTGGAGCTCCTCTTGTGAAGGCAGGATTTGATATCCCATTTGAGACGTTCCTTGGATTTAAAGGAAATAAAGAGCCGGATATTGACTTGAATTTTTCGGGAGAATATCAAAGTAAAGCACATAAATATACGGAGGTTATCTTCGGAGCAGGGCAGACATTCCGGGCAGGTACCATCGGTACGCTGGCGGATAAGACTGCTTTTGGTTATGTAAAAAATTATTACGAAGAAAGAGGAATTCATAAAAGAAATTGCGAGATTGACCGGATCGTTCAGGGCTGTACCGGAATCCGAAGAACGACCGGACAACATCCGGGTGGAATTATTGTTCTTCCTTTTGGGGAAGATATTAATTCCTTTACTCCTGTTCAGCATCCGGCGAATGATACGGATACGGATATTATAACGACTCATTTTGATTATCACTCTATTGATGCCAATCTTTTGAAATTGGACATACTGGGACATGATGATCCTACCATGATTCGTATGTTGGAAGATCTGACAGGGCTGGAGGCGCAGACGATTCCTCTTGATAATAAAGAAGTAATGTCATTGTTTAAGAGCACGGAAGCGCTGGGAATTACACCGGAAGATATCGGCGGATGTCCTCTTGGATGTCTGGGGGTACCGGAGTTTGGAACCGATTTTGTTATTCAGATGCTTCTGGATACCAAACCGACATCATTTTCGGATTTGATTCGTATATCGGGTTTGTCTCATGGTACGGATGTGTGGCTCGGAAATGCCCAGACACTTATTGAGGAAGGAAAAGCTACAATTTCCACGGCAATCTGTACCCGAGACGATATTATGATCTATCTGATCAACAAGGGTCTGGACAGTGAGCAGTCCTTTACGATTATGGAGAGTGTACGTAAAGGAAAAGGTCTGAAACCGGAGTGGGAAGAAGAGATGAAAGCCCATGATGTACCGGACTGGTATATCTGGTCCTGTAAAAAGATCAAATATATGTTTCCGAAAGCCCATGCGGCAGCTTATGTAATGATGGCCTATCGGATTGCTTATTATAAAATCTTTTATCCGCTGGCATACTATGCGGCTTATTTCAGTATCAGAGCATCAGCATTTTCTTATGAACTGATGTGTATGGGAAGAGACCGGCTGGAATATTATCTGGCGGATTATAAAAAGCGAAGCGATACTTTGACGAAAAAAGAACAGGATACCTTGAAAGACATGAAAATCGTACAGGAAATGTATGCCCGGGGATTTGATTTTACAGAAGTGGATCTGTATAAGGCACAGGCTCATCGTTTTCAGATCGTAGAGGGAAAACTGATGCCTGCTCTGGACAGTATTGAAGGTCTGGGAGACAAGGCGGCTGATGCGGTGGTACTGGCAGCCCGCGATGGGCAGTTCTTGTCAAAAGATGATTTTAGGCAAAGAACAAAGGTCAGTAAGAATGTCATTGACTTTATGGATGATCTGCATATCTTTGGGGATATCCCGGAGTCGAATCAGATATCGCTGTTTGATTTTCAATGATATAATTTAAGTTTGTTAGATAATTAAGAACAAAGACCGTGCTCCATTTCAGAAACAGGTCGCTCCCCTTCATCTAACTGTTAACTTCGACTAAAACGCTCCGGTGAGCCGTCGCGCTTAAGTCTCCGTAAACAGTTAGATGAAGGGAAGCGGACTGATATTGATGCGCCACACAGGCTCCATCTGCCTCAACATTTTATATACAGAACAAAATTATTCTATCATTTATTCAGCTTCTCCCGGAATGCTTCCAAAAGACTGTCATTCTGTTCCGGTTTCATGATGCAGAAGCGGATAAAGTGATTGTCCAGGAACGGGAAGGTGGAGCAATCCCGGATCATCAATCCCTTGCGGATGCAGTGATCGAACATATCCTGTGAAGTTACATCCTGGCGGAGTATTTTGACAAGTATAAAGTTTGCCATCGGCTCAAAGACAGTGACAGTGTCCCAGGTGGACAATTCTTTATAGATCCGGTCACGTTCTGAGGTGATCAGATCACGGGTAAGCTGAATATATTCTTCATCCGGGAACATCAGGCGTCCGGCAATCTCTGCCAGAGAATTGATGGTCCATGGGTTTTTGCGGGTATTGATCGCTTTGATCAGATCCTGATTGCCGGTGATGGCATAGCCCAGACGAAGCCCGGGTGCTGCAAAGAACTTGGATGTTCCCCGCAAAATGATCAGGTTGGTATAGTAATTGGTCAGCGGCACGGAAGTAATTTCATTTTCATGAGGTGCAAACTCTACATAAGTTTCATCTACCATCACAAAGATTCCATACTGAAGACAGGAATCCAGGATACGACGCATCTGCCTGCAAGTGATAGCTGTAGAAGTAGGATTATTCGGATTACACAGAACCAGAAGATCAAGCTGATCTGAAAGATGGCTGCAGAAGTCATCAGCGTCCATGCGGAAGCCATTTTCCTCTTTCAGTGGATAGTACAAAGTGGTTCCGCCACCCAGAGAAATCTCCCGTTCGTATTCAGAATAGGTAGGACCAAGAATCAAAGCTTTTTTCGGATGACGGGTTTGAATAAACAGAGAAATCAGCTCGGTGGAACCATTTCCCACGATAATATTCTCGGGCTGAGTTCCGGCGTATTCTGCGATGCACTTGCGAAGAGCCGTATATTCCCGATCGGGATAAGTGGTAATGGCATCCAGATTCTCAGCCAGAGTGGAGCGTAAACGATAAGAAATTCCAAGAGGATTGACATTGGCACTGAAGCTGACAATATCCTCTTTTTTTATGTGGTAATATTTTTCAATTGCTTCCAGGTCACTGCCGTGGAAATGATCTTTATGCTTAATCATAATGTAACTTCTCCTCTTTCCTTGCATCCATGTTTTGGTTGGTGTATAATTTAACATGAAATAATTTTGTGTATTGTGAAATATGGTTTTACATCTTATATAAATTATAATGCGAGATGGAAATTAGTCAAGAGGCGTACTTGACCTCGATTGGAAAAGATGTCAGAAAGAAAGCAGGAGCAGGTGAATACTTTGAAGAGAAGAATGGAACAGTTGATAAACGGAAGATTTGAATATGAAGTACCCAAACTGGTCCTCTCTGATACGGAAATCACTGTTGAGACAAAAGCAGGGGAGAATTATCGGGGAGAATTATTTATAGGAGCGGCGGATAATCGCCGGATTAAGGGGATGGCTATGTCTTCTGACCGGCGGCTTTTGCTGGCAAAAGAAAAATTTTCAGGGACAGCGGTATGTATTCCTTACGGTATTGATGTGAAGGGGCTTAGTGCAGGGGATGAGGTACATGCTGAGATTACGATCAACAGCAGTCTGGGAGAATATCAGGTTCCCGTAAAGCTGGCAATACAAGAAGGACAGATACAGACATCTCTGGGAAAGATTCGCACGCTGAATGATTTTGTAAAGTTGGCAGAGAATGATTACAGAGAGGCTTTTCGGTTGTATGCCAGTAAAAGTTTTCCGAAAGTGCTGCAGGGATCGGATAGAAAATATTTGAGTCTGTACAGAGGAATGTCAAAAAATCCTGTAACCTATCAGCATATGGAAGAATTTTTGATTGGTGCAGGAAAAAAGGAACCTGTACAGATTCATTTGGATAAAGAAGGAAAAAGCTGGGATAGAATCGAGAGTACACTGAAAGATTCCCTCTATCTGTATAAAAACACCTGGGGTTTTGTAAAGATGGAAGTGGAAGTCAGAGGGGATTTTCTTGAAGTGGAGAAAAAAGTAATCACTTCGGAAGATTTTATCGGCAGTGTATATGGACTGGAATATCTGATTCGGAAAGATAAACTGGGACATGGGAAAAAGTACGGTCAGATTCGGATTAAAACGGTGTATGGAACATTGATTTATGAAGTGACGGCATCGGGCAATTCAGAGTATCAGATTAGCACTCATATATTTGAAAAGAAAGCACAGACCCGAATTGCGCTGGCATATAAACAGTTCCGTCTGGGAGAAATCAGTCAGGAAGAATGGAAAGATTTTACCATTCATGAGTTAAAAGAATTAAAGGATCTGGGGTGCTATTTCCCAAGACATCAGCTGATGGAGGCATATGTATATTACCAAACGGGTAATATTCCTGATGCAATGTCTGCACTCTGGCCGCTTAGAGAACTGTCATTTTCAAGAGAGCAGATGGAAGAGGAGGCAGTATATCTGGCACTTGCTGTGAGAACGGGAGTAGCAACCGACGAGCAGCGTGCATCGGCGCGTGAGAGAATCGCAACTCTGCATCGCATGAATCCGGGAAGCAGGATCATTCTGTCTGTTCTTATGGATGGGGAAGAATACCGTAGATCAAGTGCAAAACAGCTGTATATGATGGAAGAGTTGTATCAGCTGGGATGTACCAGCCCGTTTTTATATCTTGATGCTTATGAGTTGATTGAAAAAGAAGAGAATAATTTGAAAAAGCTTTCACCGTTTATGGTTCAGGTGTTGAATTTTGCTGCAAAGCATGGAAAGCTTACGGAGGAACTTACCCTTCGGATTGGACATCTGTCAGAATACGTGAAGTCTTATCGTCCCATGATTTATGAACTTTTGGTAAGCTGTTATGAAGCATTTCCCGGGAAAAATCTGGTAGACAGCATTTGCAAATATATTATGAAGGGGCAGCCGGGAAAGAAAAAGTATTTTCGATGGTATGCGTTGGCTGTTGAACAGGATATTCGGATTACCAGGTTATATGAGTACTATATAGAGACGATGCCGAAAGGATATCCGGATGTATTGCCACAGGTGATCCGTATGTATTTTGTGTATAATAATGCACTCAGCAGCAAAAAACGGGCTCAGGTATATGCGAATGTCATCAGAAATAAAGAAGTAGATAAAGCCACATATCAAAATTATAAAAAATCTATGGAGCAATTTGCCATGGAGTCTCTGAAAGCAGGAAAAATTAATGAGGATTTTGCGACTGTTTATCAGGAATGTATCGGAGGACTTACCAGTAAAACTACAGGGGAAATGCTTGCAAGAGTGATGTTTTCCTATAGAATTTATTGTGATGATCCCAAGATAAGAAATGTAGTCGTGTGTCATGAAGAATTGGAGCAGGAGGAAGTATATCCATGCAATGACGGAGTCGCATATATCAATCTGTACAATACAAATGCCAGAATTTTCTTTGAGGATGACAGGAAAAGAAGATATGTATCCACGGTGGATTACAATCTTCAAAAACTGATGGATGAAAAAGAATATGTGAAACAATGCGCAGCACTGGATGTATCATTTCCGGGGCTTCTACTGGCTGTCTGCAGTGGTAAAAGTGAGATTCGCGTGAGAAATCTGGGATGTTATCAGCATGCTGCTCAGATGCAGGAATTTCGTGAGGAATACCGTCACAATATCTGTAAAAAGATTCTGGAATATTACGCTGCACATGCAGGCGATGATACTTTGGACAGCTATCTGAAAAAAATGGATTACATGACATTTGCAAAGGTTGACAAAGTACTTTTGGCAGAGCTCCTGATTGAAAAAGGCATGTATGAGATGGCTTTTGAGATCGTGAAAGAGTATGGATATGAAGGAATCCGTACAGAGAGTCTTGTAAAGCTGGCAAGCCGTATGATTCTGCGTATGGAGTTTGTGGAACAGGAGGAGCTTGTATATCTGTCGCTCCATGTTTTTGAGGAAGGGAAATATGATGATATTATCCTTTCGTATTTGAGTGATAATTTATTGGGACCGGTAGAACAGATGGCTCTTTTATGGGAGAAGATGAAGGGCTTTCAGCTTGAAACCTATGCTCTGGAAGAAGAAATCATGCTTCTTGCCATGTTTGGCAGAGTATATCTGAAACAGGGACATGAAATTTTAAAAAGTTATATTCAACAGAAAGGCAAGCAGCAGGTAATACTGGCATATCTTTCGTTCTGGGCTTATGAGTATTTCCTGGGTCAAAAAGAGACAGATGCGTATATTTTTCAATGTCTGGAAGTCTGCTTTGAAAAAAATATGGAGGTGGACAGAATCTGTCGTCTGGCTCTCCTTAAGTATTATTCTGAAAAGGAGACGATATCGGAGAAGGAAGATCAATGGATACGGAAAATACTGGAAGAATGCAGTGAAACAAGTCTCAGATTTGCGTTTTTCCGAAACTTACCACCGTGTTATACAAAGCCATACCAGTTGGATGATAAGCAATTTGTGGAGGCAAGATACCCAGCCAATGCAAAAGTAAATATCCACTATTGTCTGGAAACGGAGAAGGATACAAGTCAAAAGTTCAAGAGTGAACCGATGCGGAATATGTATCAGGGAATTTTTGTAAAAGAATTTCTGCTGTTTTATGGCGAAACGCTTCGTTATTATCTGACGGTTGAAACACCGAAAGAAACCATAAAGACGGAAGAGAAAACCTTGATGCTGGAGGAAACTTCTCAGGAAGGAAACTCCAAATATCAATTGTTAAATCAGATGCTGGCGGGACAGAAACTGCTGCAGTATGAGCAGACGGAGGATGCTATGCACGAGTATCTGGTAAGGGAACGGCTGGCAGAAAAGATGTTCCCTCTGATTGAGTGATGAAGGTGGAGGCACAAAGATGAATGAAGTCAGAAATATTATAGTTGGTTTTGATCTGGGGGAAAAAGTCTCACAGCTGTGCTATTATGACAGAAGAGAAGGCGAGCCGGTCTCTCTGCCTATGAAAGTGGGAAGCGGTCAGTATACATTTCCCAATTGTCTGAGCAAAAAACCAGGTGAAGAGGAATGGCATTTTGGCCTTGAAGTGGAATACTTTGTAAGCCAGCAGGAAGAAATATATCTGGATAATCTATATGAACTCTGTTCCAATGAACGCACGGTGACAGTGGATGGACAGGAAAGGCAGACAGGTGAACTTCTGGGTATTTTTATCGGAAATGCACTTCGGATTCTGGGGGTACCGGATCCCATTAAGAGCATCAGCGGTCTAATGATAACAACACCGAAGCTGACAAAAGCAATGGTAGAGAATATTCGAGTTGCCTGTGAATATATGGGATTTTCCAGGAAGAGATGTTTTCTTCAGGATTATGAGGAAAGCTTTTATTATCATACACTGTACCAGAGAATGGAAATATGGAGCAGAAATGTGGCACTGTTTACATTTGATCAGGATGAGGTAGCTTTTTCGAAGCTTGTGATGGATAAAAAGACAAAACCGGTGCAGGTCAGTGTAAAGAGAGGAAAGAGAGTTACACTGCATCAGGATGCGGTAGCGAGAGATTTTGATTTTTATGAGTTGATTCAGGAATCTATCGGAAATGAGGTGTTTTCCAGTATCTTTCTGGTAGGAGAGGGATTTGACAGAGAGTGGGCTGTACGCTCGGTACCGCTTTTGTGTCGTCATCAACGGCATGTATTTTATGGCAATAATTTGTTCGCAAAAGGTGCGTGTTATGGAGCAAAAGAAAAAGTAGAAGAGCGGAATCTGAAAGGGTATCTGTATGCGGGAAATGATATGGTAAGGCTGAATGTGGGAATGGATATGATGGTTTTTGGCACACCGGCTTACCATTCATTGATTTCCGCAGGTGTCAACTGGTATGAGGCAGTGGGTGATTGTGAGCTGTTGATGGATGATATAGATGAACTTACTTTTGTGGTGAGTAATATGGAAAATACACGGAAAGAACGATATAGTATGAAACTTCCGGGACTCCCCAAAAGACCGCCAAAGGCCACAAGGCTGCATCTGCATCTGGAATTTGAGTCCGCAAATCGTTGTAAGATTGATGTGGAAGATATGGGATTCGGAGAAATGTATCCAAGTTCATGTTTAAAATGGCAGGAAATAATGGTTGGTTAAAGGAGGGGCAGAATGAGCGGTTATATTTTATGTCAGGTAAAACGGGCCAAACTGCCCTATTATATAGAGAATGTCAGTACGAATATATATTCTATCGAGGAATTGTGTTTTTATTTATATCATAATATGTATTTGCTGGATTCTACGATCATCAATGAGGAATTATGCTTTTGGCTCAGAGATGAACTGGGACTGAAAAAATTGGCACAGAAGCTTTACAATCTTCTGGATGAGAATCTTAAGATCGGTGATTTTATTCTTCCGATCTTCAAGGAGATTAATTATTTGTCTCTGGACGAATTCAGAAAACTGAATCAGCAGATTCAGAAGTTCTCTCAGGAACCGGAGGTGCTTCGGCAAAAAATCAAAGGGGATTATCTGATGGAACATGGCAAATATGTCAATGCCATCAAGGTTTACCAGAAAGCTCTCCATGATAAACTCGAAGGGAATGATACAGAAAAAGATCAGCTGGGCGGTCAGTTTATCGGAGGTATTTACCATAATATGGGATGTGCATATGCAAGACTGTTCCAGATGGAAGAGGCGATTACCTGTTTTTCACGGGCGTATGAGCATCTGAGAACGATGGCATCTATTAAGAGTTATCTGTATGCGGTTTATATGGAAAAAGGAATCCGGGCATTTGCCGAAAAGGCTGCAGAACTGGGAGTAGACAGTAACAGCGAAAATGAGATTCTTGCGGAAGTTGAAGCTGCTGCAAAAGAAATGTTTGAATCCGAAGACGGAAAAGAATACGCAAAAGCGCTGGAAGAAAAAAAGAAAGGAAATTTTAACGGATACCGGAAAGCATTGGAAAAAATGTTAGAAAGGCTTACGAGAGAATACCATCGGAGTACGGGGTATTAAATTCCAAGAAGTGCTTGACACGACTGCTTTACTATGATAGAGTGTTACCATGCGAATTGGATAAAGGAGACTATTATTATGAAGAAGAAAGTTTTAAGTTTATTATTAGCAACCTCCATGGTTCTGTCTATGTTTGCAGGCTGTGGTGCGAAAGAAGAAGAGACACAGACAGATGCTTCTCAGGAGACTGAGACAGCTGATGAGACAGAGGAAGCAGCTGAGGATGAAGCGGAAGAGGCAGAAGAAGTTTCTGATGTGACAGATTCCAGCAGTGTCAAGACTTTCACTGTTGGTTTTGATGCAGAATATCCGCCGTATGGATACATGGATGATAATGGTGAATATACTGGATTTGACCTGGAACTGGCACAGGCTGTATGTGACCTGGAAGGCTGGAAGTTAGTAAAGAAACCGATTAACTGGGATTCCAAGGATATGGAACTGAATTCAGGATCTATTGATTGTATCTGGAACGGATTTACCATGAACGGACGGGAAGATGACTATACATTCTCAGTTCCTTATGTGGATAACAGCCAGGTGATTGTTGTTGCTGAGAATTCCGGTATTTCAACACTGGCAGATCTGGCAGGTAAAATCGTTGGTGTTCAGGCAGCTTCCGCAGCTCTGGATCTTTTGCAGAGTGAAGAAGAAGGAGGACAGAAAGCTCTGGCAGATACTTTCGGTTCATTGAATGAATTTGCTGATTATAATACAGCATTTACTGAATTGCAGGCGGGTGCTTTGGATGCTCTGGCAATTGACGTAGGAGTTGCCAAATACCAGTTGAATTCCAGAGGAGAAGGATTTATGATTCTGGATGAAACTTTGAACACAGAGCAGTATGCAATCGGATTTAGAAAAGGTGACCAGGAACTGTGTGATATTGTCAATGCAGATCTTCAGAAACTGACAAATGATGGTACAGTAGCCGAACTTGCTGAGAAGTATGAGATCGCTGATATGGTTACATTAAAAGCGGAATAATCAATATAGAATGATAGAATAGAGCGAAGCAGACCCCTCGGGAGGATTCCCGGGGGGCATGTTCGCTTAAAGAAGTATCAGGTTGAAATGTTTTTGAGAGCTTTACCGTATGGAAGGAGAATATATGAGTTTTGAGGTGATGTTACGGCAGCTGACTATTGGGTTTGGTCAGACATGTCTCATATTTGCGCTGACATTGATTTTTTCTTTGCCTCTGGGTATGGTTGTTTATTTTGGAAGAGTCAGCCGTATTAAGCCCATCAGTTGGATCGTAAAAATTTATATTTCCATTATGCGAGGAACACCGCTGATGCTTCAGCTCCTGATCTGGTATTTTGGACCTTATTATCTTTGGGGGATGAATATCGGAGGCTATAAGTTTACTGCGATTCTGTTGGGATGTTCCCTGAATTATGCAGCATATTTTGCGGAGATTTACAGATCAGGTATTGAATCCATACCGAAAGGACAGTACGAAGCCGCTCAGCTTCTGGGATACAGTAAAAGTCAGACATTTTTTAAAGTGATACTTCCGCAGGTGGTAAAGATTGTATTGCCGTCTGTTACAAATGAAGTGATTACTCTGGTTAAAGATACTTCACTTGTGTATTCCGTATCCTACATAGAAATGTTTGCTGTGGCGAAACAGATTGCAGCTGCACAGACGACGGTTATTCCGTTCTTTATAGCCGGTGTGTTCTATTATGTTTTTAACTTTGTGGTGGCATGGGTAATGGAACTGTTCGAGAAGAAGCTGGATTACTATCGTTAGGAGGAATAAAACATGAAGCTTTTGGAAATGAACCATATAGAAAAAGGATTTGATGGTACGGGCGTTCTTAAGGATATTTCTCTTGCGGTAGAAGAAGGAGAAATTGTATCGATCATCGGCCCTTCCGGATCGGGTAAATCCACATTGTTGAGATGTGCGACTATGCTGGAAAGCATTGATGGAGGAGAAGTCATTTATCTGGGGAAAAAGGCATCTTGGGTGGAAAAAGGAAAAGTTATGTATCCTTCTAAGAATGAACTGAAGCAGATTCAGTCATATTTCGGGCTGGTATTCCAGAATTTTAATCTGTTTCCTCATTATTCTGTAATGAAAAATATTACGGACGCACCGATCCATGTACAGAAAAGAAATAAAGAAGAAGTATATAAAGAAGCAAGAGAACTTCTTGCCAAGATGGGACTGTCGGATAAGGAAGATGCATATCCTTTCCAGCTTTCCGGCGGGCAGTGTCAGCGTGTGGCGATTGCGAGAGCTTTGGCATTGAATCCGAAAATTCTGTTCTTTGATGAGCCCACATCGGCTCTTGATCCGGAGCTTACCGGTGAGGTCCTGAAGGTGATCCGTTCATTGGCTGATCTGGATATTACCATGGTGATCGTAACCCATGAAATGGAATTTGCAAGAAACATTTCTGACAGGATCATTTTTATGGATAAAGGAGTGATTGCACTGGAAGGAACGCCGGAAGAAGTATTCCAGGCAGAACATACAAGGATGAGGGAATTTCTGGGGAAATTTCATCAGAGCTGATAAAACGAAGAATAAGAAGCAGAATGGGATGGCTTTGGCTTTAAATGGGCAGAGCCATCTTTTTTGTCATCAAATGATAATAATGTAAAAAAATGAAAAATTGATCGCTTCTTATGATTTGATATAATATAATGAAATCTGTGTATCAAAGAGGTAAAAATAATAACATGATATATCGAAATGCATCAGAGAAAGGAAAAACAGAAATAAAGAGGTGAAAATGTGTGGGGAATTTGTTAATTGTTGATGATGAGCCGGATATTTTAGTAACTCTTGAAGAATTATTTAAATATGAATCAGGCCTTGACATTGATGTATATGTGGCTAAATCTGCAACAATGGCTGTCAATTTGCTGGAAAAAATAAGATTTGATGTTGTGATGACTGACATTAAAATGCCGGGGATGACAGGAATAGAATTGTTTCACCTGATCAAAGAAAACTGGCCAAAATGTCGTGTGATTTTTTTGACAGGGTACCGGGACTTTGATGATTTATATCAGATTATGGGAAATAAGGATGTTCGGTATCTATTAAAAAGTGAATCATATGAAGTATTGATTCAAAATGTTGCAGAAGCGTTTCGTGAAATTGAGCAGATGATGTTGTCTGAAATGAAAGAGTATAAATTTCAGAAAAATATGAAACAGGCACAGACGGTACTACAGAGAAATTATTTGAAAGAGTGTTTTTATGGAAATGACGTAGAGAATTTAAGTGAAGAAAAACTAAATGCCTTTTCCATTCCTCTTGTACCGGAAGAAGCTTTGTTTGTTTTTCTTTTGAGGATAGATAGCTGTGAAGGTTATAGTTTTGAAGAAGGTATGGAAAAAGAATGGATTTTGAATGAAGTTCTCCAGGAGTTTCTGCCTGTGAAAATAAAATATTTTCTTTATTATGACAGTGATGGCTATTATCTTGTGTTTTTTCAGCCGGAACATTTCATGGAAAATCCTATATCAGCAAGAACGTGGAATCGCCTGTACGCCAATCTTTCAGGTGCATTGGAATACATCCAGCAGAAACTATTGACAAAAGAGGCATTGTCGGTATCATTTGTCACCTGTGATGAGAGATGCTATCTAAAAGACAGCGAAATGTATCTGAATCGATTGAAACGGGAGGCAATCGGGAGAATAGGAAGCGGAGTACAGCGAATCATTCGGGCAAAAACACCTTTTATGCAGACCAGTGTGCAAAAAGTACCGGAGAATCTTCAGGTTCAGGTAAAACATCTGGAACAGTTTCTTGAATCCAAGAGATACGGAGAATTTGTTGACATGCTGCAGTCATTGACAAGCTTGCTTTATGGAAATGAGGAAAAATTATCGACAGAGATAACAGAGTTATATTATTCGATATCGATTCTTTTGCTGCGTTATATTAACATAAACCATTTAAAAGGAAAAATAGATCAGGATATATCTCTGAATGCACTGATTGATATTGATATTCATAAAAATCGGAAGGATGCGGCAGAATATCTGAATTCGATAGCAAACAAAATTGTTTTATATCTGGAATCTGATGGCAGGAACCGAACACAGGAAGTGTTAGAAAAGGTTGTTATATATATTGAAGGACATTTGCAGGAGGAGCTGACGTTGACCAAACTGGCGGATATCAGCTACCTGAATGCCTCTTATTTGTCCAGAATATTTAAACAGACATATGGATGTAATGTTACAGAGTATATAAGCAATAAACGTCTGGAGAAAGCAAAAATCTTACTGACAACAACATCTAAAAAGATTCAGGATGTTTCAGTTGAAGTAGGGTATTTGTCAGTTCCTTCTTTTAATCGTGTTTTTAAAAAAGTCATTGGTATATCGCCTGTGGAATACAGGGATCGTTATGGAGACAGGAATCGTGAAATTTTCTAAAAAACATAAAATCAGATGGAAACAATCAATCTGGATCAAGCAATTGACTATCTTTGCGGTGGTTCTTACAATCAATCTTATTTTTTCAGGAATTCTGTATTACAATGCAACTGCATATGTAAGAAAATCAGTTTATGATAAAATGAATGCACAGGCAGGTTTTTATCTGGAAACATTGGACAATCAGATGGCAAATACTCAGAATATTCTGTTGAATCTGTTTTCAGACAGGAAGCTTGCATTTTTGGTGCATCCTGTGACTTTACTGGATGATTACGAACTGAGAGATGCGTATCTGTCAGAACAGGAACGTATTCTTATGCTGAAAAACAGTAATTCTCTGATTGAGACAGGAATCATATATTTGCCCAAAACGGAATGGTATATATCTGATATAACGATTGGCGAATTAAAAGAAGAAGAGTTGGAGAAAGTTCGGGCTTTGTCTTTATTAAATAACAAAGGGATTAGTCTTTTTGACGGCGGATTATATATGGTATCAACAGGGGTTCCTTATAATCAGGAACAGGAATTACCAAATGCTATGTTTGTGGTCAAATTCGATAAAGAAAAAGTCAGAAAGTCATTGCAGACTTTCAATACCATAGAAGGCAGTGGTTCATTTTTATATGATGGCGAAGAAGATATTTTTATTCACAGTAATGGTGAAGATGATAATGGAAAAGAAATTTTAGAGATTGTAAAAGAAAAACTGGCACATGGTTCAGGTTTATCTGACGCAATCATACTACATGATGAGAGGTATCAGATATTCGTCGCACAGTCAGAGTTTTTCGGATACTTTGTTCAGTATGTGCCGGAAAAGGAAATTTTAAAAGATATTTCTTTTTATAAATGGGTGATGTTTATCTATATGATTGCTGTTTGTGGTATTTCTGTGTATTTTTCCAGAAGAACACAGATATTGATTCATAAACCGCTGAGCAAACTGGTAGATGCTTTTGCACAGGCCGAAAAAGAAGGGCTTAATTACGAAGGAACGCAAAATTATGGAGAAAACGAATTCAGTTATTTGTTTGAACGTTTTAACAAAATGCAGGATCATCAAAAAATGTTGATGGAAGAGGTGGTTGAACAAAAAGATCTGGCTCAGAAAGCGGAATTGAAGCAGCTGCAGGCACAGATTAATCCACATTTTCTGTATAACAGTTTTATGTCTTTACGAAATAAAATCCGCAGAGAAGATCTGGAAGGTGCAGAGCAGCTTGCAGGACATCTGAGTTCTTATTTTCAGTTTATTACCAGAAATGATGAGAGCAATGTGCTGTTAAAAGATGAAGTAGCTCATGCGAGAAGTTATACCAGCATCCAGCAAATACGTTTTTATGATCGAATCAAAGTGGAGTTTGAAGATCTGCCAGAGGAGTATGGTCGGATAGAAGTTCCCAGACTGATTTTACAGCCTGTAATAGAAAATGCTTTGAAATACGGACTGGAAGATAAGGAAAAGGATGGACTCCTGAACGTAGTATTTGTGAAGAAGACTCATATTCTTGAAATACAGGTACATGACAACGGGGATCATATAACCGGGGAAACAATCGAAGAAATGCGAAGGAAAATTGAACAGAAGGAGTCTATAACAGGAATTGTGAATATCCACCATAGACTAAAGCTTTATTTTGGAGAGAAAGCCGGATTGAGAATTGAGCAGAGCAGTTTGGGCGGTGTGGAGGTTATTATTTGTATTCCTGTATAAAAAATGGGTATATGGACGATAAATAGTTCATATACCCGTTCTCTTTTTAAACAAATATGGATAAGAAAGTAAAAATACGAAAATAGTAAAAAAACAGGGATTCGTGTATGATTTGTTTATAGAAAAGGACAGGAGGTACCTGAAATGAAAAAAAAGAGAGTAGTATCAATGTTATTGGCATTATCAATGACAGCAGGTCTGGCAGCGTGCGGCAGCAGTGAAAAAGAGGATGCACAGACCAGTGCGGAAACGACAGCAGAAGAAAACGCAGAAAGTGTGGAGACTGACGAAAATGTATATGGATACGATAATCCGATTACATTAAATGTTGGAGTTGCATATAATTCTGATTTTGATTGGGCTCCCGGTGAGAGTGCTGAAGATAATGCCTGGTGGAATCTGTACAAAGAAGAAGGCTATGATCTGAAACTGATGTATAATGTGGATGGAACGCAGGAAGAAAATAAAAGAACGACTGCGATTGCATCCGGCACATATCCGGACATTATGTATGTGAGAGGCGCAGATCTGGTGAAATATGCACAGACTGGCGTTATTGCAAGCATTGATGAAGCGTTTGAAACATATGCAACGGATGAATTGAAAGAGTACATTGCAGTAGGCGGAGAGGGAGCTTTAGATTCTGCTAAAGTAGATGGAAAATTATATGGTATTCCACAGGTATATGACAACCACAGTGCGGCCATGATGATGTTTATTCGTCAGGACTGGCTGGATAATCTGGGAATGGAAATTCCGACAACAATGGATGAGTTGAAAGAGGTGGCACTGGCTTTTACAGCGAATGATCCTGATGGAAATGGTCAGAATGATACCTATGGATTGGCATTGAATGGTAAAGATGGATTTACATACTGGTCAGGATTGCAGGCATTCTTTGAAGGATATGGAGCTGCACCGGGACATTGGAGCGGTCAGTTTACATTTATTGAAAAGGATGGAGAAATTGTGTGGGGAGGAGCTTTGTCAGATGAGATGAAAGCAGGTCTGACTGATCTCCAGGAAATGTATCAGAATGGTTCTCTTGCTAAAAACTTTGGTACAATGGATTATAATCAGCTGCTTGAAGATATTGGTTCCGGGAAATGTGGTATATGGTTTGCACCGAACTGGGGAGCTATGGTACCGGCAATCGACGCGATGAAATCTGATATCAACGCTCATATTGTTACTGCCAAGGTTCCGGATGGTATGGGAGAAGGTTCTTCTAAACCGTTCATACCGACAAATCCAAATGGATACTATGTAATCAGCAGTAAATGTGCCAATCCCGAAGCTATTGTTAAGATGGCAAATCTGAGTGTACAGAAATTCTGCTATCCTGAAAGTGCGGAAGAATACGAAAAATATAATGGAAAAACAGGTGTATACAGCGGATGGAAGACCTCATTGGTACAGTTAACTTCTCCGACAGAGAGTATTGAAAGTGTATCTGATATCTATCAGGCAGTAACAAATAATCAGTTGGATGAACTGTCAAGTGCAAGACGGGTAACTGCAGATTCTATTGTTGCTTATACTTCAGCAGCAGAAGATGGAACTCTGGCTGATAAATTGGCGGAAAGTGATGCAGATGTACAAACAGGAATCAGTAATTATACCGTATACGGCGATCCATTGGGCGGTGGTCTGACAATGCTCAAATTAATTGAAGAAGGTAACTTTAATTATCTGGCATACAACTATGTGCCGACGGATACAATGGCAAGTGCGTACTCCACACTGGATAGTATGACCCTGGAAACGCTGGTAAAAATTATCACAGGCGAGAGTGTAGACAGCTATGATGATTTCCTTGCTTCTTGGGAAGCCCTGGGAGGAGCAGATGCAACGAAAGAAGCACAGGAATGGTATGATCAGAACCAGTAATATCTAATGTTGTGAAAATAAATAAGTAAATAGGGCGGGCTGCTGCAAATTCTGTCGGACCGGAGAAAGAAACGGTGCCTGTGATTTTGCAGCAGCCCTTTTCCTGTTTTTGGAAAGTGAATTTCTAAAGGAGAGATTGGTTTATGAAAAAAAAGAAAGCAAATTCTATTCAGGTATATAAGTCAAGGCAGAGAAGCTTTCATATGATGCTTCTGCTTCCCTGCCTGCTGTTATTCATTTTTAATTATCTTCCGATTTTTGGTCTTGTCATGGCATTTCAAGATTTCCAGCCAGGACTGGGATTCCTGAAATCAGAGTGGGTTGGCCTGGATAATTTTCGTACTCTGATGAAATTACCTAACTTTCTGCCAGCCTTGAGGAATACTTTAGTAATTGCTGTTGGGAAAATTATAGGAAATCTGGTCATTCCAATCGCATTTGCTTTATTGTTAAATGAAGTAGGACATCAATGGTTTAAGAAAACAGCACAGACAATTACATATTTACCTTACTTCCTTTCATGGATTGTTCTTGCCGGCATTTTTACTAACTTTTTATCTCAGGGGAGTACACAGACAGACACAGGATTTCTGAACACAGTTCTTATGAATATTGGTCTGATCAAAACACCAATCGATTTTCTTGGAAATAAAATGCTGTTTCCGTGGACCATGATTTTTACAGATGTCTGGAAAAACTTTGGTTATAATGCGATTGTTTATCTAGCTGCACTTACCGGTATTGATCCCGGATTATACGAGGCAGCCGCAATCGATGGAGCAGGACGCTGGAAACAGACGATACATGTAACGCTTCCGGGTATTGCGCCAATAATTGTTTTGATGACAGTACTTTCTATCGGTGGTATTTTAAATGCCGGTTTTGATCAGATATTTAATATGTATAGTGCCAGTGTATATGCGACCGGTGATATTATTGATACTTTAGTTTATCGGCTGGGACTTGTGAATCAGCAATATTCTTTGTCAGCAGCAGTTGGATTTTTTAAATCTGTTGTTTCCGGTATCCTGATTGTAGTGTCCTATAAACTGGCAGAAAAATTTGCCGGATATCGTGTATTCTGAGAAAGGTGGAATGAAAGATGAAGAAAATAAAAGTATCACCTGCAAGAAAACTTTTTTTAATATGCAATGGTATCATTATCATATTTTTTATGATCATTTGTCTTGTCCCCATTTTAAATGTGCTGGCACAGTCGTTTAGTGGTTCTCATGCCATCATGACCAATCAGGTGAAACTGCTGCCTGTTGAGTTTACTTTATCGGCATATAGCTATGTAATGAAAGATTCCCGGTTCTGGACAGCGGCACTGGTTTCTCTGAAAAGAGTACTGATCGGTGTTCCGTTTAATATGATTATGACCGTGCTGGCGGCGTATCCATTGTCAAAACCAGATCATACATTTCGGGCAAGAAAATATTATTCTGCATATTTTGTTTTTTTGATGATTTTTAATGGAGGATTAATCCCCACATATTATGTGGTTTCAAAACTGGGGCTGATTGATTCCCTCTGGTCGCTGATTCTTCCCTGTGGTGTACCGATTTTTAATATTGTGCTGATGATGAATTTCTTCCGGGGGATTCCGGAAGCCTTGGAAGAGTCGGCCATGCTGGAAGGAGCCAGCCAGTGGCAAATTCTGGTTAAGATTTATCTTCCTCTTTCAAAGCCGTCTATAGCAACCGTGACTCTTTTTTCTCTGATCAATCACTGGAACAGCTGGTTTGATGGGCTGATCTATTCTAATTTTACAGAGAATTATCCACTGCAATCATTTTTGCAGACAATGGTAGTGGATATCAATTCCGTTTTGCAAAGTGGAGACCTTTCGCAGGTAGTGGAACTGTTAAGTGTGAATAATACGAATATGAAAGCAGCGCAGATTTTCTTATCTATTATACCGCTGATGGTAATCTATCCGTTCTGCCAGAAATATTTTACTGCTGGACTTACGCTGGGAAGTGTGAAAGAATAGTTGCAGGAGGTGACTGATATGCAGGGATATTTATTTGTTTATTTTACTGATGGAACAGGATCGGGGCGGGATGAACAGATTTATTTCTCAGTAAGTAATGATGGCTTACACTGGAAAGATTTAAATAACGGAAGACCAGTGTTATTTTCGGAAATTGGAGAAAAAGGTGTACGGGATCCCTATATTATAAAATCTGAGATCAGCGGTAAATATATCATCATTGCAACAGATCTTCGAATGGAAAATGGACGGGACTGGGAGCAGGTTCAGACAGAAGGTAGTAAATCGATTATAATCTGGGAATCGGAAGATTTGATTCATTGGGAAAAGGAAAGGATGCAGGAAGTAGGAATTCCGGAAGCGGGATGTGTGTGGGCACCGGAAGCTGTGTATTGTAAAGAAACAGAAAGCTATCTGGTTTTCTGGGCGTCCAGAGTGAAAGAAGAAAAAGACCCGGAACCTAAACATCGGATATATGCATCCTGGACAAAAGATTTTCATACTTTTACGCCGGCGGTAAAGTATATAGAAAAGGACAACCACATCATTGATACAACAATTATACAGGATGGAGAATATTACTATCGTTTTTCTAAAGATGAAACAAGAAAAAATATTGTGTTGGACCGGGGAACTGATTTAATGTCCGGCCCATTTGAAACGGTAACCTGTGAAGAACTGGAACAATTATTTGGTGTGGAAGGTCCTGAAGCTTATCGGCTTTACAATACCGGCAAGTGGTGTCTGATTGTGGATCAGTTTGGGTCAGGCGATGGTTATCTGCCGCTTGTCTGTGATAATCTTGCAGACGGCGTATTTCGTATATTGAGTAAAGAAGAGTATGATATGGGAATAACAAAAAAACGTCACGGTTCGGTTCTGTGTATCAGTGAATACGAGATGAATGCATTGCTTCAGGCATATGGAATAGAGGGTGGAGGAAATTGATGAGCATAGAATATGGATACACAAAAGATTATCTGACGATTGATGGTGAACCCTGGTTTCCGGTTATGGGAGAATTCCATTTCAGTCGTTATCCGGAACAGTATTGGAAGGAATCAGTCTATAAAATGAAAGCCGGTGGGGTGGATATCATTTCCACTTATGTATTCTGGATTCATCACGAAGAAATTGAAGGTGAATATGATTTTTCAGGTCAGAGAAATTTGAGAAAATTCACGGAGACTGTGAAAGACTGCGGCATGAAAATGTTCCTTCGCATAGGACCCTGGTGTCATGGTGAAGTCAGAAACGGCGGATTTCCGGACTGGCTGCTGAAGAAGGAATATGAACCGAGAACAAATCAGGAAGCGTATTTTGTGCAGGTGGAGAAGTTTTATGGAGAAATTTCCCGACAGGTAGAGGGACTTTTATGGAAAGATGACGGTCCCATCATAGGGATTCAGATTGAAAATGAATACGGACACTGTGGTGGGCTTCAGGGAGAAGACGGAGAGGCACATATGAGGCGTTTGACAGAAATAGCTGTAAATGTGGGACTTTCCGTTCCGCTTTATACAGCTACCGGATGGGGTGGTGCTGCCACAGGCGGACTGCTTCCTGTCATGGGCGGTTACTGTGAGGCACCATGGGATCAGAGTGTTGTGGAACTGCCGCCAAATGAGAACTATATCTTTACGAATGACAGAAATGATTCGAATATTGGAAGTGATTATGGGAAAAAACATGACATTACCTATGATATAACGGCATTTCCTTATCTTACCGCAGAACTGGGAGGAGGTCTTCAGGTTACCCATCACAGAAGACCTGTGGCAGATGCCCGGGATATTGGTGCCATGTCTATGGTAAAGATTGGGAGCGGTGTCAATCTGATCGGATATTATATGTATCATGGAGGTACCAATCCAAAAGGAAAATTATCTACGCTGCAGGAATCCCGGGAGACAGGATATCTGAATGATTTGCCTGTATTCGGGTATGATTTTGCGGCTCCGATCAGAGAATATGGTCAGATGTCCGGTACGCTGAAGGAGATTAAACTTCTTTCCATGTTTATTCATGATTTTGGCACAAAATTATGCAAAATGGACACGGTATTGGAGGATAACAACCAGGATCCGGCGGACTTTGACACACTGCGGACGGCAGTCCGTACAGATGGAAAACAGGGATATTTGTTTGTAAATAATTATCAGCGCCGGTACAGGATGAAAGATCACCGGCATACGATATTGAAAGTTAGCGTGGGACAGGATGAAATCTGTTATCCGCCGATAGATGTCAGTGACGGAGATTACTTTTTTCTGCCATTTCACATGCCTGTGGGAGATGGGGAGTTAACGTCAGCTATGGCCACACCATTGTGCAAATTAAGCAGGGATGAGCAGGAGGTATATGTGTTCTATACAGATCAGAATCCGGAATATCTCTGGGGAAAACAACCTTCTAATGCAAGGATACTGACTCTGACAAGAGATATGGCTCTGAATGCCTGGAAAATCGGAGAAAGAAATCCCTGTCTGGTTATAACAGGCGGAAATGTGATAGAAACAAATGATGGTTACGAATTGTTGACGAGAGATGCAGACGAAATCAGATGTTACCCGGAGCTTACCGTTGTGCCGCAAGGGTATTCTTTCGCCAAAAAGGATGGGGAATTCAGTGTATATACATCTGAAAAATCCATACCGCAGGGGCAGGTTTCATATCGGCTTGCAGAAGAAGAGGAAAATAAAAAAGTATATGAAATCAAGATCAGCTATCCGGAAGAGAAGATAAATGACTGTTTTCTTCAGATGGATTTTTCTGGTGATCAGGCAAGGCTGTATGTCAATCAGGAATGGGAAGACGACTGGTATTATACGGGAAAACCATGGGAAATAGGTATGAAACGATATGGTTTTCCTGAGAATATCCGGATCGAAGTATTTGCCATGAAGGAAAATGCCCCTGTTTTTCTGGAAACACAGCCGGAATTCGAAAATGGAGTTGCATGTAAACTACATCATATAAAAATTATGACAGAAATCGCGTTATCATTCGTATAGATTCAACCTTGCGTTTCAGGGCACAGTATTATATAATTTGTAAAGAATCCCACATACATTTTTGCCCCGGGGATTTTTGTATTTGCCCCGGGTAATCTGAAAATGCTGCGGGGAAATTTTACAAAATATTTATGAAGAGGAGAATTTGCATGAGTACAGACAGGTATGTAAGTCCGCTTTCTGAGCGGTACGCAAGCAAGGAGATGCAGTATATTTTTTCACCGGATATGAAGTTCCGTACCTGGAGAAGATTATGGATTGCTCTGGCTGAGACTGAAAAGGAGCTGGGACTGCCAATCACTCAGGAGCAGATTGATGAATTAAAGGCACATAAGGATGATATTAACTATGATGTAGCAAAGGAGAGAGAACGTCAGGTTCGCCATGATGTTATGTCGCATGTGTATGCTTATGGCGTTCAGTGTCCAAAAGCAAAAGGTATAATCCATCTGGGAGCAACTTCCTGCTACGTAGGAGATAATACAGATATTATCGTGATGACAGAGGCTCTGAAGCTGGTTAAGAAAAAACTGGTCAATGTAATCGCAGAACTGGCTAAGTTTGCGGATGAACATAAAAATTTGCCTACACTGGCATTTACACATTTTCAACCTGCACAGCCTACAACCGTAGGAAAACGTGCGACTCTGTGGATGCAGGAATTTATGCTGGATCTGGAGGATCTGAATCATGTTCTCGGAACTATGAAACTGCTGGGTTCCAAAGGAACTACCGGTACACAGGCAAGTTTTCTGGAATTGTTTGATGGAGATCAGGAGACCATCGACAAAATTGATCCGATGATTGCTGAGAAAATGGGATTCAAAGAATGTTATCCGGTTTCCGGACAGACTTATTCTCGTAAAGTGGATACACGAGTACTGAATGTGCTGGCAGGTATCGCAGCAAGTGCGCACAAGTTCTCCAATGATATTCGTCTTCTGCAGCATCTGAAAGAAGTGGAAGAACCGTTTGAAAAGAGTCAGATCGGTTCCTCAGCTATGGCATATAAGAGAAATCCGATGAGAAGTGAGAGAATTGCTTCTCTGTCCCGTTTCGTGATGGTAGATGCACTGAATCCTGCGATTACATCCGCTACTCAGTGGTTTGAGAGAACACTGGATGACTCTGCCAATAAGCGACTTTCCGTACCGGAAGGATTTCTGGCTGTAGACGGTATCCTTGACCTGTGCCTGAATGTTGTTGATGGTCTGGTAGTATATCCGAAGGTAATCGAGAAGAGACTTCGCTCTGAACTGCCTTTCATGGCTACAGAAAACATCATGATGGATGCAGTAAAAGCAGGCGGAGACCGTCAGGAACTTCATGAGAGAATCCGTGAACTGTCTATGGAAGCAGGAAAGACTGTAAAAGTGGAAGGTAAAGACAATAACCTTCTGGAACTGATTGCGGCTGACCCGGCATTCAACCTGACTTTGGAAGAACTGGAAAAAACCATGGATCCTGCAAAATATACAGGTCGTGCAGCAGTACAGGTAGATGCATTCCTGAAAAATGTGATTCAGCCGATGCTGGACGAGAACAAAGATTTGCTGGGAATGACAGCGGAAATTAATGTATAAAAACATGCAAATTTGCCCCGGGGACTTTTCATTTGCCCCGGGGCGTACTTGAGATTATCCTACATTTCGTGCATCCACACCCGCATCTGGTTTTCTCCCCGGTTGCACCAAGTGTAATAGGGTACAGCCACTGCCTGATCTGGCTTTTCTAAAGGAGGCTGATCCGAATACAAGTGCCCATCAGTTTCCCGGCGAACCGCCTCAGCAGTAATTTTTACGGTACCTCCCAGCAGTTCTGCATCATAGGCAGATACCATCAGTTTTCCATCTCTTTTTAACGATAAGGACAGTACATCTCCGTTATTATCAACACCCTCAAAGCAATAAACCAGAGGTCCTCTGCACACTGCTGTATATCCGGACAGCTGAGAAATTTTGGAAGATGCATACATGTGATAAGGTGAATCGTCCAGAATAATCCGAATCGTATCCCCCTTTTTGATAGTCAAATAT
>JBJFCH010000239.1:0-6402 GCA_051888835.1 Oliverpabstia sp. | reverse complement strand
TGCAACGGTAATCAGTATGCTTAAGAGTGTTGTAAGTGTGACATTGCTTACAGTTGTAAACTGGGTATCTAAAAAGGTTCGTGGAGAATCTATTATATAACAGGGGGTGAAAGTTGTGAAAAAAGGAAAGATATCATTTGGTGACACTTCTTTTTCCATTGTGAATTATCTGTTTTTTGGCCTGTTTACTGTTATTTGTTTTTACCCGTTTTACTATCTGATCATCAATTCAATCAGTGCCAATGACCTGAGTGCGGCGGGAGAAATTTTATTGCTGCCGAAAAAGATACATTTTGGAAATTATAAAAAAGTGCTGCAGCTTTCGGGACTCACTCGGGCGGTATTTATATCGGTAGCCAGAACGGTTATTGGAACAGCTTTTACAGTATTGGTTTCTGCCTATCTGGGATTTATGTTCTCTCAGGAAAAGATGTGGAAAAGAAAATTGTGGTATCGTCTGGTGGTAATTACCATGTACTTTAATGCAGGTATGATACCGATGTATATTACAATGAAAAATCTGCATTTGACCAATACGTTTTGGGTTTATATTCTTCCGGCTATAGTGCAGCCGTTTAACATTATTCTGGTTAAAACATATATTGAGTCGATACCGAAATCTCTGCAGGAGGCAGCAGAAATGGATGGAGCCGGGCTGATGACGGTATTTTCAAAAATCATACTTCCTACATGTAAGCCGATACTTGCTACTGTGGCAATTTTTGCGGCTGTCGGGCAATGGAATTCATTTCAGGACACATTGTTGTATATTACAGATCAAAAATGGTATTCGCTGCAATATCTTCTGTATACATACATTAATCAGGCAAATTCTATTGCGGCAATGGCAAAGAGCAGTGGTACAGCCAATTTGGCGAATGTAGCTACAACATTGACAGCTACTTCAGTCAGAATGACAGTGGCTGTGGTCGTAGTATTACCAATACTTTTTGTATATCCGTTTTTCCAGAAATATTTTGTAAAAGGAATTATGATTGGTTCAGTAAAAGGATGATTAAGGAGGGACAATATGAAAAAAAGATTTTTAGTGACATTTTTGACAGTGTGCATGGCAGCGGGTATGCTGACCGGATGCGGTGACGGCAGCCAGACTGAAAAGAAAAGTGAAGATGAAGCATCTGCTTCTGAAGAGAGTAAGTATGCGGAAACGATTACGGTAGATGTATTTGCATCTGAGGCTAACTATCAGGGAATGCAGTATGGATGGTTTGGAAAACTGGTTAAAGATAAATTTAATATGGAGATGAATATTATTGCACCAAATGTGGCAGGCGGAGGAGATACTCTGTTTCAGACAAGATCGGCAGCCGGAGATTTAGGTGATCTGATTATCTGTAATACCAGTAATGGAACGTTATCACAGTTGGTAAAGGCAGGGCTGGTGCAGGATATGACCGATTTGCTGGGAGATGCTCAGTATGTAACTCAGTATTCTGAGGCAATAGACAGCATGAAGACATTGGCGGGAAGTGATGGAATCTATGCGATTCCGACAGAAGTGTCTTCTAATTCACCAACGACACCATCATCCGGCCTGGAGCCGGGTTACGCTCCCTATATTCGATGGGATGTATATGAGGAAATTGGGTGTCCGGAGATTGATGACCTGGATGGTTTGCTTGAAGTTTTAAAACAGATGCAGGATGCACATCCGACCAGTGACAGCGGACAGAAAGTGTATGCTATTTCCCTTTTCAGCGATTGGGATAGAAATATGATGACATTGGCGAGAAATGTGACTTGTATGTATGGATATGATGAGTCAGGAATCACATTGTTGGCAGCGGATGGTTCGGAAGTGCAAAGTCCGATTGCCGATGATTCTATTTACAGAAAAGGTCTTGAATTTTTATATAAAGCGAATCAGATGGGATTAGTGGATCCTGATTCTACAACACAGAATTATGATACAATGTATCAGAAAATGCAGGATGGTGCGGTACTCTTTTCTTTTTGGTCATGGATGGGACAGGGAGCATATAATACTCCGGAACATACGGCAGAAGGAAAAGGATTTAAAATGGTTCCGGTAGAAGATATGAAAATTATTACAAATGGCTGCAGAATGTTGGGATATCAGGAAATCGGAATCATGATCGGAAGCAATGCGGAAGATCCGCAGAGACTGGCAGATTTTATTGACTGGCTGTATTCTCCGGAGGGTATTATGGCAAGTCAGGCATCCGGTACATCCGGTACCTGTGGACCCGAAGGACTGACCTGGGAAGTAAAAGATGGCAAACCGGTTCTGACAGAATTTGGCAAACAGGCGTTGGGTGGATCAGAAGTAACCGTACCAGATGAATGGGGCGGAGGAACATGGAAAGAAGGCGTATGTGCGCTGAATGTTACTTTCGTAAATGCAGTAGATAATAATCCGGAGACAGATGCACCATATATGTATACGCTGTGGGATTCAACGATTCAGGATAATAAGACAAAACTGGATGAAAACTGGACGAAAGTTACAGGTGCAGATTCGGCCATGGATTATCTGGAAGAAAATAATATGCTGCAGGTAGCACCAGGGGATTCTTATGTGGCTCCTGAGGAAGATTCACAGATCACAACGCTTCGTACACAATGTGGAGCAAGCCTGACAGATTATTCCTGGAGAATTGTATTTGCAGATGATGATAAAGCATTTGATTCTTTATATACAGAAATGCAGACTACTCTGGATGGTCTGAATTTTGACCAGGTATTGGAGTATGATAAAGAGAAGGCAACTGAACGAATAAAAGCAAGAGAAGAAGTGGTAGAACTGTATAACAGCAGCAACGCTGATTGATTTTACCGATAGAAAGCCCTGGCTTTCGGCAAAAACCGAAGGACAGGGCTTCGTTCCAGTTTAATGTTGATTTTGCTGCAGAGACTTTCGATATTCAGCAGGTGTGGTATTGGTATATTTTCTGAACTTTTTATGAAAATAGTCAGAGCTTTTGTAACCTACCATCTCGGAAATCTCATATACTTTCCATTTGTTCTGTGCCAGCAGTTTTTTTGCGTTTTCAATCCGGACTTTATCCAGATAGGAATTAAAGTTTTCACCAGTTTTACGATTGAAAATTTTGCCGAGATAGGAGCTGTTATATCCAAATAAAGGAGCGATAGATTCCAGTCTCAGGTTTTCAGAATAATTGTGATTAATATAATAAAGTACATCGTCCATAATATCTCCTACATTGGAATACCCGATTGCTTTGATGCACATTTCAAACTGTTCTGAAAAGAATTGTATGATTTCATATAAATAGTTTTTGCTCTGAATGAATTCAATTACAGCGGCATTATTGGGCAGCGGAAAATCAATGGTGCTGTAGTTGGAGCATAGTATTTGTTTCACCTGCAAAAAGATATCAATGAGTGTGCGTTTCAGACTGTTGATATCCTCATCTGTAGAATATAACAATTTTTCAAGTTTCATTAATGTCTCAGCCATCAGAGAGCGATTGTGGGACTGGATATAACCTGCAAGAATAACCGGATATTGTTGAAGAATCTGTGTGTTTACGGAGTGTTCCATTTTGGTGGGAAGTTCCTCATAGCTGAGAATATGTTGGCTTTCCATGCAGAAAAACCGTCGTTTGCGCAGCTGTAATGCATCCTTATAGGAAATATGGAGTTCTGTAATATAAGAAACAGGACGGCCATACATGAGAAAGAGTGCATCTAAAGGAGAATCTTTTTGAGGACCTTTTTTGTAATAATCCAGAATGTGATAAAAGCGTTCTATGGAAGCTGTACCTTTCAGAAGGATTACATTTTGGCCGTCAATGGTAATCTGTTCGAAAGATGTATGATTTTGGTTTCCGACATGCAGTAAGTCAGCAAAACTCCAAAGCTCCTGAAATGAATTCTGATTATAACGTTCATACAATACAATCATGTATTGGTCGGATAATAAATGTAGATCTTCAAGGTCAAAGACAGAAGGTTCTGCTTCTTCAGTGATTAATTTCTGCAAAATAGTGGTTCTGGCATTTTCTCTGTATTGATGTAGTATCTGGTCTTTTTTCTGCTGTTCGTCAATATGCATTCTGACCTTGATAACTGCATTTGTTAGTTCTTCTTCATCAACCGGTTTCAGAAGATAGTTATCAACATCCAGTTTCACTGCTGTCTGGGCATAAGAAAAATCAGAATATCCACTAAGAATTATAAAGTGTCCTTTAAAGTGCAGTTCTCTGGATTGTTTGATGATTTCAAGACCGGTCAAGTGGGGCATTCGTATATCCAGTAACACAAGATCTGGATTCAGAATATTGATTTTCTGCAGCGTATCAGTTCCAGTGGTAGCTTCGCCGCAGACGGTAAATCCCAAACCGGCCCAGTCAATAATACGTTTTAAACCTTTCAGTACTTCTTCTTCATCATCTGCAATTAATACTTTCATAAAGTCCTCCTGTTTCAAATTTTTTCAAATGGGAGTTTGAGGGAAACACGGGTTCCGACTCCCTGTTGACTGTCAATTTCCATTCCGTATTCCGAACCATAACAAAGGGTAATTCGTTGATTAATGTTATATAAACCGATACTTCGGGTCTTGGTTTCATCTTTGATCTGTATGGTTTTACGTAAATTTTCCAGTTCTTCCTGATTCATACCTTCGCCATTATCACTGACATCAATAAAAAGAAATTCTTCATTTTTTGTATAAACGGTAATAAGAATTTCTCCCCGTCCCTGAATTCCTTCCAAACCATGAAGAATAGCATTTTCAACAATAGGTTGAAGAAGAAATGGTAAAATTTTGCACTCGGATGTATTTATATTCTCTTCAATTTCAATTGTGTAGTTTCCGCGATTTTTAAAGCGGAGTTTCTGGATTTTAAGATAGATTTCAATGTAATATAATTCTTTTTCCAGAGTGGTGGATGTGGTTCCGATACTTTCCAATGAATAGTGAAGATAACGTCCCAAAAGTTTTATGGCATCGGCAACCTCGTAATTATCTGAGTTGAATGCTTTCATACGAATGGTTTCCAGCGTGTTATAGAGAAAATGAGGATTGATTTGGCTGGTAAGTATTTTCAACTCAATTTGCTGTTGTTTATTTGTTAATTCCTGTTCGCGTATTCGTGCCTGATAGATTGCGGCTTCTTTTCTCTGAATTTTTTTCAGCATAATCTGTAAGTCAGCAAAAGTTTCCGATAGTTCGTCATTTCCCTTGAAGGAGTCGATGATGTTATAGTCATCCTGACTGGCCTGATGCATGGCAGTGCGCAGTAAACTGATTCGTGCACTGAAGTATTTGGTATAAAAATACAATAAGAAACAGGGAATAAAAAGCGCTAACAGTACAATAAGCAAATAAGTCACGGTGAGCTGATGAATATAGGAGACTGCCTCATGACTGTAAGAAAGAATATAAATAGCGTCATTGGAACGATAAGGCTGCAGTGTGGAGACTGTTCCGATACAGGGATCACCATTAATATCCATCTGTCCCACATATTGATAAAAATGTTGTTTGTAATCAATAAAAACCGGCATAAAATCGCAGGAATAAGACTGTTTGTTGTGATAAAAAACGGGTTCCTGATTGACACTTGCCATGCTGTCGATAAATCGGTTGTTCATTCGATTGCGCAGATAGTTATTGCTTATTTTTATTTCAAGTATGGCAAAATCTTTCATCATTGGCAGAGGAATTCGTCGGTACAGTGTAAGATCACAATATGTATATCCGTGATCTATGCGTTCTACACTTTTCCACAGGCAGCTTTTGTTGGTTGATAACGCATGATACCAGTCTTTTTGCTGTATGGATTCATCGCAATAGAGGAAATGATCATAATCCTGAATCGAAGCGTTGTTTGTGTATATATTGAGTTTATAAATAGCTGTCTGTTGTGATAAAATATTTTCTATCTCTTTATATGAGTCAAAATATTTCCGGACTTCCGTTTCATCGGTATATTGCCGGGAGAGTAAAGTGTTCAGTTCATCGTTTAAAATGAAAGTTTCAGAAATATTGTAAATATTTGTTGTCAGGTCAAAGAGGATAGATTTTATTCTGGAATTCTCGGAGTTCACCTGTTCAATATAGCGTTCCGTCATATTCTTTTTGGAATTTATAACAAGAAAAAGCCCGATGAAGATAATCGGGATAGATAATATAATTAGTAAGGTTGAAAACAATTGTTTTTGTACTTTGACATTACTGAAAAATCTTTTCTTTTTATGCAAATTAGTCCCTCCTTTGGAATTAATCTATTATACATGAGAACGTATAAAAGATAAAGCATGCTAATTAGTGAAAAAGAGCATGAATTATTAGAGAAATTACACTTGAAGTATGTCTGATTTTTAAAGAAAACACCTGCAATTATTCCTATATTTTTTCGAAAATGCTTATTTTATAATAATACTGGAAAA
>JBJFCH010000238.1:0-36612 GCA_051888835.1 Oliverpabstia sp. | reverse complement strand
AACTGTAAGCAATGTCACACTTACAACACTCTTAAGCATACTGATTACCGTTGCAAGTGAAACACTTCCTCCCGTCATACCTACATTATACACATATAGATCCAATACCTGAATTTTATCTTTATTAAAAGCATTCTGAAATACATAATACTGATCCATTCCATTATTCAGGAAATTGGCAACCGACAGCATCAGCAGTACAAAAAATGTGGGAAGCAGTGATGGCAATGTAATATGCCTCATCAACTGAAATCTTCCGGCCCCATCCACCTTTGCCGCATCATAGAGTTCCGGATCAATTCCCGATAACGATGCCATATACATAATGGCATTCCAACCTACTGTTTTCCAAATTTGCCATAAGATCATAGCCAGATAAACATGTTTGTCTGTATCCAGGAACTTGATCGGATTGTTGATAATTCCTGCATCCATTAACAAATTGTTGATCATACCATCACTGGCAAAAAAGGAAAATGCAATCGCATAGACTAATACCCAACTGATAAAGTTAGGAAGTGTTGTTAAGGTCTGTACAATTTTCCGATACCAGCCACTATTAATCTCATTTAATAAGATAGCAAAAAACAATGGCAGTATGGAAGATGCAATCCCCAACAGGCTCATGATAAATGTATTTTTCATGACCTGAATCATTTGTGCGACCTGTGTAGGACTGGAAAATAAGACCTTAAACCATTGAAATCCTACAAAATCGCACTGGCTGAGCTTCAAAGGTGGCTTATAGTCAAAAAATGCATAAATCCATCCATGAAGCGGAAAATAACAGAACAACAGACATAAAATAAGGAATGGAAGAATATATAAAACCATCACTTTACTGGAACCATCCCGAGAATGACTGTTCTTCTTTACTATTCCCTTTTTCATAGCAGCTCTCCTTTCTTTTTTTGATAGGATTATGCTACCATACCGCTGTTTTTCTCTAAACCTGACAAATTTGAAAATTATCCTGTGTTTTCCGGTTCTGTCCACTTCTGTTTTATTTTTCAACTGATTTTTACACATATTTCCTTCAATTATTACTGTATCTTTTCCTATCATACTCCATTATCCTTAATAAAAATACAGTTTACAAGGAGGGCACTCTATGCTGTTTCAAAATTTTCATAATGGTATTAACTTAGGCGGCTGGCTATCCCAGTACGAATTTCTCGCCAGACGCCCTCTTACAAAAGACAATCTACAGGCACATTTTCAGTCTTTTATCACAGAAGCGGATCTCAGACAAATTGCTTCATGGAATTTTGACCATGTACGGCTTCCCATTAGCGGTTATCTGCTTTTTGACCGGAACACACGAAAACTAAATCCAGAACCTCTGGAATATATCGATCAGTGTATCATCTGGTGTACTAAATATCATTTAAATATTATTCTGTATTTACATGATTTGTGGGGAAATGTATATGGAGCAATGGACACTCCTATGCCACTACTGACTGATTCTAATCTGCAGGACAATTTTCTTACGATATGGGCAGAAATGGCGGATCACTTCAAGCAGCAAAATGAACCCGTTATTATGTTTGAGCTTTTGAATGAAGTTTCCGATGGTTCTCATTATCTGTGGAATCATTTGTATAAGCAGACCATAAAAACGATTCGGGCTATCGACCCTGACCGGTATCTTCTTATAGGAAGTAATGGTCAGAATCATGCTGCCTATTTAAAAGAACTGGATCTTTCAGATGATCCTGCCGTCTTCTATAACTTTCATTACTATGATCCGCAGGTATTTACCCATCAGAAAGCTCATTTTTCTGATGAAATGAAGGAATTCAACCAGACAATCACCTATCCTGGTGATATCTCAGCTTTCCCCCAATATTTAAAAAAGCACCCGGAATACCTGATGAAATACGCTCTTGTCGCAAATGAAACTGTCAACGACAGAGTACTAATGGACAGACTTCTCAAAGATGCTCTTGATTTTGTGAAGTATTCAGGGTGTCAGCTGTATTGCGGAGAATTTGGGGTAATTGATTCTGCACCTGTATCAGAAGCGATAAAATGGATGACAGATTTTCTTTCCATCCTGAACAGTCACAGCATCGGACATGCATTATGGAATTACAAAGCACTGGATTTCGGATTAATGGATCTGGATGGAAAAGTTCGATCGGAAGAACTGCTGCAGTTCATTATAAAAAGTAACTAATTTTAATACATATATATTAAAAGCAAAATTTGTCGATATCGATTTCAGACCTATTTATAAAGAAATAAAGATACCCCTCAAAAATGAATGCCTTTTAGCACAAACATTTTCAAAGGGGTATCTTTATTTCCAGGGTTCACAATTTTTTTGAGTGTAAAAAATAAGTGTATTTATTTTCATAATCGCACTTTTGATTAATCTAATTTTTTTACCTGTCAGTCTTCTTCATTTTCCTCTCGCTCGAGAAAGCGTAAGATATCCGCTTTCAGAATATCATCTTCTTCATCCAGATTATCCTGACTGTCTGTATTCATTTCTTCCTCTTGCACCGGTTCTGCTGTGTCATCCGGATCTGGTTCCGGCTGTTCAGGATCTGAATCAACAATTTCTTCTGTTTTCTGTTCTTCCGACATCTGCGCAGCATTTTCTGTCTCACTCAGTTCCGCTTCTTCTGCCAGATGCTCCACGCCATTTTCTGTCTCATCCTCCAGCTCTCTCATAGATTCCGGCATAGTGCTGATAATCTTATGCACCTCCCGGTAAGAGGACATAAACCTTCTCTGAGCCTGATTAATCAACTCCACAATCTCATACATTTCTTCCTGAACAGCAATATATTTTCTTTTTCCTTCTGCCAGTTTTTCATCCACTTCAGACTGTACGGCATCCAGACATTTCTGCGCTTCCCGCTGTGCCTCTTCTACCAGCATATCACGTTTCTGTTCTGCATCTGCGACGATCTTTTCTGCCTTTTCCTGAGCCTCCAGAACAAGGCTTCCAATCAAATCATAGCGGTCAATATACTTTTGATATTTTTCAGAGATTTCTTTTTCAAGCTTTTCTTTCTGCTCTTCCTTCAGACGAAGGCGCTGGAGCATCTCCTCCATCTCCTGTTCATGCTCTTTTCTGATTTCCTCTATCTCCTGCTCTCTCTGAATATTTTTCAGATTAAGCTGTCTTTGCAGATCAGCTATTTTTTTATCCTTTTCTTTTCCTTCTTTGATCAATTTTGATTTTTCAGCATAAGCTTCATCTTTCATAATCTGAACCTTTGTCTGCACATCATCCTTATCAAAGCCACCCATCAACGTAGTTTTAAACATTTCTTCTGCCATTTGTCTTCCACCTTTCTTATCTTATACTCCCATTATGACCGGGAAGGACAGTGTTCTGAATCATTACTTTTACTGCAAATACTGGGAAATCACCGGCCAAACGGATGCTTTTTCCAGACCCAGCTTCCATTCTGCCACACCGGCAAGCTGATACTCCTGTACAAGCTTCATTTTCTCAGCTATGGACTGCTCATCCTCCAGCCACATCGAATACAGTGCCTCCTCCGTCTCCAGAGTTGCAACCGTCTGCCCCAGCGCTTCATCCCAATATGTATCCATACCGTTTGCCGCAACATAATCCGCTGCACTTTGCATACCCATAGCTTCACTTGTCAGATTGCCACCGCCAAACGGTTCTGTCCAGAGTCTTGTATAAAACGGAATTCCATTAATCGTTTTTTCGGCCGGTACCTCTTCCAGAGTATCCAGAATACCATTTTTTACAAACTCCAAAGATGCAACCGAGCCCGCTTCCGTATCCCCGGAATAATGCTCATCATATCCCATAATAATCACGTAATCAGCCACAATTCCCTGTTCTTTTCTGTCATAATACTGGTTATATGGCATAGGTACCGGATTATCAATGGAAAACACCAAACCACGATTGCGGCAGGCAATAGATAATTCCCGGATAAACTGTACATAATGAGGCGCCTGCTCCTCTGTGATACTCTCAAAATCAAGATTGATACCATCCAGTCCGACCGCATCCGCCTGCTCCATCAACTGATTGATAATATTGGTCCTCACCTGCGTATCCGATAAAAATGTAAGTGTATCCGCATTGGAATTAAAATTGTCAATCAATCCCCACACTTCTATTCCCATCGCATGTGCCTGATTTACATAATCTGCACTGGCAAGGGAGGAAATTGTTCCTGCATTATCAATAACAGAAAACCAGGTGGGTGATATGGTATTCAACCCCTGTGTGTTTGCCACTATGGATTCCAGGGCTGCATTGCCCTCAGCGCTGGTCACCTGATGCCAACCCATATTGATTTTATAATCTTTCCGAATATTCGTATACTCCGGTGCTGTACTTGTATGTTCTGCAATAACGGTTTCCGGCTGTGAGATATCTTCTTTTTTAATATAACCGGTATAACCGTCTTCTGTGGATACCCGACTCCAGTTTTCCATCTCTTCCTCAAGATACAGAAGCTCCCCCTTCTGAGCCTCTGTGAGAATCACACTTTTGATACCGCCTTTTTGACGAATCGCACTTTTCTCATTCACAGTCACCATCTGTGCATTTGTCCATTTCGTCCGAATCACCACGCGGTTTGGCTCATCATACACTGTATACTCCATATCCGTATATGTTTTGATAAATTCCAGATCCAGATAATACGTATCTCCCTGAGATTTTATAATAACATAATCCGTTGTCTGAGTTCCCTGAGATGTCTGATACTCCTGTGTATCGGGAATAATCTGGAACACTTCCGTAGGAAGCGTATATAACATCACTTTTTGTTTCTCATCCCAGTAGAATCTGCTGTTAATATATTTTTCAACAACGGCTTTATCCACATAAGATCTGCCGTCGATTATTTTCACTTTTTCTTCCGTCAACACATGATTCACGATCAATGCCGCTTCATCATCGCCCGTAATCCGGAAATATTCTGCACCATCCATTTTTTCTTTTGACGGTGCATATCTCTTGATCAACACAGTAATCAAACCAACAGCCATAATCAGAGCAATCAGGCAAAGCACTGTCAAAACCGGTAATATTTTTTTCTTCATTGTAAAACCTCCTGCTGCAATTTATTATAACAATAGAATCTTGTTCCGTCACCATTTTCTTCGAGTTTTTTATACATTTTTTATGAAACTGTTCGGGTGTGTATTACAAAAAATTCCCTGTTTCCCATTATCTTCCGGCACTGTGTATGCACAGGAGGGAACCATGTTACAAAGTACCGGAAGCTCATTTTCAGATGTCTTTTACGGAATCAAATTCCAGGCGGGTGAGACGACCACTGGCATCTCTCACATAATCCCGCATATAAGTGACATCTTCCGCAACCTTATGTGCTTTTTCGATTTCTTTTGGTGTACTGGGCATTCCGTTCAGCCATAACGGAATACCTTCGCTGGCGTAAAAATCCAATTCCTTCCGGAATTGATCCATCTGTTTTTTGCTTTTTTTCTTCATAATCATCTAACAGCGGAGTTTGTCGTGATATATAACCGCTTTCCTTTCTTTATTTGCCAAAAAGCAATTCTCTTTACGCATTTTCAGCGTATCGCAAAAGTTTGTATACGAAAAGATGACACCTGTCCCGTCTGCTTTTTTATAATAATGGGGGATTTCATTTTGTTGAATGGTGAATAATCGAATAGAAATTTTGAAACTTGGAAATGTAATCAGAAATTCACATATATCGGCCGGCATCACATCCTTTCTTATGGACGATGCCACCTTTTCTAAATTCATTATAACCTGTTCCATTTGGTTTGCAAGTACTTTTCAGGAAAAATCTAAAAAAATCAGGAACTGCCTTTACATCTTCGCACTCTTTAGTATATAATATCATAGAAATAGTATCTTTAATTTTGAATGCCAATATAAAGGATGTGATATCTGTGAAAATAGAAAAAATCAATGACAATCAGATTCGCTGCACGCTTACACGGGATGATCTTGCAACTCGTCAGATCAAGCTCAGCGAACTGGCATATGGAACCGAAAAAGCAAAGTCTCTTTTTCGCGATATGATGATGCAGGCACAGGCCGAATATGGTTTTGAAGCTGACAACATTCCTCTGATGATAGAAGCTATTCCGATCACACCGGACAGTATTGTCCTGATCATCACCAAAGTAGAAGATCCGGAAGAACTGGATACCCGTTTTTCCAAATTTGCTCCCAGTTCTGATGACATTCCATTTCCTCATCAGGAAGCTCCTGACATCACAGGCGCAGATGATATTCTGGATCTTTTCCAGAAATTATGTGAAAGCAAGCTGAAAAATGCTCCTGAAAAGAAAAAAGGAGCTGCAGAAAAGAAAAAAGAAAAAGAACCGGAAGTATCCGACGAAGCACAAAAAGCACCTCTGGATCTGACACGAATTTTCAGTTTTCTCGATCTTGATACGGTAATTGATGCTTCCAGAGGTCTGAACGGCTACTATGACGGACAGAATACGCTTTACAAAGATAAGCAGAATCATTATCTTCTTATCCTCCATCAGACAGGAAGTACCCCGGAAGATTTCAATAAAGTATGCAATATTCTTTCCGAATACGGTACCGGAAAAGCATGCACTGCTGCCGGAGAAGCGTATCTACAGGAACACGGCGAGATTATCGTAGCCGAACGGGCACTGCAGCAGCTTCAGATTTTGTCATAACAATAGGTTCTATAAAAAATTCGCGGATCCTATCATTCAATGTTTAGGATCCTCGAATTTTTTATATACAATTGTAAATGTCTTTACTATTGTACTCTCCTTTATTTACTGTGCCAGATAATCATTAATTTGCTCTGTCAGAAGATCTGCATCAATTCCGTGAACCATACAAGCCTCTTCCAGGGATTCTCCCTGTGCAGACGGACAGCCGATACAGTGCATTCCGGCTCTCATCAGTATTGCCACGATATTAGAATCCACCTGAATCAGATCAGCAATGATCATATCTTTAGAAATTTTAGCCATAATTTATGTCCTCTCTATTGTTTATTTTTAATTGCTATTCAGCCTGCAGCCCGAATAACATCATACTATTTTATTATAACATCCCGAACACATATTTATCAAGTCGTTCAAACGCTTCTTTCACCAATTCCAACGGAACAGCCAGATTCATCCGAATGGTGTCCGGTTTGTTAAAAGGACGGCCATCCTGCCAGATTACCCCATGACGCAGACCTTCATGATAAACTTCTTCTAATGTTTTTTCATTTTCTCTGCACCATTCACTGCAGTCCAGATAAAGCATATAGGTTCCTTCCGGTTTTCCCAGAGATACCCCCTTCCAATGGGTGGTAATAAATTCATATGCATAATTTACATTTTCGGTCAACACGCTTCTCAGTTCTTCAAGCCATTCCTCACCTTCCTCGCTGTAAGCACCCATAAGTGCATACATGGACAACACATTCATATTGTTGTAGTAAGTAGAATCGCCGCATTTTCGAAGTCTGTCCCGCAGCATGTCATTATATACCACATGATACGACCCGATCAGACCTGCCAGATTAAAAGTCTTGGATGGGGCATAGATGGCTATAGTACGATTTTTCGCATCCTCTGAGACACTCTGTGTAGGAATATGTTTATGACCTTCCAGAATCAGGTCTGACCAGATTTCATCAGAGATAACTACGCATTCATTTTTCCGGTAGATTTCCATCGCTTTTTCAATCTCTTCTCGTTCCCACACTCTTCCACTGGGATTATGAGGAGAGCAGAAAATTGCACAGTGGATATGATTTTCCTTTATTTTTCTATCCATATCCTCATAATCCATACGCCAGATACCATCCTCGTCACGTATCAGATCACTGAGCACAATCTTTCTTCCCTTATCCTCCATGCAATGTGTAAATCCTACATAAGTTGGTGCATGCAGTAAAACAGCCTCTCCGGGAGCCGTAAATGCTTCCAGTGCAGAAGATACACAGCCGATGACTCCATTTTCATAGCCAATGTCCTCTTTTGTCAGTCCCTCCACACCGTTTCTGTTTTTCTGCCACCGAATAATCGCGTCATAATACTCCTCACGGGGTGAGAAATAACCAAACGCCGGATGCTGTATTCTCTCAATCACTTTCTTTTGAATCGCCGGAGCCGTTGCAAAATTCATATCCGCAACCCACATGGGGATCACACGGAATCCCTCTTTTATCTTAACCGGCAGATCCGGAACAATATCAACAGCAATCGCATCTTTTCCTCTTCTGTCCATGATCGTTGTAAAATCATATTTCATCTTCTGTTCCTCCAATTTTCCGTCTTATCACTTTACAAATATCTCGATACTCAGCAAGATTAATACCAGTAAAATACGTAACACATGTCATCATTGCAAATATAACGAATCTGAGATGACGCATTCAAATATTCACTTACATACTCCGCATACCGGCAATTGCTTAAAAAATCCTGATATGCTGCGTAGTTCGAAAACTGCCACATCCAGATCCGTTCTCCCCTTTCGATGTTGCTTTTCATATTAGAATCGACATCAGCATCATAGATTTCCGAATACAGTCCATTTAATTTAAAATAGTTAAGATCATCCCGATCGCAGACAGGAACACTTATGTTTGTATCTGTACGTTTATGATTAGTGGAAATCATCCCATCATCTATACAAAGGTATGCGTAATTATAAATACCCAATTCGCCGAAGGAATATCCGGCTCCCGGATAGTCATCACCAAATGTACAGTCAACGTGATAATAATCCCCATTGCATCTGACAATATTCCATGCATGATTATCCCAGCCGCCGGTTCCGTTTGCAATTCCCGCAACATAAAGAGCCTGGATTCCCATTTTTTGTAAAAGATATTGCATCGCCCTGGAATATCCCGCGCATACACTTTTACGATTCACCAATGCACTGTAAAGATTTTGATCATCCTCACAACCATATACATAATCTACTGTATCGATAATATATTCATAAATGAACTTTACTTTATCATAATCTGACGCATTTTCCGGAACTTTACTCAAAACCTCTTCCACACAATGATCAATTTCCGTTTGGCGATACTCAATTTCTGAACGGGTATAGAGATAGGAAAACTCAATCTCCATACGATCACTGTATGTAATTGTCTGACATGATCCATCGACCCAGAATAATTCAGGGTGATCTGCCATCATCAAATTTACTATGTAAAAAATCCGATCCGTATCTGTAGTATTTACAAGAATTGATGTGTCACAGTTACTAACCCCTTTGAATATGATATCGTACATCATACGATCTTCTGCCGATAATCCGGCACGATAATAATAAATATCTTCTTCCAAAACACTAGCCTCTTCCAAAATAACGTCCTCGTTCTGCAGATTCTCTTCTGAAACATCTTCCCTGTTCTGCAGATTTTCTTCTGAAACATCTTCCCTGTTCTGCAGATTTTCTTCAGCATTTGCACTGACCAATGTATCAGAATTAACATCCTCTATAACATCCTCAGTCCGTTGATTCTTATGTAACTTCAAAAAAATACCCGCTACTACAATAGCGAGAAGTACAATCACAGCAAAAAATATAATCCAAAACGGAGAAACAGAATTCCTTCTGGTTCTTCTGTTTCGCTGATTAATTTGCCTTTGTTGAGATCGCCTGTCTACAGTTCTTCTTTTCCTATCATAGTATGACTTATTTCTCATAATCCCTCCTCTTACATCTAAATTTTATATTTCCCCTATATATTTGTCAATATAAAACAGCTGATCCGACAGAAAACCGGAATTACCCCGGAGCAATATCGCCTGCAAAATATGACGTAACAAATTTTTGTACTTATTGTTCATAATTTTATACTTGTAATCTCCCCCCGCTTATATTAGAATGTGCTTATAACCTGAACATCCTGTTTGGCTGTCAGGCAAATATTATAAAGGAGGATTTGTACTATGGCATATGTAATTTCTGATGAATGTGTAGCATGCGGAACTTGTGCAGGAGAATGTCCAGTAGAAGCTATCAGCGAAGGCGATGGAAAATACGTTATCGATGCTGATACTTGTGTAGAATGCGGAACTTGTGCAGGTGTATGTCCTACAGAAGCTATCGTTGAAGAGTAATTTTTATATTCTTTATCAAATAGCCATGCATGGAAAGGGCAGGAAGAAATTTTATTTTCTACCTGCCCTGTTTAATTTTCGGTTTTCAACCGACATATCTTTCATTTTCTCTAATGACTTTTTTTCCCGATCGTCTCTTTCTGTACACGTTCCTTCGGCTTTTTTTCCCGGCTTTTCCGTTTACTTTTCCGTTTTGCGTTTTCCTCCGTAGCCGCAACCATCTTTCTTGACTGCTGATGTTTCCGGATTGCCTCATCCAGACGCCGGTAACGTCCTTCTTTCCGTTCATCCAGTTCAATATCATGGATCAGTCGCTCCATGATTTCACCAAATCGTTCTTCCTTTGATTTTTCAGATCTTTTTTCCTGTCTCTTCTCCTGCAGCTTTATAACGGATCGTCTTTGCCCGCATACAGCGGCAGTATCTTGAACTGCTGACATTTTTTCTTTTGCATCCAAAACCTGTCTTTCAACATCCGCAATATCCGGACCACTGATTGTCTGATCGATAATCTCCTGACCATTGATCTGTTGGTCTTTTTGTTGAATCATCGTACGAATAGCCCGAAGCTGCAGCCCTTTTTTCTTCAGTTCTTTGATAGTTAGAAAAGTCTGAATATCTTTATCGGTATAGTATCGATGTCCCATCTCATTTCGTCCGATAGCCAGTCCCAGTTCTTCCTCCCAGTACCGCAGTACATGAGGTTCCACCTGAGTAATCTTTGCTGTCTCGGAAATCAGGTATCTGGTCTCATTCATATACTTAACCTCCATAGGAACATTATACCATCCGGCGATTCAAATACAAGAAATTCTCTTCGACAGATTTCACACCTGTCAAATCCATTGAAGAATCAGAGGGTGTATGATAAAATACTTGTACATCCAAAACTGAGGTGATACTTATGAAAATCTGTAATTCATGCAAAGCTGCGATTCAATCCTGTCTGGAAAACCAGACTTTTTCCGTTGCTCATTTGTATAATGACGAAAAGCCAATGGCCATTCATATTCATGACTGCTACGAAATCTATTATTCTATATCCGGCGGGAAACAGTTTCTGATTGATAACCGGTTCTATGATTTCGCTTCCGGTGATCTTTTCTTTATCAACCAGTACGAGAGTCACTACCCCTCACAGATTGACAGCGTGACACATGAACGCATTATTCTGTCCATTTATCCGGATTATCTGAAAAAATGCTGTTCAGACACCACAGACCTCAATCAGTGTTTTTCTTACCGTGATGACACCTTTGGTCATAAAATCACTTTGTCCGCTGATGAACAGAAGCGTTTTTTATACTATATCCATAAGCTGGGCGGAACGGAAGACTTCGGACAGGATATCCTGGATCATGCAATTTTTCTGGAACTGATGACTTTCCTGAATCGAATTTTTATCCGTCAGAGTGAGGAATCGATTCCCGCTTCCCCGGAACCTGCCGCATATCATGCGCAAATCAACGATATTTTATCTTATATTAACAGAAATCTGACCGAGGAACTGACGATTAAAAATCTGGCAGAACACTTTTTCCTGAGCAGTTCCCATCTGTGCAAGATTTTTAAGGATGCTACCGGAACCACGATCAACCGATACATCACAGCCAAACGGATTTCCCATGCCAAAGAACTTCTGACCGAGGGCTGCTCCGTGATGGAAACCTGCGAAAGCTGTGGTTTTCATGATTACAGCAATTTTTTAAAAACCTTTACAAAAACAGTGGGGATCTCACCAAAAAAATACGCACAGTACGAACACTAAGCCATACTCTTTGATTCGTGAGTATTATAAGATGAAATCATTGGTGCATATAGTACGCTATTGAAAATTATATATGGGATATAGCATAAAACCGTAATCCATCTCAAAAACATTGGAGCGACCTGTTTCTGAGTTGGATTACGGTCTTTGTTCTGGCAAAGCCTCACGAATCAAAATGTATACTTATTCGTACAACAGTGCTTCTGCAAGTGCCATGATCGTCAATGACTGTCCGTAAGCCATTGGTAAAATCATAATATTTTTATAATGTTCTGCATTCATTCCAATTCCGGTTCCTGCAGAAACATTCAGAACTGTTCCATCTTCTGCAATATTATCCAGAATTCCTCTAAGTCCTCTTTCAGCACATTCACGATAAGAATCATCCAGAATTCCCAAACGGATACCCTTCAGGATACCGGCAATGATTGCGGCACTTCCGGATACTTCCTCATAGCTGTCCGGATCATCCAATATGGTATGCCACAGACCACTCTCGCTCTGAAGTTCTTTCAAAGCAGCTGCCTGTGCTTTATATGCATCCAGCATCACTGTTTTTACTGCCGGATTCAGGCTGCCCTTGAACATTTCAATATATTCCAGAATGCCAAGTGTAAACCAGCTGTTTCCTCTGCACCAGAAGATTTCTCCAAAGTTATGGTTCCCATCAAAGGTCCAGCCATGATAGAAAAGTCCTGTCTTCTTATCATAAAGATATTTGATATGCATCAGAACCTGGCGGATACTTTCATTGATCCATTCTTCTTTTTCATATTTCTGTCCCATTCTGTTCAGGAATAAAACAGCCATAAACAGCGTATCGATCCACATCTGATTTTCATTGAGACTTACTCCGATTCCGCCGTCTCCGCTGGTCACATGCTGGAATCCGCCTTCTTTTGTTCTTGGAAGTTCATGCATCAGCCAGTCTGCCCAGTCAAGACACAGTTTTTCAAATTCCAGATCCTGATAGGAATCATTCAGATCACACAATGTCAGAAGAGGAACCGTTGTGTTGATATTTCTGGAAGGAAGTCCTTTTTTCATATTGTCCACAAACCATTTGTGGAGAAATTCCATATAAGTATCACTCTGCTCAGATTTCATAATCTTGAACATTCCATAGAGGCCGACTCCCTGAGGCCATTCCCACTCCCAGATACCAAAATCGCGTTCAAAAAATCCGATTTCTTTCCCGCCATTTTTCTCCATCTCTTCTTCATTCTCCGGTTTCCCCAGATTCATAAGCTTCTCAATAACCAGAGCAACTTTTTCCTTCAGTTCGTTTTTATTTACATCCATTTGACTAACCTCATTATTCGCCAATAATCTCTTTGACTACAGCTGCAATTTTTTCACACTTGCAGTTTGCATAGAACAATTCTTTGAATTTTTCACCGCTCAATGCACCTTTTACCAGATCCTGATCCAGGTCTTTCAGAATATCTGTCAGATCACGATAAGTATGGGTTTTTACCTCATCCAGAATCTTTTTATTTCTCTGCTCCGGCACAGCACGCTCTCTCGGATATCCCTGTCCACTTTCTTCTACGTACAGTTTTTCGAAAATATATTCCAGATTCAGGTCTCCGCCCCAGCCAAATCCTTTCGCAAACGGAATCGCAATGGCATTGCCGTCATTGATCTGTGCAAAGGTATATGCGTCCAGCGCATCCTCCACATGACCGCAGATTACGCCCGGAAATGAATTGCAGGCAAGCATTGCTCCCTCACCGGTTCCGCAGCCTGTAATTACATAATCTGCTGCTCCGGAATTCAGAAGAACCGCTGCCAGAATACCAATCTGAACATAAGTCAGCTGGCATTCATCTTCTGCGCTATACATTCCGTAGTTATATACTTCATGACCCATCGGCTCTACCACTTTTTTCAGCGCATTACAAATAACCGCATTTTTAGCTGCCTGACTGTTTTCGTTAATTAATGCTATCTTCATTTTTTGTCCTCCTTACAGCAGATCCTGCATTGCCACATGATCCATATCATCAAAATCCTGATTTTCTCCTACCATACCCCAGATAAATGTGTAATTTCTGGAACCACTTCCGGCATGAATAGACCAGCTCGGTGAAATTACCGCTTGCTCATTGCGCACAACGATATGTCTTGTCTCTGTAGGCTCTCCCATGTAGTGCATAACAAAAGCATCATCCGGCATATCAAAATACAGATATACTTCCATTCTTCTGTCATGGGTATGGCACGGCATAGTATTCCATACACTTCCCGGTTCCAGACTGGTCATTCCCATCTCAAGCTGGCAGCTTTCTACCTGCCCCGGAAGAATATATTTACAGATGGTACGATGGTTAGAGTCCTCCAGGGAACCCAGCTCTACTTTATTTTCATCTTTAATAATCACAACACCTTCTTCGGCTGTTCCTTCTCTCTTAATCAGAACTGTCGGATAAGAAGCATGTGCCGGTGCGCTGTTCATATAAAATTTTGCCGGATTCTGCTCCTCTACGCTTGCAAATGAAATATCTTTTGCGCCCATTCCGATGTACATTCCTTCTTTGTGAGCAACTGTATATTCTTTTCCGTCGATTGTGATCACACCGGTTCCGCCGATGTTAATAACACCCATCTCTCTTCTTTCCAGAAAATATTTTGCACGCAGTTCTTCTCCGGCTTTCAGTACCAGAGTTTCCTTTACAGGCATAATGCCTCCGGTGATAATACGGTCAATATGACTGTAAACCAGACGGATCTCATCTGCCGGAAACAGATTGGAAATCAAAAATTCTTCTCTCAGTCGTTCTGTTGTATAATGTTTCACATCTCTTGGTGAAACTGCTGTTCTTAATTCCATATTCGTATCCCTCTTTCAATTATTTTGGCTGTTTTCCGATATATGCAAGGATTCCGCCATCCACATACAAAATCTGTCCGTTTACAAAATCAGAAGCGTCAGACGCCAGGAAAATAGCAGGTCCCATCAGGTCTTCCGGTGTTCCCCATCTCGCTGCCGGTGTTTTTGCCACGATGAACTGATCAAACGGGTGACGACTTCCATCCGGCTGAATCTCACGAAGCGGTGCTGTCTGCGGTGTTGCGATATAACCAGGTCCGATTCCGTTACACTGGATATTGTATTCACCATATTCTGCACAGATATTTTTGGTCAGCATCTTCAGACCACCTTTTGCTGCTGCATAAGCAGATACGGTCTCACGTCCAAGTTCACTCATCATAGAGCAGATGTTGATGATCTTACCATGTCCCTTTTCAATCATACCCGGCAGTACAGCTTTCGATACGATAAAAGGTGCATTCAGGTCAATATCCACTACCTGACGGAACTCCTCCACACTCATCTCTGTCATAGGAATACGCTTAATAATTCCTGCATTATTTACCAGAATATCGATCACACCCAGATCTTCCTTAATGGCTGCCACCATATTCTTAACCTGCTCTTCAACTGTTACATCACAGATATAACCTTTTGCCTCGATTCCCTTAGCTGCATAATCCTCCAGTGCTTTATCCAGATGTTTCTGATCACGGCAGTTAAATGCAATCTTTGCACCTGCCTGTGCATATGCTTCCGCAATCGCAAATCCGATTCCATAAGCACCGCCTGTTACCAATGCAACCTTACCTTCCAGTGAAAAACTGTTTAATACACTCATTGAAAAAACCTCCTTTATAATCTGTTTCCCATTTGCTGACTCTATTCTAACACAGTCATAATTCCATTTTCTTGTGTTTTATTCCTTAAAATCTTGCAAATTTTCTTATCTTAGTTTGTATAAGAAATAAAAATCTTCTGTGAAAAAACATCTTATATGCACCCTTTTTGGCGCTATACAAAAAAATAATAAGCCGAGACCCTCACTTTTCTCAAAACGAGGGTCTCAGCTCACATTTTTTTGTATAGAGACTTTTGTCATTTCTATTTTGTATCGTGTGTCAGTGTGCCGAAGGTAAAGTAGTCCGTTTTAGAAGCATTGGAGAAAGAGAGCCTGAAGATCCAGCGCTTACGGAGACTTAGGCGCGACGGCTATCCGGAGCGTCTTATGTCGGAGTTAGCGATTAGCTGAAGGGGAACGGCCTGCTTCTAAAACGGACTACTTTACCTTCGCACACCCCTAAATTTCAAAATTTGTATACGAAAAAAGGATCAGAGAAAACTTCCCTAATCCTTTTTCGCATTGACGAACCGGGTATATTCCGGCATCCAGACCAGATTCACAGTACCGATCGGACCGTTCCTCTGTTTTGCTATGATGATTTCCGCCATATTTTTATTTTCTGTATCTTTTTTATAATAATCCTCACGGTAGATGAACATAACCACATCGGCATCCTGCTCGATGGCTCCGGATTCACGCAGGTCTGACAGCATAGGCCGCTTGTCATCCCTCTTTTCAACCGCACGGCTCAGCTGGGACAATGCCACAACCGGTACATTCAGTTCCCTTGCCACCCCTTTCAGTGCACGGGAAATATCCGAGATTTCCTGCTGACGGGAGTCACTGCTTCTTCCGCTTCCCGACATCAGCTGCAGGTAATCGATAATGATAATGTCAAGTCCCTGTTCCAGCTTAAACTTCCTGCACTTGGAACGAAGTTCCGAAATGGAAATACCAGGTGTATCATCTATAATCAGGCGAGAATTGCCGATGATTCCGGCACCCTCGATTAGTTTCGCCCAGTCTTCATCTTCCAGATTACCGGTTCGGATCTTCTGTGAATCCACTTTGGACTCCAGTGAAAACAGACGATTAACAAGCTGCTCCTTGCTCATCTCCAGACTGAAGATAGCAACCGTCTTATCTTTGCGAAATGCCATATACTGAGCAATATTCAGTACAAAAGCCGTCTTTCCCATGGATGGACGGGCAGCAATAAGAATAAAATCCGAAGGCTGCAGACCGGATGTCTTATAATCAAGATCCACAAATCCGGTAGGAATACCAGTAACGGTTCCCTTCATCTGAGAAGCCTGCTCAATCTTCTCCAGGGCATTCAGCACCACCTGACGGATCGGTACATACTCTCCGCTGTTTCTTCTCTGAAGCAGCTGAAACATTCTTTTTTCCGTATCTTCCAGAATGTCTTCCACCGGTTCTTTGCTGAGATAGCAGGTATTGGCAATCTCTTCATTCAATTTGATCAGGCGGCGGAGCATTGCTTTTTCACTTACGATATTGGCATAATATTTTACATTGGCCGATGTGGGAACCGCCGTCAGCAGATCCTTGGCAAATTCCATACTACTCACTTCAGGCGGCACATCTTTTTCTTTCAACTTTTCCGGAAGTGTGACAAAATCTACCGGTTTGCCTTCATTATACAGTTCCACCATGGAATCAAAGACCACGCCGAACTGCTGCAGGTAGAAGTCCTCTCCCGCCAGGATCTCCGCCGCCGTCATAATGGCATCCCTGCTCATCATCATACAGCCGATGACGGAACGTTCCGCCTCTTCGCTGTGAGGCAGTATCCTTTTTATCAGCGCCTCTTCCATGAAAGACTTCCTCCTAAGCTTCTTTAACGATTACTTTCAGTTCTCCGACCACCTTCGGATGAAGCTTGATCGGTACCATGGTAGTACCAAGCTCTTTGATCGGAGTAGCAAGCTGCATTTTTTTCTTATCAATATCCAGACCCAACTGATTTTTTACTGCCTCAGAAATTTCTTTTGTGGAAATAGATCCGAAGGTTCTTCCGCCTTCCCCGACTTTGATGGTAACCGTTACCTGTTTATCTTTCAGATCTTCCGCAAAAGCTTTTGCTGCATCCAGATTCTCCTGGGCTACTTTTTCTTCATGAGCTTTCTTCAGCTTCAGGTCATTCATATTCTTTGTGGTGGCTTCCACACCCAGTTTTTTCGGAAGCAGCATATTTCTTGCATAACCATCACTTACATTTACAATCTGTCCCTTTTTTCCCAGGGATTTTACATCTTCAAGCAAAATAACTTTCATGTCTATATATCTCCTTCATCTAACATTTTTTGCAAAGTCTGTTTCAGTATATCTCTGACTTCCGCAATACTATAGTGCTCAAACTGCGCACCTGCGATATTCAGATGACCGCCGCCGCCCAGTTTTTCCATGATGATCTGCACATTTACCTCATCAATAGACCGCGCACTTATATAAATTGTATTACGATAATCTGTCAGCACAAAAGATGCTTTTACGCCAACCACATTCAGCAACTCATTAGCCGCCTGGGCACCCACCACTGTAGGACTTTCCAGCCCCTCACTGGGGCATACAGAGATAGCAAAACAATCACGATACAGTTCTGCATTGCGGATTGCTTCTCCTTTGGCCCGGTAATCTTCTACATTTTCTCTGAACATTTTCCGTACTCTTGTCACATCTGCTCCGCAGCGTCTTAAGAAGGCAGCCGCCTCAAAAGTCCGCACTCCTGTCTTTGTAAGGAAATTGTTCGTATCGATCATAATTCCGGCATAAAGGCTGTCCGCCTCAATATTCCGGATCCGAATACCATCCGAAAAATACTGAAGAATCTCCGCAACCATCTCACAGGCTGATGAGGCATACGGCTCAATATAAGAAAGAACTGCATTGGATATCACATCTTTACTCTGTCGGTGATGATCCAGTACTACGATGGTCTTCGTCATAGTCAGCAGCTCATCACATTCTGTATAATTTGGCCGGTTCGTATCCACTACAACTACCACGGTGTTGTCATCCACGATTTCCTTTGCCTCATGACTGTTTACAAACATGCGGGAATCATAATCCTGACTGTGGAGAAACGCATCCATCAAAGGTCGAATGGACGAGGTCGGTGTATTGATTACGATATAGGACTTCTTATCAAGCGTCTTTGCCGCTCTGTAGATACCGATTGCCGCACCAAACGTATCCACGTCGGTAATCTTGTGTCCCATCACCACTACTTTATCTTTACTGCTCATGAACTCTTTCAGAGCATGAGCTTTTACTCTTGCTTTTACTCTGGTTGTTTTTTCCATCATCTGGGATTTTCCGCCAAAGTAGGTAATATTATTCCCATCCTTGATCACGACCTGATCGCCGCCGCGTCCCAGGGCCATTTCCATAGCAATACGGGCATACTCTGATGTATGTGCATACGTATCGGCATTCATTCCGATACCGATACTGATGGTAACGGCCATTTCATTACCGATATTTACATTTTTTACTTCCTCAAGAATACTGAATTTCTTTTCTCTCAGCATTTCCAGGGATTTTTTTCGCATTACCAGAAAATACTTATCTTTCTCCAGCTTTTTTACCACGCCGTCAATAGAAGCAAAATACTTGTTAATCTTACGATCAATCAGTGCGATCAAAAGAGAACTCCGCACTTCTTCCATACTTTCCAGTGCTTCTTCGTAATTGTCCAGATACAAAAGCCCCGTAACCAGCTTTTCTTCTTCATTCTTTCGGATATACTTTTTCAGTTCCGTTTCATCATATATATAGAGAGTGATCAGATAACTTCTGTCTTTATCTGCCTCTATGATTTCAGAATCATCCAAAAGTTCATTGATATCCACCCGCTTCATATTCAGACGATAATCATGCTCATTATAGACAAGCTCTATATCTCTTACTTCATTCTGAAGAGGAAGCTTCTCCATAGTCACTTCCGGGAAAATATTCCCGATAAATCTTCGGTACTTCTTATCTTTTCCGGTCACAAACAAAAACTCATCATTCATCCACAGAATTTTTCCGTCCGCATCCAGCAAAGCATAAGGCAGCCCCAGATTTCTCATCAGATTCTTCTGCACCTGTCCATACTGTGTTGCAAAAGAAATCAATTCATTCAGAATAGACGGCCGTTTCTGAAAATACAGCAGAACCGCAATAGCTATATAGACAGCAATAAAACCAGTGGTAACTGCCCCCGCTTTCAAGTTGATACAATAAAGTATCACATTCATCACAACCAAAAGTATCGTCATAATCAGCGGCCAACGCATGTAGGATTTCAACTGTCCTTTTAATTTTATCTTATCTTTCATATTCTGTACCCAATTTCTGAAACAGCCGATAATATCCATTAACGGCTTTTACGCAATACTACCCATTTATTATACCATCTTCCTGACCAATAAAAAAGTATTTTTAATAAAATTAGAGCGCTGCACGTAGACAATTCCTATCCACTCTGCAGCGCCCCTGATATTTGTTAGTCTGTTACATATGGCATAATAGCGATATGTCTTGCTTTTTTGATCTCTACAGTCAGAGCTCTCTGATGTTTTGCACAGTTTCCTGTGATTCTTCTAGGAAGAATTTTTCCTCTTTCAGATACGTATTTTCTTAATTTATTAACATCTTTGTAGCTGATTTCGTTGTTCTCTTTACCGCAGAATACACAAACTTTTTTTCTTCTGCGTCCGCCTCTTCTCTTCATCGGAGAATCCGGTCTCTCACTTTTACTGTAAGCCATGAGTCTTACCTCCTATTCCCAATCTCTATGATTACGGGCATCGCTTTTTTCTCAGATGCCTCACCTTAGTTAAATGGCAGTTCTTCGTCGATACCATCCGGGATATTCATAAATCCGTCTGCGGATACGCTGCTTCCGCCTGCAGCCGGTGCTGCCGGTGCGCTGCTTGCTCCGCCAAAGCCGCCGTAACTGTTGCCCTGATAATTATTATGATTCTGATAATTATCGCTGGCTGCTTTGCTCTCTGCGAATTCCTGTTCTTCTACAACAACTTCTGTTGTGTAAACTTTCTGACCTTCCCGGTTTGTATAACTTCCGGTCTGAATCCGTCCGCTGACTACAATCTTCAGTCCCTGACGGAAATACTTCTCAGCAAACTCTGCAGTTCTGCCGAAGGATACACAGCTGATAAAATCAGCGGTAGCTTCTCCGTCTCTTCTGAATCTTCTGTCCACAGCCAGAGTATACCGTGCGATTGCCAGTGAATTCTCTCCTGCTGAATATCTTACCTCAGGATCTCTTGTTAAACGACCCATTAAAATAACTTTGTTCATATGATTACCTCTCTAAAATAAGTTCTACAGATACCCTACAAACCTTTAATGGGCTTTTTGGCTCTTAAGAAATTAAGCTTCTTTCTTTACAACTAAATATCTCATCACATTGTCCATGATGCGTACGTGTCTTTCCACTTCTGCCGGACAGGTTGGTTCTGCTTCGAACTGGATGAAGTAGTAGAAGCCTTCTCTCATTTTCTGAACTTCGTAAGCTAATCTTTTCTTACCCCATTCTTCAACTTCTGTAATTGTTCCGCCGTAACGAGTAACATAATTTTTTGCTTTTTCTACTACGGCTTCACGAGCTTCATCCTCGATTTTTGCATTCACAACCAATGCTAATTCATATTTGCTCATGCTGTTTTACCTCCTTTTGGACTTTTGGCTTTCGGCACTTACCGAAAACAAGGATAAATTATATATCACGAGGACATATTGTACCATGTTTGCTTGCGGATTTCAAGTGTTTTTCCGCAAACCTTTCGTATTTTTTTCCACCAGTTTTCTTGCGATCATAATCTGATGCCCGCATCCCAGACATTTCAACCGGAAATCCGCTCCCACACGAAGGATTTCCCATTCACTGCTGCCGCAGGGATGCTGTTTTTTCATCTTTACGATGTCTCCCACTTCGTACTGATATGTCATATACGATTCCTTTCTCTTCTATTACTATTTGTTCACCCTGATCTGTGAAAATACTTTTCCGATGGGCTGCTGGATCAGCAAGTCCGCATTTTTATCCTGCGGTGTAGCTCCTTTATTTACCAGGACCAGAGCATCTCCACGGAAATAATCCAAAAGTCCCGCCGCCGGATATACCGCCAGGGAAGTTCCCCCAACGATCATCACATCCGCCTGAGAAATCGTCGTGACCGCATCTCTGATAATACCATTATCCAATCCTTCCTCATACAAAACCACATCCGGCTTGATGATTCCACCGCATTCACAGGTAGGTACCCCCTGAGAGTGAAGCATATATTCCGCATCATAAAATTTGTGGCACCGCATACAGTAATTTCTGTGGACAGATCCATGCAGTTCCATCACATGATGACTTCCTGCTTTCTGATGAAGTCCGTCAATATTCTGAGTTACAACTCCCGTAAGCTTTCCTGCATCTTCCAGTTCTGCCAGTTTCAGATGAGCAGCGTTTGGTTTCGCATCCAGTGCCAGCATTTTATCCCGATAAAAGCGATAAAATTCTTCCGGATAGCGCATAAAAAAGCTGTGGCTCAAAATCGTCTCCGGAGGATAATCATACTTCTGATTATACAGCCCGTCTACACTGCGAAAATCAGGAATTCCGCTTTCTGTGGATACTCCCGCACCTCCAAAAAAGACAATTCTGTCATACTTATCAATCAGTTCCTGAAGTTTTTCCATTTCCTTTCCCAGATACTTTTCACCCATATTCTCTACCTCCTGCTTCTAATAGGTCGCTACCCATCGAGCCTGCACAACAAATCTTACATTATCATCAGATGTACATGTTGACAACGTAACAACATAATCGTCTTTTGTCAGATTCTGCGTATTCATATCCACCTGCGACTTTTCAGCCATTCGTTTCAGATATTCCCCAAAAGCATCATCATGTTCACTGTAAAGTGTGTAGGTCTCACTGTTCACCTGTGCATACTGCATGGAAAATATTTCATACCGGTACTTGCCTTCCGGTGTACAGATCCAAAGATATCTGCTGTCCTTATATTTTTCATTTTCACAGAGACGTTTCAATTTTCCGAACATAGAACCATTTTTCATGTTATGCCCATATATAATGGTATTACAATCTGTAAAATCACCGCTGTTTATGCAGTCCACAAATATAGAACCGGCATAATTATCTGTCTTTTTAAATGTTTTGTGTAGATAATACTCATTATCTGTTCCCTGTACAACAGGATAGCTGATTTCAGGAATAGCCTCAATCTCCAGCCAACCGATCACATCACTGTTCATCTGTCGCAGCTCGTCAAAATCCACTTGCGGCGGCTGATAATCCGGGTACTGTGCAGCCAGGAGCTGACCATCTTCTGTTAGTTTCTGTTCTTTGGGAATTAAAGGATCCGATGTTTTCACAACCGTCTCATGTGCCACCAGAGAATATTCATCTACGCCTGCTTTATACCCCTGATATATGGTATATAATTGATACGCTGAGAAACAAAACGCTGCCAGTGCTATTAAAAATAACAGTTTCCAGAAAAATCCGGAACTGCTTTTTTTCTTCTTTTTCTTTGCCATAAATCCTCCCCTGTAATTTAAGACTTTTTTAACAAAGATACGCTTTCTGTTTCCCATTATAACACAAATTATTTCTTCGGAATACCCTGTATTTTCATTGCTTTTTCCAGCAGAAAAGAATCTGTAGGATAAATGCAGGTCTGTTTTCCTATTTTCTGATATTTCTCGCTTCCCCGTCCAAGCACCAGGACCAGTGTTTTTTCTTTCATACCATATGCCGTCAAGACAGCTTTTCTGATTGCCTCTTCACGTTCCTCAACACATTCGCAGGCACACCCGACCCGTTCTACATATCCGCGTACTTCCGCCGCTATGTTTTCCTGGTGTTCCATACCCGGGCTATCTGAAGTAATATAAACAAAATCTGAAAATAATCCCGCCAGTGTCCCCAGTTCTTTTCTTCTGTTCAATGCCTTCCCGCCCGGACACCCAAACACAGTGATGACTTTTGTGTAGGACGGATATTCCTGATATACCGCATCAAACAGTCTTTCAAAGCTCAAACGATTGTGAGCAAAATCTACGATACCGCAGACATGTTTGTCTTCGCTGTAAAAAGTTTCCATCCGTCCCGGCACATACGTGGATGCCAGAGCTTCCTTCATACATGACACCGGTATCCCCAGCGCATAACCTGCCGTAATGGCGGCCATCGCATTTTCTATATTAAATTTACCCTTCATTCCTAATGAAAATCTTTCCCTAAAACAGTCACAGCTGACAAAAAAGGTTATTTTCCCCTCCTCCATATGGATATCCTGACAACGTAGATCGGCACTGGGATTCTGTCCAAATGTAATCGTTCTTCCTGATTTTCTGGCAGCTTTCAGGATTCTGTCCGCATGAGCCGAATCCAGATTCACACAGGCAATTTCACTTTGACGGAAAATAGACAATTTGGAACTAAAATAATCCTCAAAATCCTCATGCTCCTGAGGACTGATATGATCTTCCGAGATATTCAGGAAAATGCCCACCCGAAATTTCAGTTCCTGCACTCTCCTGTACTTTAATGCCTGACTGGACACTTCCATCGTCACATGCGACAGTCCGTTTGCCTTTGTTTTTGCCAGAATTTCATGGAGAGTGGGTGCTTCCGGAGTCGTCATAACTGCGTCTTCACAGCGAGCTCCGTCATAATTTGTCACTGTGGATATCAGACCGGTCTTCGGGTTCCCCTGCCTTGTCTGCCAACGATCCAACATAGCTTTCAGATACCAGGCAGTCGTTGTTTTCCCCTTGGTGCCGGTAATACCAATCAAAATCGGGCGATCCGGCTCATACTCAAAAAATGCAGCAGATATCACCGCCATGACCTTCCTGATATCCTTTACGATCCATCCTCTGATTTCCTGCTGTGTTTCATAAGGTTTCTCACTGATGTAAGCGATACATCCCTGCCTGATGGCATCATCCAGATACTTTTTCCGAAATGCGGCTCCTTTACAGATAAATACAGTCCCCAAAGCCGCCTCCCGTGAATCACAGGTAACCCAGCGTACCTGCGTTTCATCCACCTGCATCGTTCCCGTCACTGCACATAACAGTTTTCTTTCTCTGAGTATTTTCTCTATATCCATTGTAGTTAACATAACTTACCCATCCTTTATCATTTACTTGCCAGATTTTCCAGATATTCTTCCAGAGTAATTCCTTTTGCCATGATCTCAGCCGCTGCTTCTTTTCCCACATAACGAAAATGCCATGGTTCATAGCTGATGCCTGTGATTTCTTCACTTCCCGGTGGATATCGCAGGATAAAACCGTATTTGCTGCAGTTTTCCCTCAACCATTGATTCTCCGCTGTATCCTCCTGGCCTTTATCCAGTATTTGATACGAAGTAGATGTGAGATCTACCGACAGACCGGTCTCATGCTCACTGTATCCCGGCGGCATGGTCTCCCTGGTTTCTTTTTCGTATGCTTCTTCATATGTCATACCCTCTGCCATGGAAGATGCAATATCTTCATCCAGAAGTCGCTGCTGATACTCTTTGCTGCGATAACCGGATGCCACCACGAATGCAAGTCCATTTTCAGAACCATCTGTCAGCATGTCCCGCAGTGCCCAGTACATCTGCTCAGCCACAGCATTTTGCCCATTTTCCAGCCAGTGAAGTTCCACCTGATAATCTTCCGGAAGCGGATGATCTTTATTCACCAGAATCAACAGATTTTCCTCTTGCTCTGTTACGGAAATACTTTTCTCGTTCTCTGTCTCCTGCCGGACTGTCTCCCGTACAACCACATATTGATTTTGTCCTGTTGCTTCCCCCATAAAAGCCGATACCACAGTTGTCAGCAGGATCACCCCCACTGCCCCGGATATCAGAATTCTCCATTTTGTTTTGCACATAAAAATACCCCCTTGCAGCTTTCTGCAAAGAGAATACTCCTGCCACGTAACAGAGTTTATTCAGATTTGTATCAAAGTTGTAAAATCCTTCCGGAAATCAAAAAAAGAATGTCTCTATATCAGAGCTGTCACTCCGTATAAAGACATTCTTTAAAAAGAATTGTTATATTTTTTACTGCCCGAAAGCTTCTTCCTTCGCTGCGCGAATCACTTCCAGCAGATCTGATGTGGATTTTTCCATACGATCAAACTGTTCCTTCTGGTCGGATGCCACCACCCGGCTGGCTGTCTTATTCATGCTGTCCCACAAATCAGCAGGCGGTTCAAACAATAATAGTTTTTCTTCTTTTCTACAGTGGATCCTGTCCGGAAACAGCTTTTCCAGTTCTTTCGCAAGAAATCCCGCCAACCGATACGCACCATATTCATTCGTATGTGTATAATCTTCCGGATGAAAATAATCCCGACTGCGTTTCATTCCCATTTTTTTGATCAGTTTTACAGAATATTCATGAAGATCTATCCATGGTGTCCCTGTCTCTTCCGCAAGTTTTTTCACGGCGTTTGCATATGCGTCCAAAAGCTCCAGATAAGTACCGTCTGCATTCCAGATATTGCGTCCGGGAGGTGTAACCAGAACAGGTCTGCCGCCACATTCCCGAACTTCATCCAGAAAGGCATGCAGATTATCCGTGTATCCTCTATCTGCCATCAGATGCGCCAGTTTCTGATCATTATGCGCAAATTGCAGCAGGCAGAAATCATCCTTATGTATATGCTTTTTTACCAGTTCAAAATGCCCCTCTGTCCGAAAACTTTCCGTAGTCAGACCGCAGTGTGCCTGATTTTCCACGGTCACCTCTCCGTTCAGAAATGCCAATAGATCCTGACCCCATCCTGCATAGCATGTTCCCGGATGATACGGTATCTCACAGCTGTGATCCGTCACTGTGGAGTCTCCACACAGAAAGATTCTGACTGTATCCTCCGCAGGTTGGGCCGTACACTCATGCACGCGGATACATTCCGGCTTTTCGGTACAAAAAGTAACAAATAACCGAGTCACCGGATACACACTATTATAATATCGCGGAATGATTTCCGCGGCAGAAAGATAGTAAACTCTGGACAGGAATTGACCTTTTTTCAGTGAGACTATTTCTCTGAGTTGTTTGCGGCCGGTAAACAGATACAGTTCTTCCACATCCTCAAGTGCTTCCAGAACCACGTGTACCGCATAAATACCAAACGAAATCTTTTCAGAACACAGACTCACCGGCATCATCCCCGGTACGCCGGATGCAAGTGACACATCAAACCCATCGGACAATTCCGGAATTGCGTATACATCCGAAAAGTCGCTTAAATCCTCTCTCATGGTTCTGTCAAACTGTTGAAACAAATTCTTCACGTTCTGGTCCCTCTCCTGATATTTCTTTACATTTCCAAGGCTTCTGCCAGAGCCAGAATCGTCAGAGACTGGCCGTAAGCCATCGGTGCGATCAGAATGTTCTTATAATGATCTGCATTATATCCCATACCGGTTCCGCCTGATACATTCAGTACTGTGCCGTCTTCATCGATATTATTTAAAATGCCCTGAACTGCCTTTGTTACACATGGCAGATAAGAATCATCCAAAAATCCGTAACGGATTCCTTTCATAATACCTGCCGCAATCCCTGCTGTTCCTGAAGTTTCCAGATAACTGGTGTTATCCGTCAGAACCGTATGCCACATACCGCTTTTCGGATCCTGCAATTCTTTCAGTTTCGCCACCTGTGCTTTGTATGTGTCCACAATAAATGTCTTCAGTCCGGCATTCATAGTTCCTTCAAACATATCAATATAATCCAGTATTCCCAGAGTGAACCAGCTGTTTCCTCTGCACCAGAACACACCACCGAAGTTATTGCGTTCATTGAATGTCCAGCCATGATAGAATAAGCCGGTCTGTTTATCATAAAGATACTTAATATGCATCAGCACCTGGTGGACAGACTCATCGATCCAGTCCTGACGCTGATATTTCTGTCCCATACGATTCAGAAACAATACCGTCATAAACAGTGTATCGATCCACATCTCATTTTCATTGAGACGCACACCCAGACGATCACCGTTGGCACTGGTCACATGCTGAAAACCTCCTTCTTTGGTTCTCGGAAGACAGCACATCAACCAATCTGCCCATTTCAGACACAGTTCCTCAAATTCTTTATCCTGGTAAAGTTCATTCAATTCTACTAAGGTCAGAAGCGGTGTGGTAGTATTAATATTTTTGGACGGAAGTCCCGCATTTATATTTTCTTTAAACCAGTCGTACAGAAATTCACGGTACTCTTCTCTGTTTTTTAATTTCATGATTTTAAGAAGCCCGTACAATCCTACTCCCTGTGGCCAGTCCCACTCACGGATGCCAAAATCACGTTTGAAAAATCCTATTTTCTCGCCACCGGCAGCCAATTCCTGCTCATCCTCCGGACCCCCGAGATTCATTAATTTTTCAATGACTAAATCTAATTTTCTTTCTATTTCTTTTTGATTAATTTCTTTCATCTTACCCTCCCAAACTGGATTTTCATACAGTCCTATTATATAATAATACTGATGCAGGGTCAAAATGTCATGTCTTTCATGCTTGTATGAAAATGTATGACTTTGGGACCTAACATCATAATGATCTGACTCCCCTAAACAAAGGAAAGAGAGGCATATTTATGGAAAAAGTTACATATTTTGGTGAAACCGATGGAATATCCCTTGAACAGATGGTTCGCTATGAAAAATTTGATATGCGGATCAAGCATTTCCATTCTCAATATGAGATTTTCTATATTATTGAAGGAGAACGTATCTTTTTCTTCAATAATCGAGGATATCTTGCCAAGGCAGGAGATCTGATTCTGGTCAATTCAAACCTGATCCATATGACCAAATCGGTTACCGGATCCAATGAAGGACATAACCGCATCATTTTGTACATTACAAGAGAAAAAATGGAAACGTATGATGCCCTTTATCCTTCCCTGCATCTGCTGCAGTTTATGGATGATTATTATGGGGTTTACCATCTGGACGCAAATCAACAGTCCATACTGCTAAACCTGTTCCATAATATTCGTCATGCTCTGTCCACCCGAAATCGCAACTACAAGATCGGTATCGATCTGGATATTCTGTCCTGGCTGTTCAAACTTATGGAATATGTCCGCCGCCAGCACCAGGAAACTCCTCTCGATTCTGACAATCCCAAATATAAGGCAGCCTATATGATCGCCGACTATCTGTCCGAACACTGTGACCGCACCATCTCCCTGGAAGAATTGTCCAGGCAGTTTTTCCTGAGTAAATCTTATATCTGCCGGATTTTCAAAGAGGTAACCGGCTATACTATCAACGAATACGCAAATATTCACCGTATCCGAAAAGCCAAACGATATCTTGAGGAGACGGATATGAGTATATCCGAGATTGCTCATACCCTTGGTTTTGAAAGCCTAACATACTTTGAGCGCATGTTCAAGCACTACATGACCCTGTCCCCTCTGAAATATCGTAAAACTTTAAATACAGTGACTTATACGAACCACTTTGTTCCTACAGACCCTGCGGATCCACAATCATTATAACAATCCCAACACATCCGGCAGCCACATGGACAGACTCGGAACAAAGGTAACCAGGAGAAGTCCTGCTACAATTACAAGGAAGAACGGTACCAGCTTTTTCATTACATCTTCAACCGGAAGATGTGCAGTACTACATCCTACAAATAATACGCTTCCAACCGGAGGAGTGATCGTTCCGATCGCCAGGTTCATAATCATCATGATACCAAACTGAATCGGGCTCATGCCCAGAGCTGTAACAACCGGCAGGAAAATAGGAGTGAAAATCAACAGCGCCGGAGCCATGTCCATGAAGGTTCCAACAATCAGAAGAATAAGATTGATGACCAGTAAGATCACGATCTTATTGTCGGAAATTCCAAGCATCAGTGTACTGATGGCCTGAGGCAGTCCCGTAAAGGACAGTACGAAGCTCAGCACCGATGACGCACCGATGATCAGCATGACAATGGTAGTCATAACGGCTGTATCTGTCAGAATTCCCATAATCTGTGAAGGTTTGATGCTTCGATATACACATACAGACAGAATGAAAGCATATACAACTGCCACACCGGATGCTTCTGTTGGAGTAAAGTATCCGGACAGGATACCTCCGATAATGATTACAATCAGGAAAAGACTGGGGATTGCTTCCCACACGGTTTTCAGTACAATTGACACCGTTACTTTTTCGCTTTTAATCACATAACCATGTTTCTTACTATATATTAATGCTACTGCCATACAAAGGCCTGCCCACAGAAGTCCCGGAATCCATCCTGCCATCAACAGAGCAGCTACAGAGATACCGCCTGCTGCAGTAGAATAAATAATAGGAGCTGTAGTCGGAGGAATCAGCTGTCCTACCGGTGCGGATGCAATATTTACAGCCGCAGAAAATGTTTCATCATAACCATGTTCTTTTTCCAGAGGATTCATTACACCACCGATTGCAGTTGCTGCTGCGATACCTGAACCGGAGATGGAACCAAACATTGCATTACCTGCAACATTAGTCAGTGCCAGTGAACCGGGAACCCGTCCCAGTATCAGAAGTGCCAGGTTAATCAGCCGTCTGGCGATACCGCCGCTGCTCATGAGCAGACCTGCCAGAATAAAGAATGGCACTGCCAGCAGTGAAAAACTGTCGATACCGCCCACCAGTTTCTGTGCCGAAATGAACATTCCAAAGCTTGGGCTTAAAAACATAATAATCGTAACCAATGCTGAACTGATAATACTAAAGGATACCGGAACACCGTACGCCAGCAACAAAAAGAATACAACCACAAGTACAATCGCTGCCTGAATTTCCATTTATTTTACCTCCTTCCATTTTTTCAGATGTCCTGCCAGACGATATACACCATAAACGATCATGAGTACGCCGCCAATCGGAATACCTGCATAATACATTTCCATCGGCATATGCATAGCCGGTGAAATCTGACCGGCAGAGTTCATCGTTACCATCCATCCACCTGCAATCATTACAAATGCACTCAATGCCAGGATGAGAATTTCTGTGAAAATACTGACCATTAATTTTCCTTTTTCACTTAAAGATTTCGTCAGCAGGTTGATAGACAAGTGGCGATCTTTTCCATAAGCATATGGAACTCCCATCATCGTGGTCCAAATCAACATATAACGTAAAAATTCTTCTGTATATTTGCTTGGGTTGTTTAATATAAAACGAGTGAATACCTGCCAGAAACAGCCGAGTACCATCATTGCAACCATCAAACCCAGGATCTTTTCAAGAATCTTATCCAATACTTTCATCTGGTTCTCCTTCTCCTTATTTTACGTATTTCTGTATATCATCGTAAAGTGCTTTATACGCTTCGCCTCTTGCACAATATTCTTCGTGAATCGGCTGTACCGCTTCAATAAATGCGGTCTTATCAATATCACGGTAAATGGTTACCCCATGTGTCTCTGCCTCTGCAATTGCTTCTTCCATCATACCGTTATAGAGACTTTTAAAATTCTCATTGGCTTTCTGAATAGAGGAAACCAGAAGTTCCTTCTGTCCGTCAGTCAGACGATCCCAGGTCTTTGTGCTGATGATATAAATATCCGGTGAATACTGGTGCTCTGTATATGTATAAGCTTTTACCAGATCCTGGTGTCCGTCTACCGTCAATACCAGTTCTGTGTTCTCAGCGCCATCCACAATACCCTGCTGCAAAGCACTGTAAGTCTCTCCGCCGGCCATCGGCACCGGGGATCCACCCATCAATTCAATCATATCCATGGAAGTAGAACTCGGCATAGAACGAATCTTTTTACCTTTCAATACAGAAGGATCTGTACATGGTATATCTTCTTTCAAATAAAAGTTTCTTGAACCATTCGCATAATATCCGATTGCAATATATCCGTCATCTGCTGTGGACATGAACAGTTCTTTGATTTTTTCGCTGTTTTCGCATGCATCATAATAATGCTGCTGACTTTGAAACAAATATGGTACTGCAAAGATGGAATATTCATCTTTAAACTGTCCCAAAGTATTGGAGCTGACTTTTGCCATATCCAAAACACCGGCTTGCACCATCTCTACTTCCTCTTTTTCTGTTCCCAATACACCGCTGGCGTAGATAGATACTTCCAGATTCTGTTCAGAATCCTCTGCCACAAACTCTGAAATCTTAGCAATCGAATCTGCGATCTCTGATCCCTTAGCCTGGTTGTGAGCCAGTCTGATTTGTACAGTATCGTTTGAAGAAGTCCCTGTCACAGCAAAAAAAGTTGCACCCACTACAACGACGCTGATGACAGTTGCGGCGATTCCAACCGCCTTTTTCCAACTTTTCATTTTTTTGATCTCCTTTTCTTTTGTGCTATTTATACAATTTTCTCCGGCTAAAATTGTATAATATGCAACATTATTTTCTTATTTCCATGCATGGATCATAAGTCTTTATGCATTTAATATAGCATATTAAATGAAGCAATTCTTCTTCATAATTGACACAAATACAGGATTTTCAAACTATATTGAACTGTTTTTCTTCGGTCTTTCTGCCGTATTTTTTTCCTCCGGAAATAATCCTTCCACTTTTTGAAACTACGGAATTTATTGATGACTTTACTTTCACATAGTGATAAAATAAACAGGAAAGATTGTGCTACAAAACATGGGGTTAAAACTCCAAAACGAAACAAAAAAAGAGCAGGAAATCGGAATTCTCAAATTTCCGAGATCTTGCTTTTACAGAAATGAGGTATATATATGTTACGACCAACCGATCCAAGATACAAAAAACAGGATACAATCACGCTGGAACTGGATGACGGAAGTGAACTGGAATGTGTAGTTGTCACCACATTCGTTGTAGAGGGAAAGCAGTATATTTCTCTTCTTCCCATGAATGATGATGGTTCAGTGGATGATGATGCAGATGTTTATTTCTATACCTACGAAGGCCAGGGAGATGAAGGAGATATTCTCGGCAACATCGAAGATGATGAAGAATTTGAAATGGTGTCCAGCTATTTCGAATCCATGCTGAATATGGACTGATACTTACAAAGATGGTCATGCAGAATATTTAACAATATTTCGCACGACCATCTCAACAGCATTTTTTTCATTTTATATATTTACAAGCTTACATTTTTCTTTATTAATTGTGAATAACGGAATCTTATCCAATGGTGTATCCACTACTATTTTCCGACCACCTTCGTATTGTTTTCCATTCCACATATCGTACCAGAGATGTCCCTTAGGCAAATAGACTTCCACTTTCGTTTGCCCCGCGCATGTCACCGGAGCGACAAGAATCTCACTTCCAAACATATACTGTGAATCTATTTCCCAACACACACTGTCTTCCGGGAACTGGTAAAACATGGTTCGCATAACTGGACTCCCCGTATGATGTGCCTGTCTCATCACATCGGTAATATAACCCCGCATATTTTCACGAAGCAGGATGTATTTTCTGCAGATGTCATAGACTTCTTCTCCATATGACCAGATTTCATTGGCCGCACCTGACGGCATGGAGCCGCCTCCTGTCACACCCAACGGCTCCGAATGAGGTTCTCTATCTCCGTGCAGCCGCATAACCGGGCAAAAAGTTCCGTATTCAAACCAGCGGACAAACAATTCCCGGAACTCTTCGTCATTGGGATTGCCCCCATGGAAACCTCCGATATCCGTCGTCCACCATCCGATTCCTGCGATTCCCATATTCAGACCGGCAATCAACTGATTTTTCATACTCTCAAAACTCGAAGCGATATCACCGGACCATACCAACGTCCCATATTTCTGACTTCCAGCCCATGCACAGCGTATCAGATTCAGAATATCTTTCTGCCCTTCTTTTTCCATACCTTCATAGACCATCTGCGCATATTTTTTAGGATAAATATTTCCAATCTGCACATTGGTACCCATATGATAACGATAATTATCAAAATGGTAAGCATCGTATTCAGGTTCTGCCTCATCAAGCCAGAAGATATGAATTCCATAATCATAATAGTTCTGTTTCAGTTTATTCCACACATATTTCCTGGTTTCCGGGTTAGTAGTGTCTATGTGCAAAGTATTATTTCCATTATACAATGCCTGTGGAAATCCTCTCTCTACCTGAATCAAAAGTCCTTTTTCCCGCATTTCTTTATAATTTTCACTTTTCTGATCTACCGTCGGCCAGACAGACACCATCAGTTTTGTACCCATCTCTTCCAGTTCCTCAACCATTGCCTTCGGATCCGGCCAATATACAGGATCAAATTTCCATGTTCCTTCTTTCTCCCAGTGAAAAAAATCAATAACGATGACATCAAGAGGTATGCCGCGTCTTTTATATTCGCGGGCAACGTCCAGAAGCTCTTCCTGTGTCTGATAACGAAGCTTGCATTGCCAGAATCCCATCCCATAATCCGGCATCATGGGTATCTTTCCTGTAACGTCTACATAACTTTCCTCAATCTGGGCTGGTGTATCCCCGGCAGTAATCCAGTAATCCAGTATTTTTGTTGAATCCGCTATCCACGTAGTTCGATTTTTTCCAAAAATAACTTTGCCAATAGCTGGATTATTCCATAGAAACCCATAACCCCGGGACGAGATCATAAAGGGAACACTGGCCTGAGAATTCCTGTGTGCAAGCTCCAGCTCGCACCCTTTCAGATTCAGATAAGGCTGCTGATACTGCCCCATTCCGAATATTTTTTCGTTCGGATCGGACTCAAAATGCATCTCAACACGAAAATCGCCGCCCAGAATCGGCTGAAATTCCCGGGCATCAATCATAAGCGCACTACATGTTTTACTCGTCACATCCGCACGGTTCCGTACAAATTCTTCCAATAGCAACTCTTCTCTTTCATTATAGAATGAAAGTTTTCCAGCATTTGAAATAATAGCTTTCAGTTTCCCATTGATCAGAATTGCTCCTTTGTCATTGATTTCGATATAAGGTTCACTGACAGCTTCTTCTTCCAGTGCCCATCTTTCTTCAGGCATTTCAGCCTCTTTGGTCACCCGCACGCGAACCGCATTGTTTCCCCATGCCTCTATCCATACTTTTTCATTGTTATATTGAAAAATAATTTTTTTATTATCTGCCCGTAGCATAAATTATACCTCACATGCTTTTATCACAAATAAACCACGCGGTCAATCCCTTTTCTTTTATCCCCGTTGACATTGATGAGCTTCACGGATTCCGTCCCGGAAACGATCAGAAAACAGTCCATCGGAATCTCTACAAAATCGAGAGCAGGATTTGTATCAATCGTTCTTCCTTTTAATTCCAGATTTTTACTTTCTTTTGCATTGTAATAGATATTTGCCAACGTGATATTATGAATATTCCCACGATCAGCAACAACTCCAATTGCATTTTCTCCGTGGCAGACCACACCGTTTATAATGACATTATCAATGGCATAGGGTAGATTGCGCTCCGGCTTCACATCCAGAAAATATGTAAGGAACCCTGTATCTTCCTCCGTACCAAGCAGACAAATCGGTTCTCCATTCCCCCACCAGTTTCCCGCACAGATTTTCGTATCTATAATCAAATTATTTACTGTTACATTTTCCACAACTCCACTTCCTGCACTTGACATAATGCAGAAGCCTCTGTTGCTGTTTTGAATCACACAGTTATTGACTGTTACATTACGAACAATACTGTACATATACCCCAGAACAATCGCCTTGGAACAACAGGTAAGAACGCAGTCACTGATCGTGACATTCTCGCAGACAGCTTCCCAGTCCGTGATGCACGTCAACGCGATACAGTCATCACCGGTTGAAATATGACATCCCTTAATAATCACATCCCGGCTGGCACTAATATGAATCCCATCATTGTTCGGAAGACTTCTGCTGGTATTGATTGTCAGATTTGTAATGGTAACATTCCGGCAATGACTGAGACTGATCGTCCAACAGGAAGAATCCAGCAGAGTAATCCCATCCAAAACCAGTTTTTCCACATTTTCAAAAAACAGTGGCTGGTTGACTCTTCCGGTCTCTTTCATCGGATGATTACACTCTGCTGTCTGCTCCTTTGTAAGCGGAACTTTATAATAATCCGGAATAGCCACTTTATCCAGATCATAGAACGAAGAACCATTAAAATCAATCGTACCCTGTCCATAAATACAAATATCTTCATGATTCATACTGTACAAAAGACTGGTCACCTCATGCATCTCATTGTGATAATAGCCGATTTCCGGGTAATCCTCCAGATTTGGGGAGCCTTTGATCACAGCGTGAGGTGCCAGATAAAAGGAAGCCCCTTTCAAATTGAGAGAACCAGTGAGAAATTCCCCTTTGGGAATCACTACAGTCCCCTTTTTCTTATCTGCATCATCAATTGCTTTTTGAATGGCTGCCGTGTTCAGTGTTCTTCCGTCACCGACAGCTCCATAATCAATAATATTATAATAAGCATCCATAGATTTCATTAATTTCTTGCCCCTTACGTTTTTATGTTTTATCTTATTGTATTTTCAGGACCCCGGTAATTGTTCTACCTCCTGTCCGGTTCCATTAATAAATGTCAGTCCGGATTTTTGATACCACCTGTAATCAATGATTCGATCCTCATCTACCCATGTATCCGGACAGTTATTAAACATCCAGTCTAACGGCTGCACATGATGCCTGCTCTCTGATGCAATTTTCAGGATATCAGCCAATTCTTCATTCTGTGACTCCTGCAGCACGCATGGGTCTACAGAGACAAACAGCGGTGTTCCGCTTCTAGCAATCACATCCGCCCACTGTCTGTTCAGTTCCCACGGAATATGATCCGTAATCCCCACACAGTCCGCATCAGCAAGATAGAAGGTTTCATTCTGGCAAAGTCGAAAAGCAAGGGAATTAACTCCCATATTACGTGTCCGTTCCCACTCTTTTCCGCTGATGTCATCCCCGATACGATTGATATGCATAAATCCCGCTCCCAGATGTCCGATCGCATTGCATCCAAGAAGAATCACATCATAAGAAGCAGCTGTTTTCCATATTTCTTCATAAAGTTTTTTTACAACTTC
>JBJFCH010000237.1:3175-6495 GCA_051888835.1 Oliverpabstia sp. | reverse complement strand
CTCTTCCCCAGTCTCTGAGAGAGCGGACAATCTTATGAAGCAGCGGGTTGGACGTATATACAGCACCACCTTCTCCCATTGTCATATGATGCGGTGGGTAAAAACTGGAAGTTCCGATATCTCCGATGGTTCCCGTCAGTTTTTCTTCTCCGTCAATTACATATCGGGACCCCAGAGCATCACAGTTATCCTCAATCAGCCACAGATCATACTTCCGACAAAAATCCCGAACCGCCTGAAGATCAAACGGATTGCCTAAGGTATGAGCCAGCATAACTGCCTTGGTTTTTTCTGAAACTGCCTGTTCCAGAAGCTGCGGATCAATATTATACTGAGGAATTGTCACATCTACAAAAACCGGGACAGCTCCGTACTGAATCATGGGAGCCACTGTTGTAGGAAATCCCGCCGCTACAGTAATCACCTCATCTCCCGGCAGAACCTGACGTTCTTTCAAAAGTGGGGATGTTAATGCCATAAAAGCGAGAAGATTTGCCGACGATCCGGAGTTTACCAACGAACAGTATTTTACTCCCAGATATTCTGCAAATTCTTTTTCAAATTTTTTCGTAAACCGTCCGGCTGTCAGCCAGAATTCCAGTGAACTGTCCACCAGATTCACCATTTCCTCTGAACCATATACTCTGGATGCATAAGGAATTCTGTCTCCTTTTTCATATGGCTTTTTCTGATTATGATATTTTTCACAATATTCTTTCGTCATTTCCAGAATCTGTGCTCTGGCTTCCTGCTCTGTCATTTGTTCAAACATTTTCTATCTCCTCTTACTTTTTTACATAAAATTGATATTCTTCCACAGAAATTGGAAAACTCTTTTCCACTGTATAATTCTCACAAAACCACTGATACTCTTCCGGATTATTTCTTTCCCATATCGGCAATGTGGATTTCGTAGTCAACAAACATTCTACATTCTGTTCTTTCAATGTATCAGCCAGTCGTACACCTCCTTGTCTCACCACAGACAAATCACTGAAATCAATACTGAAATACTGTGTATTCCAGTGAAGCCGACTGTAAATCTCTGCCACATTCAACCCAAAACCAAATGTATTTGCCGGAACATAATTTGCAATCTCCCGGGCAAGATTATCCATTTCCTCTTTATTATGAAAATTTTCTTTGATCTGACTATTCTGCGAAAATTGCAATACATTACAGGTTGAAAGCATCAGAAGAACTATCACGCATAGGGTAGCTACTCCGTTCATGATCATTTTATCAAAAGATATCTTCTCTATTCTCCTCCATTCTCTATTTTTCAGAAAATGAAGTCCTTTCTGTCCAAAATAAGCCATAAGGATCACTGCAGAAAAATGACAGCAATCCAGGTTATGATAAGATGGACGATTTATATAATACACCATTCGGCCCAGTGCGCTGACACTCATAAAAAATATCAGATGTATGTCCCAGGATACCCTACAGGATGTGGATTGAACCTTTTTCCACTGGGAAATTCCCAGCGCAACTCCCATTAAAAACAATATCAATTCCGGCATATAGGCACTGGGATACATAGGAAGATCCAGTCGAAGAATATCCGTCATATAACTGTCTGAGATAAGGGGAATCAAAAACTCTTTGATCGTATTGGCCGGACTGTGTTTTAAAACATTGTACAGATTTACTGTACCAAAAGCTCCAAAAAATGATCCGACGACTCCGGCGCCATGTAACATCACTCCGACAAACAATTTTTTCCATGTAAAATCTTGTCTGCTGAGAATTATTGACAAATGCATTCCTGCCCATGCTGCCGCCAGTATCATTCCGGTTTCCGTGTTCCAGATCACCGCCAAAATACAGATGATGTATCCTCCCACGGATGTTTTCCAGCTAAGTCTGTTTTTCTTCAAAACCAATACGGCATACAACAGAAGGAACATTGGAAATACCATTCTGTGCGGCCATACCTGCCAATAATATCCACCGCGCATTCCCAATATGGGAAATGTGATTGCAACTGCTCCCAAAATCCGAAGTAATCTGCTCTTTACAATCTGATGCAGCACCAGAAAAGCACAGAAATGAGTAAATGCTCCTAACGCTGCTATCAAAAAAACAAATTTACGAAAATCTCCCCCGATCAGTTTCATGGGAATTTTCCAAAGCAGAGCATAATGTCCGTAAACACTGGTTAATTCATCTGTATACGGCATTCCCCAATGTACGTTATATATGGAATTATAATAGGCATGCGCATGAAACCAGTCACCGCTCTGTCCTCGTCCGAATATGTTCGGAGTATCCATACTGTACCAGACAAGAATCGTAAGAATACCATAAACACACCACACAAAGCAATCTGCCGCTTTTCCATCTGCCTTCCAATTGGAATATACCCATAAAAATATTGCCGTTTCCAGCGTAAAAGCAGCGACTCCAAAGAGAAATGGCTGGGTATGCCAGCCATATTTATAGGCAACTCCTGCATACTGATCCGTTTCTTTATACAGCATCACAACAAAAAAAATTACATTGGCTGCCAATAATGCCATCCATGCGGTCCATTTGACTTTTTTATTTTCAAGAATTGCCAGATCCCATTTTTTATTTTGTGAAAACAACAACATCCCCACAGCAAAAACAAGGCAAAACAAAACCAGTGTCATGCCATATACGAGAATATTAATATTTCCATAAGATGATATAATCTCTGCCAGTGACTGAACCCTGAGACAACAGACAAAAAATACAGCCGATATCAGCAGTGCAGCACTTCCGCAGATGATTTCTCTTTTTCTTTCCATTCTTTTAAACCTCAAACTGTTCACATAATCTATTCAGGCCTACATGCCTCAACATTGATAATAGGTTTCAATCTGCTCGTCTGTCAGTTTAACCATATCCTGCCCGTCAATCCATGCCTGATACCATTCCACCGATTTTTCCACCGCATCTTTTACCTGCCAGTGAGGTTTCCACCCAAATGTATTTTTTATCCGGGAGCAATCCAGTTTCAGGAAGTTTGCTTCGTGAGGTCCTCCCGCATACAGATTTTCCCATGCTGCTCCATTTTTCCATGCACCACAGAAAAGATCTGCCAGTTCTCCTGTTGTGATACAGTCTCTGTCATCCGGTCCCACATTGTAAGCTCCTGCCATGTTAGGATTCTCATACTGTTCTTTTACGATCATCAGATATGCCCCCAATGGTTCCAGCACATGCTGATACGGTCTGGTAGAATGGGGATTTCTCACTGGTATCTTATGGCCGGATGACACAGCTCTCACACAGTCAGGAATAATCCGATCTGTTGCAAAATCTCCACCGCCGATTACATTGCCCGCCCGGGC
>JBJFCH010000237.1:0-3075 GCA_051888835.1 Oliverpabstia sp. | reverse complement strand
GTTCCCATTACATTGGTTTCATAGGTTTCCACCGGACTTTTGTAGGATTCCCGCACGATCGGCTGCGCTGCCAGATGCAGCACCAGTTCCGGCTGCGCCTCTTTCACGGCTTTCTCTAATTTTTCTCTGTCCCGCACATCACCGATTATGGAATTCATCTCTTTTTCTAATCCAAGTATGGAAAACAGATTTGGGTCTGTAGGCGGTTCCTGAGAATATCCCGTTACCTCCGCCCCTGACAATATCAATATCCTGGACAGCCAGGAACCTTTAAATCCCGTATGCCCGGTCAAAAATACCTTTTTTCCACTAAAGAAATTCTTATTTCTCATTCTTTTCTCCATCATTCCCAGACTTTCCATGGGGCTTCGTTGGCTGCCCACATGTCTTCCAGTTTTTTCTTCTCACTCATGGTATCCATGCACTGCCAAAATCCTTTATGACGGTATGCATCCAGCTGTCCCCGTCTTGCTGCTTCTTCCAGCGGATATTTTTCAAATACAGTCTTATCATCCTGAATCAAATCGATAATTTCCGGTTCCAGCACCATAAATCCCGCATTGATCCAACCACTGTCTTCTATCTTCTTCTCACGGAAATTCGTAATCTCTCCATCTTCCCGGATATCCAGAGAGCCAAATCGACCCATGGGCTGAACTGTTGTCAAAGTAGCCATCCGACCGCCTTTTCTGTGGAAACTGAGCAACTCTTCAATATTTACATCTGACACCCCATCTCCATATGTAAGAAAAAACGGTTCCCCATCCAGATACTCTTTCACTCTCTTGATCCGACCTCCGGTCATGGTATTCAAACCGGTGTCCACCAGCGTTACTTTCCAAGGCTCAGATATATTATTGTGAACAATCATTTTATTTTCCTGTGTAAAATCAAAGGTAATATCACAGTTATGCAGATAATAATCCGCAAACCACTCTTTTATCATATGCTGTTTATATCCGCAGCATATCACAAATTCATGATATCCATAGTGAGAATACAATTTCATGATATGCCAGAGTATGGGTTTATCTCCAATCTCTACCATTGGCTTTGGTCTCAGTTGACTTTCCTCACTGATTCTCGTACCAAATCCCCCTGCCAGAATTACAACTTTCATTTTCCTGTCCATTTCACCGGTGGTACCAGCGTCCTCTCTTCGTCTTACGGGCATTTTTAGCCTTATTATATTATAACAAGGCAGACAAACCATGTAAATGAAAAAATCGAAACTCACGCACCTGCAAAAATGGAAAAAAGCTGCCGTTTTACGATTTCTTCTATCATTAAAACAACAGCTTCTATCAATTCTATTTCATATTCAACATTTCAACTTCCACTTCTTTTACTTTTTCTTCAGAAGTTTTAACTATCTCTGCAATTTCTCCATATGTAAAAATTTTCTTTTTCAGCATCCGAATAATTATCTCTTTTTCTTTTAATTGTTGGCCCTCTTGTCTTCCTACCTGCTTACCAGTCAACATTGCCTCTTCCCTCATATCCTGAATTGCTTTGCACATATCAACATATTCCTCACTCTCATCCATCCTCAATCCTGCTCCTGTAATTGCATTGATTACCCTTCCTGCTTTCTGCTCTATATTATGAAATCTTGTATCTTTTTCCACAAGATTATACAGCTTTTCTTTATCTTTTGAATACTTCGTAAACAACAATACCTCCCGCAGGCTTGTCCCAAATCGATCCAGTTGTTCTTCATCCAGACCTTCCGGTGTGATCAGATTGATTTTATAATCCGGAATGAAGCATAATAGTTTATCATCAGTTACTGCCAGCATTTCATGCAGGCATATCGGTCCATCCCACTGGTCCGGTCCAAAATAAATGACAAGCGTTATCACCGGCAGCAGCCTGTCTTCTTTATAAAAACCGGACAGATACTCTCCGCTGCTGGGTTTTTTGTTCTTTCCAGTCTGTATATCATCTTTTCCTTTTCTCTCTCTGCGATGTGCTTTCGCTGCTTCTTCTACCTGGGAAGAGTATTGCAGTGCATCATATACCATATCCTTTACCGGCATGGTATAGTGTACTTCTGACTGCAGCTCCACACCAAGAAGGAGATATACTGCCGTATCATCTTTCATACCGGAGAAATATTTCATGTTGTCCCGAAACTTCTGTACCGGAACTACTGTATCATCCATACCTTGCAGGACACCAGTTACCGTAGTATCCAACGGACGCAGCTCCTCTGGTAGGATTACCGTCTCACCATTATAAAGTAAAAAATTAAACGCATCCGCAAATATGTATGGATCACTTATATAATCTTTTGTGACTGTATCTTTGATACCCATATAAAAACACCCCTGACTTAAGTTTTTTACTATAAATTTCACCTATATTTTGTCCTGATCAGAGAAAGTTCTCACCAAAGGCAAAATATAGGTGTTTATCTTAAGTAGAGGTTAACCTGAATATAGTGTATCACATCATTTGCAATTTGTAAATATGCAATTCTCTATTTTTAATTTTGTCTTCATAATGGATTTATATCGAAAATCAGTACGAGTATTTATTAACTGTCACATACGGCTCCATATTTTTAAACTGTGCACCATAGCTTACACTGTCTTCATATCCCAGCGTCTGGTAAATCACTTTCAGCATCCGTTTTACACAGGCTTTCAGTTCTTCTCGGTCAAGGCTTCCGTCTTCCAGTGCTTTGCGAATACTCTCGCTGTCTCCATCCCAACCCGGCATAATCAGATCATTACCTGCCTGTGCACATTTCCACGATATACTTCCTCCATGAGGCATCGTGGTTGTCCAGTCTGTCATAATGATTCCCTGGAAGTCCCACTCCTCTCTTGCAGCTACCGTACAGATATCTTTACAATTGGCTGCATGTACACCATTGATCAGGTTATAAGATGTCATAATTGCCATTGGCTGAGAAGTTTTTACTGCAATTTCAAATCCTCTCAGATAAATCTCACGAAGAGTTCTCTCAGAAAGTACACTATTGGAGCCCAAACGGTTATCTTCCTGATTGTTGCAAGCAAAATGCTTAATCGTCGTTCCTACGCCTTCCACCGACTGCACACCGCAGGT
>JBJFCH010000236.1:0-6503 GCA_051888835.1 Oliverpabstia sp. | reverse complement strand
CGGTGGTGTGAGAGGTCGGGAAATTTATTTAAATTTCCCTCCTACTCGATTACATGAAATTTGTCTGGCTGACTTGATTAGCTGCTAAAACGGCATGGAAGTAATACAAGCATGTGTAGAAAAAATACAAATATTCAAAATAGTGCGATTAATAGCAAAAATCGTGCTGAAGTTTATAAAGAATATAGTCTACAATGAAATTAACTAATAAAGTTCAACTTATTACATATAGAAAAGGAGTTTTAATATGGGAAAAAGAGAAAAAATAACCGTTTCAGAACAAGACGGAATCCAGTATCGACACGCCAAAACTTGGCAAATTGCGCTAGCGATGTTATATGGAGCAGGTCAAATGTGTTTTTATATGCTAATGACATATGCGACATACATAGGAAATAGTAATTTTGGTATTTTAGTGGGTGTTACTGGTATTATTATAACGGCATCCCGTATTTTTGATGGTATTACGGATCCGATTTGTGCTTACATTATTGAGAGGTTCAATTGCAGGTTTGGTAAGATTAGGGTTTTTATGATAGCAGGATGGGCAGTCATGGCGCTGGCGACTACTGCAATGTGTAATTGGGGAGCCGGTCATTTAAGTGGTTTGCCAGGACTACTCTTTTTTATTGTATGCTATATGCTTTACATCATCGGTTATACATTGGAAGGAATCTCATCCTCTATGATGGGACCGATTATGACAAATGATCCGAAACAGCGTCCTACTTTGAGTGTATGGTCAACCATTTATTCGTACTTTGCTCCGATGGTTATTATGATAATTTTTATGGTCGGAGTTTTGCCAAAGTATAATAGTGAAATTTCCACACCTTCTTTAGCAGCGATGAATATTTGCACTGTGGTTATTTCTCTCATATTTTTCCTACTTGCATGTATCGGAATTACTCCTTATGACAAACAGGAGAATTTTGTAGGAGTTTCTTTAGACAAGAAAAATCAGGAACAGCCTTCTTTAAAGGATATGTGGGCGCTGATTAAGGACAATAAAGAGTTGCAGAGATATATGGTTGCTGCATGCTCAGATAAGCTGGCGCAGACAGTTGGTTCTGCTTCCGTTATATCAACCATGTTATATGGTATTATGATTGGCAATCTGTCACTTTCTACCACAATTTCCACAGTGGCAATGCTTCCATCTATCATTTTTGCTATTGTGGGAGCAAAAATTGCAGGTAAACAGGGAAATAAAAAAGTCATGGTAGACTGGACATGGATATGCATGATATTAAATATCTTATTTGCAGCCTTTTTATTGTTTACTGACACCACACGGATAACAGTAGCCTTTCTTCCTACAGCAATTTTCTTTTTACTTCAGTTTGCAAATAATGCTACGAGGATGGTTGTATCCACAGCAACAAATGCATTGCGCATGGATATAGTTGATTACGAGTTGTACCGTTCGGGAAAATATATGCCGGCATCTGTTTCTGCAACCTACAGTTTTGTTGACAAGTTTATATCTTCTTTTGGAGCAACAATTGCAACGCTTATGATTGGTCTCATCGGATATACGACAACAACACCTCAGCAGGGAGATCCACTGACTTTAGGCGTACGTGTAATGACTGTGTTGTTGCTTTGTGGATTCCCTATCATTGGATGGGTATGTACGATAGTTAGTATGAAAAAAAGTGAACTGACAAGAGAAAAGATGGTTGAAGTACAGAAGACGATAGCGGATAAAAAAACTGTTGCATCAGAAATGAAATAAGAATAGTAACTGTGTCGGGCAGTATCCGGTTAGGATGCTGCCCGAAAATATTAACTATTATGAATGTAAGAATATTATTTTGCAAGGAGAAAAAATATGCAGTTGGCAAGAGTGTTTTCAAATTATATGGTATTACAGCGTAGAACCCCTATTTTTATTTGGGGGGAGAGTGAATAAACAGAGAGGATAGAGATAAAAATAAATAAAGCTGTAGTATGTACTGTAGAGATTACAAAAGGTGAGTTTTCTTTTTTGATACCGGCGCAGGAGGCAGCAGAGGACGTGCTTCTTGAGATTGGCGATATCTGTCTAGAGCATGTTGATATCGGTGAAGTCTGGGTGGCCGGAGGTCAAAGTAATATGGAATTCATGCTAAAATATACAGAAGGCGGAGAAGAAGAAATTCAGTCTGCCGGTGATGAACATCTTCGGACGTATACTGTCGGTCAATATTCATTTATAGGTGAAAGGAAAGCCGGGTACAAGTCATGGAATCCATGGGATCGGTGGCTTACGTATGTACCGGAACATGCACCGGAATTACCGGCAACAGCTGTTTATTTTGCAAAAGAATTACGGAAGTCAGGAATCCCGGTAGGTATCTTAAGCTGCAATTGGGGTGGGACAAGTGCCTCTGCATGGACGAAAAAAGAGAGGCTATTAGAAGATGATGTCCTGAAAGTATATGTGGATGAATTTGAAGATATCGTGTCAAAACTGGATCTCGAAAGATATCAGATGATGAAAGATAAGATTCGTCCGATGATGGCAAGTCCTCAGAGCAGGGAAACCATGAGCATGATGCTAAAGAATACCTTTCCACCGGACGAATGGAAGCAAATGATGTTTGCACAGGTAAAACAGGAGAAAGGACAGCCTTCGATGGAAGATTTGATGGTTGTGGGACCTGGAGAACCAAATGAACCGGGGACATTATATGAAAATATGGTTCAGGAGATTGTAGGTTATTCTGTTCGTGGTGTTATATGGTATCAGGGAGAGACTGACGAAAACAAGGCTGAAATATATGCCAGATTGTTTTCAACATTGATTAATTGCTGGCGTGAAGAATGGAAAAAGAAAAATTCTTCTGCAGGAAAAATGCCGTTTCTTTTTGTCCAGTTGGCTCCATATGGTACATGGATGGGAAGCAGTAACGAAAACTATCCGATTCTTCGAAAACAACAGGAGCAGGTATCGAAAGATGTCCCGGATACATATATGACAAGTATTTCTGATATTGGAAATATTTATGATATTCATCCAAAGAATAAAAAAGTTGTAGGAGAACGGTTGGCTTTACTTGCGAAGAAATATGTTTATGGCAGTAGTGAAATGCTAGCAGATGCTCCAGAGGTTGATCAGGTGGTAAAGAAAGGAGATACTCTGATAATTTCGTTTATATATGGTCAGGGACTGCATATCAAAGAGGTAGATTTTTCTTCTTATAATGGATTCGCCTGCAAGGATATTGACGAAAAATTGCTGCCGCCAATCTTGAATGGAGTGAATGGTCTTAAAGTGCTGGCTGATGGAAAGGTACTTATGGATGCAGTATGCAAGACGGAAGAAAATCAGCTTATGATTAGTTCAGAAGAATTGTGTAATGCAAAAGAAATCTGTGTTGAATTTGCCCAGACGGGATTTTATCAGGTGAATTTATACAATGAAGCTGAAATTCCTGCAAAACCATTTAAGTATAAAAAGAAGCTGCAATAATCAAAGTGAATGAAATGGGAGGCTCATAACAATGCTACATATAGATTTAAACAAAAATTGGGAATTTCAGATGGGCGAACCATCTAATATTCCTATGATGCCGACAGAGAAAAAAATCATATCCTTACCATATGATTTTATGATTGCAGGAGATGTGGAAAAGGATGCTATTAGCGGCTCTGGATCAGGATTTTATAAGGGTGGCACTGCTTCTTATACAAAGTATATAGAGATTTCGGCGGAAGAAAAAGAATTGATACATATCCTTTCTTTTGATGGATGTTATGGAATTACCAAGATTGTAGTGAATGGACATGTGGCAGCACGCCACCATTACGGATATACTCCATTTACTGTGAATATTGATTCATATTTAAAAGTTGGACGTAACCGTATTACCGTGACTGCAAGTAACAGCAATGAGCCGAACGGACGTTGGTATACAGGTGCTGGTCTATATCGGAAGGTTTCGCTTCTGATAGCACCAAAGGTGCATGTAATTCCTGATGGTCTTTACGTTTATACCAGAAGTGTGAAAGAAGGAAAGGCAGAGATTGTGGTAGAAGCTTCTGTTAAAAATGAGACGAAGGAAAGAAGAACCATGGAATTTACCATGGAGATTATGGAGCGCACTGGAGGGAAGTTAGCAGCAAAATCACAGAATCTGGTGACGATAGCACCTGGTGAAACGGTTGTAGTTATTTCAGAAGTTTCTATTACTGATCCGAAAATCTGGGATATTGATTCTCCGGAAATGTACGATGTGAAGGTGCATACAGACGCACAGGGAAGCTGTGATGTAGAAAGTACTGCTTTTGGTATCCGCACCATTACCATAGATGCAGAGAATGGTCTTCGACTGAATGGCAAATCTCTGAATCTGAAAGGTGGTTGTATCCATCATGATAACGGCATTGTGGGAGCAGCAGCATTTCGTGACAGTGAGTATCGAAAGGTAAAGCTTCACAAGGATGCCGGTTTTAATGCATTGCGCTTTGCTCATAATCCGCCATCCAGAGATATGTTAAATGCATGTGATGAACTGGGAATGCTTGTAATCGATGAAGCTTTTGATGTATGGAATATGGAAAAGAATTACCATGACTTCAGTAACTTCTTTGAGGCAGAATGGCAGCAAGAGCTTGCCAATATGATAGTCAGAGACCGTAATCACCCAAGTATATTTATGTGGTCCATTGGAAATGAAATCGTGGAACAGGGAGGGTTGTCAGATGGTTACGTTACATCTGCCAGATTAACGGCATTTACGAGGACACTTGATCATACCAGAGCGATTGGAGGAGCATTATGTTCTTTCTTCCATGGTCTGGATGACGAGGATAACAACAGATATTGGCAATCAGTTATGACGGATGCAGCGAAGCTTCAGGAAAATGGTATGGTTAATTTGGATTGCGAATTTGGCAAGAAAATATGGGATTCCTATACAGCTCCATTTGTAAAGAACTGGGATGTAGTGGGGTATAACTATTTGCAGTATCAATATGAACCTTCCCATGAGAAGCATCCAGAACGTGTGATTTGTTGTACTGAGAGTAAACCGCGCGAGCTGGCAAGCTATTGGGCAGATGTAGAGAGACTTCCATATGTTATCGGAGATTTTGAGTGGACCAGCATGGATTATATCGGTGAGGCCGGTATCGGCACTTCTTTCTATGTAGAGGAAGAACAGGTACCGATGATGCGGCAGGCGATGTTTCGGGCACAGTATCCAGTACGTACAGCAGAGGCGGGAGACTTTGATATCTGCGGATTTACGAAGCCTCAGCTTGGCTATCGCAAGGCAGTATGGGGTTCTGATGAGACTTGTATCGTGACCTACAACCCAGTGCATGCAGGAAAAGTTGAACTGCTTGGCAGATACGGCTGGGGAGATTGCGATAGAAGCTGGAGTTGGCCGGTGGAGGATGGAACCCGAATCAAGGTAGAAGTATATTCCCGTGCAGAAGAAGTAGAACTTTGGGTAAATGGAAAAAGTCTTGGCAGAAAACCGGCAGGAAAAGAGCATGATTTCCGTGCTGTCTGGGAGACAGAATATGTAAGAGGAGAAGTGTCAGCAGTTAGTTATGACACGGAAGGAAAGGAAATTTCCAGAGATTCCATTAAGAGTGCCGGAGAGCCGGTAAAGGTGGTCGTGAAGGAGGATGAGACACTTGCAGTGCTTCGCAAGACGAGACTTGTTCCTATGGATGTGGAATCTGTGAATTATCTGGTCATTGAGGTGGTGGATGCGGATGGCAACCTTGTGCCATATGCGCAGGAAACCATTACTGCGGAATTTTCTGAAGGAGCAGAACTTATTGCTTTGGGGTCCGGGCGAGTTTCTACGGAGGAGAACTACACCAGAGGAGAAATCACCACATACCGTGGAAGGGCTCTGGCCGTGGTACGCGGAGGAGCTGGTACAGAGGTTATTTGCTGTAAAATAAAAAAATAGGAAGGACCTTTTTATTATGCCGTATGTGAAGATAGAAAAAGAGGGATATATTCTTTATCGGAATGAAAATGGAAAAACGATTGGAACTGTCCGAAATCAGATTATCGAACAGGATGGATATGCCTTTAAAGACACAGAGGGTGATGGCATTCTTTATCCTTATGAGGATTGGAGATTATCCAGTGAAGAAAGGGCAAAGGATTTGGCAGGGCGATTAAGCGTGGAAGAGATGATAGGTCTGACTTTACATACCTCATCACAACCAATTCCTGCCATGCCGGGGCAGATGGAAAATGTAGGAACTTATGGATGTTTGACATATCCGGAAACAACAGGTGTTAAACCTTCCGAGTTGACGGATCAGCAGAAAAAAATGGTGGAAAAAGACTTCGTTCGTCATTTCCTTGTGTCCCATATAAAAGATGTGGAGACAGCGGTGGAATGGTCGAATCAGATGCAGAGTCTTGCTGAAACATGTCCACATGGAATTCCGGTCAACTTATCCAGTGATCCCCGTCATGGTGCAGACGGAGATCGTGTGGAATTCCGTAATGCATCTAAGGATGTATCAGAATGGCCGGAGGGCAT
>JBJFCH010000235.1:0-6571 GCA_051888835.1 Oliverpabstia sp. | reverse complement strand
CCATGCTGCAGCTCCCACTTATTGGCTTCCAGAAGCAATTCTTCTTCCGGCATCTGTACATGATATCTTTCTGCAAGAACCTTCACAATATTCTGGAACTGTTTTTTATCCGGTGCGCAGAAGAAAATAGTTACACCAAACCGAGATACCAGTGACAGCTTCTCCTGTACTGTATCGGACGCATGCAGATCGTCCCTTCTCTCTTCCTTGTCGGAAAATTTTTCTCTCACCAGATGTCTTCGATTAGAAGTAGCATAAATCAGAATATTATCCGGTTTCTTTTCCAGACCGCCTTCAATCACAGCTTTCAGATATTTATATTCTATCTCAAATTCTTCAAAAGATAAATCATCCATATAAATGATAAACTTATAATTTCTGTTTTTAATCTGCGCGATCACATCGTTCAGATCTTTAAACTGATGTTTATATACCTCTATAATACGAAGCCCCTGATCATAATATTTATTCAAAATTCCTTTAATACTTGAAGATTTACCTGTTCCGGCATCACCAAACAGCAGGCAATTATTCGCCCGTCTTCCTTCCACAAAAGCCTCTGTGTTATCAATCAGTTTTTTCTTCGCAATTTCATATCCCACCAGATCATCCAGATAAACATGTGCAATGTTAGTGATTGGAACGATTCGCGCCGGTGATACACTTCCATCCACACGAAATGCTTTGTGAAGACCCAGTTTTCCCACTCCGAATTCTTTATAAAACTGTATCATCTCCGCAGTAAATGCATCCACATCTGCCGCTTCTTTGAGACGGACAGACAGATGACAGATCCGGTCTCTGATTCTTTTATTAAACAGTTTACTGCTTTCATTGATATTTTTATAATCCGTAATTAAAGTGCTGTCCAGAGACGGATATAATGCCTCCAGTCTCTTCAGATCAAAATCAAACAGCTCTTTAAAAATAGAAAAATCATGTTTCGCAAGTTCATTGATACTGCCTTCCACCGGTCCCACGATTTCACAGGCAGTACTGAATGCATTTTCATTATTCACAAGGAGAAATGTAAGATAATTGTGCCACAGGTTTCCTGAAAATCCATAACTTCCTGCCATCTCCACCAGTTCATGGATACATTCAAAATAAATTCCTGCTTTTCCGTATAATACTTTTGGATGATCCACATCCTCCATCAGTTCTGTCATTTTTTCAAGAATCTCTCCCTGCTCAAAATCCCGATAAAGGATACATTCTTTTATTCCTGTCATTATCTTCACCTGTCCTTTTATATTTTTTCCATTTCAAGACCTGCTTTTTGGCCATTAATAATTACCTAAAATCCGTAAATTGCTGGCTTCCTCGCGAATTCCCCGCAATGCGTTCTTCACTCCACTGTCTGCCAGATTACCTTCAAAATCTACAAAGAATCGATACTCCCAGTTTCTGTCGACTATAGGACGGGATTCTATCTTCGTCATATTCAGATTATTATATATAAAATGTGACAAAATATTATACAGACTTCCGCTTTCATGAGGAATTTCAAAACAAATACTGATTTTTCCGGCATCCTCCGTATAGATTTCTTCTTTGGATACAATGATAAACCGGGTAGAATTGTGTTCACTGGAAAACACATGCGGTTTCAATATCTGCAGTCCGAAACGCTGTGCTGCATAAGGACTGGCAATCGCAGCCTGTGTCATATCGTTGTCATCTTTTACCTTTTTGGCAGCCATTGCTGTATTGATATATTCCTCTGTTTTCCATTCCGGGTGACGCTCCAGAAATTTACGGCATTGTGCCAGTGCCTGTGGATGGGAATAAACCGTCTTGATATCGGAAAGCCGACTGTTTTTTAATCCCATCAGTGCATGATCCACCTGAATGATCTGTTCACCCACAATGCTATGGTGATATTCTACCAGTAAATCATAAATATCTGCTACGATGCCCGCTGTAGAATTTTCAATAGGGAGTACCGCATAATCCGCAGCTCCAGTCTTAATTGCTTCCATAGCGTCCCGCCAGGTCTCTACATTATAATTCTCAATTGATTCACCAAAAAAACTGTGCATGGCAGTAAAACTGTATGCACCTTCCACTCCCTGAAAGACCACTCTGGCTTTTTGCATGGGAAGAGAACTCACCCGTATAAATGGTATCTTCTCTTCCAATCCATGCTCAGTAAGCAAACGGTATTGCAGTTTTCGACTCATCGCCATAATCTGACGGAAAAGCTCCTGCACGCCGGCCTGGTTAAACTGAGTTGAAGCCATATGTTCCAGCTTTTCCAGTTTTTCCTCTTCCCTCTTGCGATCCAGAACTTCTTTTCCATTTTCAATCTTATACTCTGCCACATCTGAACAAAGCTGCATTCTCTTCTCAAACAGTTCTACCATCTGACTGTCAATCGCATCAATCTGCTTTCTGATCTCAAGTAAATCTAACATTCCATTCTCCCGTTTCTTTCATTTATATTCAACATCTATCTCTGTCAATTCCCTGCTTTTCCACAGACAATACGCGTGAGTTCACCTGTAAATGACAATGAACCGAATGCTACTATCACATCATTCTCTCCAGCCAGCGCAAACCCCTTTTGAACCGCATCTTCCAAACTATCTGCTGTAAGTACATTCTGGTTATAATTCTTTACAATCTTTGCCAGCTCATCAGCCGGAAGTGCTCTGGGATTGTCCGGTGTCTCCATGGCGATCACAGTATCCGCCATAGGTGTCAGTATGGACGCAATCTGATCATACTGTTTGTCTCTGAAAACTCCCATGAGAAATATCAGCCGTCTGTCTTCAAAATACATCTGAATTGACTTTTTCAGTTTCTTTGCAGCATCCGGATTATGAGCTCCGTCTACAATAAAATAAGGTTCTTTTTTCAGAATCGTAAAACGTCCATTCCATCTGGTCTTCTCAAATCCATTACGAATCTGTTCTTCCGTAATCTCATATCCTTGATCGATCAGTGCCTGAATTCCTGTCAGAGCCAGAACCGCGTTCTCCAACTGATGCGCACCTGCCAGATGAATCGTCAATGTTCTTCCTCTATAGGTAAACGTCAGATGCTGCAGGTCAAACTCCAGTACTTGTGCATCATAAGCTTTTCCAACTGCCAGAAGATTCTTACCTTTTCTGCATTCCGCGGAAATCACAGCTGCTGCCTCCGGCTGCTGAAGACAGGTCACAACAACAGCACCCGGTTTTATAATACCTGCTTTCTGCTTAGCAATTTCACCCAGAGAATTTCCAAGATATTCCATATGATCCATACTGATAGATGTGATTACAGCCAGACGTGTATTGCAAATCACGTTTGTTGCATCATTAAGACCACCCAGTCCGCATTCAAGCAGTACCAGGTCACATTTTTTCTCTCTGTAATAAAGAAATGACAATGCGGTTTCAATCTCAAATGGAGATGGAAGTGTTTCATTTGCCTGTTTCATTTGTTCCATTGCCGCTGCAACAGGATCCATCAATCGTCCAAAATCTTCTTTGGATATGTAATCACCGTTAATCTGTATCCGTTCCCGATACGCATACAACGTGGGAGAGATAAATCTTCCGACCCGATATCCGGCCTCCTGAAGAACTGATGCCAGATAAGCACCTACGCTTCCTTTTCCGTTGGTTCCCGCTATATGAATGAACTGCAGGTCGTCCTGCGGATTGCCCAGACGATCAAGGAAACGTGTGATTGTCTCCAGATTCATCTCACCGCCAAAACGATGTGCCTCATCAATATAGCTTCTCGCTTTTAGATAATCCATAAAATATAGTCCTCTTATCCTTTTCCTTCCATAATTGTATTTATTATAGTACAAGAATATCTGATTTACAATAAATAACCTTGTCAAAATCTTATCAGTTTCATTCTGGTCTTTACTACAAAATTCATAATTATTCTTGAAATCGGAAAAGTTTTATTATATGATAAGGTGAACTAAGATTTATATACAAGGAGGTATGACATGAGACATCTTATGAGTCCTCTGGACTTCTCTGTGGAAGAGCTGGATCAGCTTTTAAATCTGGCCAATGATATTGAGAAGAATCCGGAGAAATATGCACATGCATGTGACGGAAAGAAAATTGCCACTCTGTTTTACGAGCCGAGTACCCGTACCCGTCTCAGTTTTGAAGCTGCTATGATGAACCTTGGAGGGAAAGCCCTTGGTTTTTCATCTGCTGATTCCAGTTCTGCAGCAAAAGGAGAAAGTGTTGCAGACACAATCCGTGTTGTCTCCTGTTTCGCTGATATCTGTGCTATGCGTCATCCAAAAGAGGGTGCTCCGCTGGTCGCTTCTATGGCCTCTTCCATTCCGGTCATCAATGCCGGTGACGGTGGTCATCAACATCCCACTCAGACTTTAACAGATTTGCTTACAATTCGTTCCTTAAAGGGTCATCTTGACCATATTACGATTGGTCTTTGTGGTGACTTGAAATTTGGTCGGACTGTTCATTCTCTGATTGAAGCTCTGGTACGGTATGAAGGTGTCAAATTCGTTTTGATTTCCCCGGAAGAACTGAGGATTCCGGATTATATCCGCGAAGACGTGCTGAAAGCCAGCGGTCATGAGTTCGAAGAAGTGATCCGTCTGGAAGACGCTCTTCCTGAGTTGGACATTCTCTATATGACGAGAGTTCAGAAAGAACGTTTCTTCAATGAAGATGATTACGTTCGTATGAAAGATTTCTATATTCTGGATAAAGAAAAAATGAAACTGGCAGGACCGGATATGCTGGTTCTTCATCCGTTGCCCCGCGTTAACGAAATTTCCACTGAAGTGGACAGCGATCCCAGAGCCGCTTATTTCAAACAGGTACAGTACGGTGTCTATGTGCGTATGGCCCTGATCCTTACCTTATTGGAGGTGAATGTATGTTAAATGTAGGACGTATCGAAGAAGGCTTTGTACTTGACCATATCAAAGCCGGAAAATCAATGACCATTTACCATGATCTGAAGCTGGACAAGCTTGACTGTTGTGTGGCCATCATCAAAAATGCCCGCAGCAATAAAATGGGAAAAAAGGATATTATCAAAGTAGAATGTTCGGTTGACATGCTGGACCTGGATATCCTGGGATTCATTGACCATAATATTACTGTCAATGTAATTAAAAATGGTGAAATTACCGAGAAAAAAGAACTTCATCTACCAAAACAGGTAGTGAACGTGATTCGCTGCAAAAACCCAAGATGTATCACATCCATCGAACAGGAGCTGGATCAGATATTCATTCTGACAGATAAGGAAAAAGAAATTTATCGATGCAAGTACTGTGAAGAAAAGTACAGAGGACATCGTAATAAATAAGATACGTGTCTTTATATTCAGAAAAAAGTGCTATCGCTTTTATGATTGAAAAATCATAAGTGCGGAAGCACTTTTTTTCTTTGACTTTGTGGGTCGTAGAAGAATTTTTTTAATTATTTCACACTTTCCAGTAATGCTTCGGTATCCATCTTTCTGTCTCTGAAATAGTATTCTCTGTCTTTCTCATTGATTTCTCTCAGTACTTTACATGGATTTCCCACAGCCACTACATTGGCCGGTATGTCTTTTGTCACAATACTTCCTGCTCCGATCACAGTATTATCTCCGATCGTCACTCCCGGAAGTACCACAACTCCTGCACCAAGCCAGCAGTTTCTTCCGATATGTACCGGCATATTATACTGATACCCATAGATACGAAGATCCGGAAGAACCGGATGACCTGCTGTGGCAAGCGTCACATTTGGCCCAAACATGGTGTGATCTCCCACATAAATATGCGTATCATCCACCATAGTCAGATTAAAGTTCACATAAACTCCTTTTCCAAAATGCACATGCTTTCCAGCCCAGTTGGCATGCAGCGGAGGTTCTATATAACATCCCTCACCTATTTCTGCAAACATATCCTTTAATAACTCTGTACGCTTTTCCTGCTCCGTCGGGCGGGTATTGTTAAAATCATAGAGTTTCTCCAGCCACTGTAGCTGCTCATTAACTAAATCCTCGCCATTTGGGAGATAAACATCACCGCTGTGCATTTTCTCTCTTACATCCATTAGTAAAATCTCCTTTTCAATTTTTTATCAATTTACTACTTTTAAAATCCACCATTCTGATATGCTCTGGCAATCACATAGGATGGCTCATAATAAGCACTACAATTATAGTTATCAATCACATCACAGATTTCGTCATTATATATCCGTATAATCCCTTCCACTTCGGATTCTCCCGGTTGCATCGTATCGTAGATTAATCTCTGATATACCTTCCCCATCTGAATTGAACTTGGAATCGTTGTTACCAATTCGGGATCTACTGCTGTAACATCAACGTTCCCCTCTCTAAGACAATATTCTTCGATCCAGTCATCTTCAACTGCCAAAGGATTTTCCGCATGAAGAACATTTGCTACACTGATCAAATGTTCCAGATTCTCCTCACCAATCTTATTCACCACATACTTGTTACGCTGATGGAGTTTTCTTGCAACCCGTTCAATCATATAACAAATAAAATACACATCATTCTTCTTGATTTCTTCATCCGGGAAATATTTGTTTGTCATAGCTTTTCACTCCCT
>JBJFCH010000234.1:0-6587 GCA_051888835.1 Oliverpabstia sp. | reverse complement strand
AAGATGGGAAAACGGTATTTGAAATCGTGATTCCGCCGAACTGCACAGCTACGATCTGCCTGCCGGGAAAGGAAGCAGAAACAGTAAAGGCAGGAACGTACAGGATTTCGTAGGGACGGTTCTTTTGCCACGAGCAGCGCCCTTTGGTCATCCGGGTTAGAACAGAGGTGGGGACAAACAGAGGTGGGGACAGGTTCCTTGACTCACAATTATGAGTCAAGGAACCTGTCCCCACCTCTGTTTCTGCGAAAACGGAGAAAAGACAAAACAATCATAAACAATCAAAATAAATCAAATTTATGCAATATAGCTAAAACGGAAATTGAATGTTTGTGAATTAGTATGATTGACTATGGCTGAAAATGGAGATATAATACAATCATAAAAAAGACGGGAGGTAAAAAGATGATTTATACGGTTACGCTTAATCCATCGCTGGATTACATTGTTTCTGTTGACAATTTTAGATTGGGTTTGACCAATCGTACGAATTCTGAGTTACTTCTTCCGGGAGGAAAAGGAATCAATGTATCAACTGTACTTGGAAATCTCGGAATTGAGAATACCGCATTGGGATTTGTTGCCGGGTTTACTGGTAAAGAGATTATCAGATGTATGAAATTGTCAGGAGTAAAATCGGATTTTATTGAACTTGATCATGGAATATCAAGAATTAATCTGAAGCTAAAATCGATTGATGGAACGGAGATTAATGGATCTGGTCCTGATATTAATGAAGAAGCGGTTGAACAACTAATGAAGAAACTGGATATTCTGGGGAAGGATGACATCTTGATTTTAGCAGGAAGTATTCCGAGTACGATGCCTGATGATATTTACAGGAGAATCATGGATAAGCTTCAGGGAAGAGGGGTTACATGTGTCGTGGATGCGACTCGGGAGCTGTTGTTAAATGTATTGGAATACCATCCGTTTTTGGTGAAACCGAATAACCATGAATTGGGGGAGATATTTCAGGTGGAATTAAAGACAAGAGAGGAAGTCATCCCTTATGCTAAAAGACTTCAGGAAATGGGAGCTGCTAACGTATTAGTATCTATGGCTGGCGAAGGAGCGGTTTTGGTTGCGGAAAATGGAAAGATTTATGCTACGCCCGCACCTAAAGGAATATTGAAAAATGCTGTTGGTGCAGGCGACTCAATGGTGGCAGGATTTGTTGCGGGATGGATGGAGAAACAGAATTATGAATATGCATTTCATATGGGCGTTTCAGCTGGAAGTGCAAGTGCTTTTTCGGATTTACTGGCAACTAAAGAAGAAATCCAACGTGTTTATCAACAAGTATGTGATCGTTAGGAGGAATGAAGATGAGAATTACAGAATTATTGGATAAGAGAAGTATTTCTCTGGATGCAGCACCGAAAAATAAGAGTGAGGCATTAGATCAGATTGTGGAACTGATGGTTCAGAGTGGCAAGATTGCTGATACAGAGGCTTATCGTAAGCAGGTTTACTTAAGAGAAGAAGAAAGTACAACAGGGATTGGCGAGGGAATTGCTATCCCACATGGAAAATGTAATGCGGTTACAAAACCGGGACTTGCTGCTATGGTGGTGAGAGACGGTGTTGATTTTGATTCTTTGGATGGAGAGCCGGTTACCCTGATGTTCTTGATTGCAGCACCGAATACAGAAGATAATGTACATCTGGATGTATTGAGTAAGTTATCTGTTTTGATGATGGATGAAGAATTTTCTGATTCGCTTCGGAATGCAAAATCTGTAGATGAATTTTTGGAAATTATTGATAAAGCAGATGATGAAAAGAAGAGTATCGATGAGAGATTGTCCGATACAGGAGCGATTACAGATTCTAAGGCAAAGATTCTTGCTGTTACATCCTGTCCGACAGGAATTGCGCATACATATATGGCGGCGGAAGGAATCGAGAAAGCGGCAAAAGCAAAAAACTGTTTTGTGAAGATTGAGACAAGAGGGTCCGGCGGTGCAAAGAATGTATTGACAGACAAGGAAATTGAAGAAGCTGACTGTATTATTGTCGCAGCGGATGCGCAGGTTCCAATGGAGCGTTTTGATGGGAAAAAAGTAATTGAATGTCAGGTGTCAGATGGTATTAGTAAAGCAGAAGAACTGATTGACAGAGCAATTGCAGGAAATGCACCAATTTACCATGCGGCTTCAGGAACCAGAGCGGTGGAAAAAGCGAAGAAAACCAGTGGTGGTGTTGGACATCAGATTTATACACAATTGATGAATGGAGTTTCTCATATGCTTCCGTTTGTTGTGGGAGGAGGAATTCTAATTGCAATTGCTTTTTTAATCGATGGAATTTGTGTTGATATGAATACCTTAGATATTGTTGAAAGAGCTAATTTTGGTACGATTACGCCGCTTGCTGCATGGTTTAAGAATCTGGGTGGTATTGCTTTTGGATTTATGCTTCCGGTATTGGCGGGATATATCGCTATGGCAATCGGAGACAGGCCGGCACTTGCACTTGGATTTGTCGGTGGACTGATGGCTTCAAACGGAAAATCCGGATTCCTTGGTGCGCTTGTAATAGGATTCGCGGCTGGATATACGATAATCTTACTTCGGAAAATTTGCGATAAATTACCGCAGGCTTTAGAAAAAATAGCTCCGGTCTTGATTTATCCGTTAGTAGGTATGCTGCTTATAGGCGTGATTACATTATTTGTAGTGGAACCGGTTATGGGTGGTATTAATATGGCGCTTAACAATGGGTTGACAAGTATGGGTGGCACCAGCAAAGTGATATTAGGTATGATCCTGGGAGGAATGATGGCAATTGATATGGGGGGACCGTTCAATAAAGCTGCATATGTATTTGGAACAGCAGCAATTGCAGCCGGAAACTATGATATTATGGCAGCGGTTATGATAGGTGGTATGATTCCTCCTTGCGCTATAGCAATAGCTACGCTTTTATTTAAAAAGAAGTTTACAAAAGAAGAAAGAGAAGCAGGACCTACAAATATTATTATGGGACTTGCATTTATTACTGAAGGAGCGATTCCATATGCAGCATCAGATCCGATTCATGTATTGCCTTCCTGCATTATAGGATCTGCAGTTGCAGGAGCACTTTCTATGGCATTTGGCTGTACGCTTATGGCACCTCATGGTGGAATATTTGTGTTCCCGGTAGTTGGAAACGCGTTAATGTATGTTTTGGCTTTGGTGGTTGGTACAGCCGTATCTACCGTACTGCTTGGTGTATTAAAAAAGAATATTGAAGAATAAACACAGGGAAAAGGAGAGAAAAGATATGAAAGAATTTAAATATGTGATCACAGATGCAGAAGGAATCCATGCTCGTCCGGCAGGAGAATTAGTTAAGGCGGCAAAAGCGTTTGAATGTAGTATTAAGCTTACAAAAGAAGGAAAAACCGGTGATTGTAAGAAAATATTTGGAATTATGGGACTTGGGGTTAAGAAAGACAATGAAGTAACTATTACGTTTGAAGGCGCAGATGAAGAGGCTGCATACGAATCAATTAGCAAATTTATGAAAGAGAACCTGTAAACCTTAGCATTGAGGAGATATGGACGATGCAGATATATAAAGGGAAAAGTGTATTCGGCGGAATTGCCATAGGAAAAATTAGTGTTTATAGTAAAGCAGAGCAACAGGTAAAGCGGTTAAAAATAGAGAATGTCGAAAAAGAAGTAGAACGTTATCATGAAGCGACAGCAACTGCAATTCAGCAGCTTCAGGAATTATATGACAAGGCATTGAGAGAAGTCGGCGAGGCAAATGCGGCAATTTTTGAAATTCATCAGATGATGCTGGAAGATGATGATTATGCAGAATCCATAGAAAATATGATTCAAATGCAGAAAGTCAATGCGGAATATGCAGTAGCACAGACCGCAGATAATTTTGCTCGGATGTTTTCTTCGATGGATGATGATTATATGAAAGAGCGTGCGGCGGATGTAAAAGACATATCTGAACGATTATTAACTGTTTTGCAAGGTGAAGAATCTCAAGGTGTAGAATCTCAAGAACCTTCAATTATCGTTGCGGATGATCTGGCACCGTCCGAAACAGTACAGCTGGATAAGGATAAAGTGTTGTCTTTTGTAACCGTGCACGGTTCGCTGAATTCACATTCTGCAATACTTGCCAGAACGATGGGGATTCCGGCATTAGTCGGAACAAAGCTTCCGGTAGATGATACGGTAAATGGAAAACTTGGGATCGTAGATGGTACAAACGGCATTATCTATGTAGATCCTGATGAAGTGACTTTAGGAAAAATGAAAGAGCTTCAGAAGATCGAATTGGAGAAAAAGAAATTACTTGAAACCTTAAAGGGTAAGGAGAATATCACACTTGACGGTCAAAAAATTCTGTTATATGCTAACATTGGTAATACAAAAGATCTGGCAACAGTTTTACAGAATGATGCAGGTGGAATTGGGCTATTTCGAAGTGAATTTATTTATCTTGAGAGAGAGGATTACCCGACAGAAGAAGAGCAGTTTCAAATATATAAGGCTGTAGCAGAAACTATGGCTGGAAAACGTGTTATTATCCGGACATTGGATATCGGTGCAGATAAACAATGTGATTATTTTAAGATGGAAAAAGAAGAGAATCCAGCCATGGGATGTCGAGCAATACGAATTTGTTTGAAACGTCCGGAAATATTCAAAACACAGCTTCGGGCACTTTTCAGAGCTAGTGTGTATGGTAAGATTGCAATCATGTATCCTATGATAACCAGTGTAAAAGAAATACAAAGAATCAAGGATATTGTTACACAGGTGAAGGCTGAATTGGAAGAACAAGGTGTTGAGTATAGAGAGCCAGAGCAGGGAATTATGATTGAAACTCCTGCAGCGGTTATGATAAGTGATCAACTGGCAAAGGAAGTGGATTTCTTTAGTATTGGAACGAATGACCTGACACAGTATACACTGGCGATAGACAGGCAGAATACAGCACTTGATGAATTCTATGATCCCCATCATCCGGCAGTACTGCGGATGATCTCAATGGTAGTGAATAATGCACATAAAGCCGGTATTTGGGCAGGAATTTGCGGAGAACTTGGTGCAGATCGCGAACTTACAAAGGAATTTCTGGTTATGGGAGTTGATGAACTGTCGGTATCTCCTGGAAACATTTTACCTATCCGTAAAATTGTGCGAGAGACAAATGTGAAGGAGTACAAAGAATACCGAAAGTAGACTTTTCATGAAGCCGGAAAAGAATCGGAGGATCATATGCTATCAGAACAGCGTTATGCGTTGATATTAGAGGTTTTAGAGAAAAAACGCAGCATAACTGTAAATGAATTAACAGAATTATTGAATATTTCAGAATCGACAGCAAGAAGAGACATTACAGCTCTTGATAAAGCCGGTAGACTTGTGAAAGTTTTTGGAGGTGCTATCGCACTGGAAGATTCAGTTTTGTCATCAGAGCCTACAGTAGCACAAAAGACAGAAGTTCAGATAGAAGAGAAAAAGAGAATAGCGAAATATGCAGCGTCCTTGATTGAACCAAAAGATTTTGTGTATTTGGACGCAGGAACCACAACAGGATACATGATTGAATATCTTGAGGAAAGAAGTGCAACATTTGTGACAAATGCAGTTGCACATGCACAGAGACTTGCGGCAGAAGGAGTACGTGTCTTCATGATCGGTGGAGAATTAAAAAGCTCTACAGAAGCGATTATTGGAAGTGAAGCTGTGATGGCACTTAAAAATTATCATTTTACAAAAGGATTTTTTGGTACAAATGGAATAAGCAAAGTGCATGGGTTTACAACACCTGATATTAATGAAGCACTTGTGAAGAAAACAGCAATGAATCAATGCAAAAGAGTATATGTCCTGGGAGATTATACAAAGTATAATGTGATAAGTTCTGTTACTTTTTCGGAATTAAAAGGGAGAAACATTTTAAGTGATCAAATTCCAGAAGAATTTACAGATATGCCGGAAATAGTTTTGTGTTAATAGGGACGGAGCTTTTGCCACGAGCAGCGCCCTTTGGTCATCCGGATAAAAAATAAGGTGTAAAGTCTTGAACATTCAATAAAGACTTTACACCTTAGATGTTATTTATCAGTTACTATGTCTAATTACCGTCTTCCCTGGGGTCATGAGTTTCGATATATTCGATAATTTCAAGTATTTCATCGCTGCTTAAGCCTTTTTCGCGCAGTTTTCTAATGAGATTTACAACTTCTTTGCCGGTCATACATTCATCGCTCACTTTCAATCACCGCCTTTCGTTGGTGATATTATATCATAGTGTAAAGTCTTTATTCAATTATCAAGGTAGAAAAAAGGTGTAAAGTCTTGATAGTTTAATAAGACTTTACACCTTGAAGCTTAGTAATAGTTTATTCCGGTAATTACTATGAAACAAAAACTATCGGATAGTCAAAAAAGCGCAAACTATCCCTATCAAACTTTTAATTGTTCATTTTGAACTTAACTGACAAGCTTATACGGCTACTACAGGAACTTCCCAGCCAAGTGCTTTTAACTTTTTAAGATACGCATTTATCCTAGATTATTCACGGCACAGCCGTGGAAGTGGCTGAAAGCCGCATAGATACT
>JBJFCH010000233.1:0-6603 GCA_051888835.1 Oliverpabstia sp. | reverse complement strand
ACCCATGACCTCTCGCGTGTGAGGCGAACGCTCATCCCGGCTGAGCTATGCTTCCATAGGCATTATTATAGCACACTTTCCGAAAAAGAAAAGAGCAAAATATCTAAAATTTTTATGTGTATCTATTCCATCTTCCAACACGAAATATCACACAGAATGAAAAAAGCTCCGAAATCTCGGAGCTTTTCAAGTGCCGCTGGCCGGACTCGAACCGGCACGGCTGTTAACCGCTTGATTTTGAGTCAAGTGCGTCTGCCAATTCCGCCACAGCGGCAAATCCTGGTTTGCTAAAACCAGAATTTATATTACCATACACTTTCAAATAATGCAAGCACTTTTTCCAAATTTTATATTTCTTTTTATAATTCTCACAACTGAATGCCTGAATTATTTATCTGTTTCTCTAATCGATTGCATTCATAGCATTGCCAGAGTTCAAAATAATTCTGACTTCTTTTTTGATAATCCGGATAAAATGCAGATGTTAACTCATCATAGGCTAACGCAGCGCAATATAATTTTTTGGAAATCATCTGAAAAACTTTCTGATCTACTTTAATCGGGCAATCGTTTTTGTATTTCAGATAGATTAATTCCTCCTCATACCCATATCTATGATGGTTCGTTCCATATTTCAGGTCTCTCAGAACCATCTGCTGTACCAGTGTTTCATTCAGATTCATATTGGCAAGATGATCTCCGATCAGATAATCTTTGCGATACAGCTTGCCCAATGCCTGTACCTGAACGAACCAAAAACGATTCACATTCTGTAAGGGCCAGTTTGGATTACTGTTTTTTGTCTGTACAGGCAGCATCTGGATGAAGCTCGCCTTATCATCATATACAAAATCGATTCCCATGTCATATCGCACTCCGTTTTTCATGACCATGCGATACATTCTGTTGTCTCTGACGAAATCAAGTCCCAGACAGGTCTCATCATCAAGTCCAAATCTGTCCGGCCTTTTCAAATATTCCGAAGATATCATCGAGTCATTGGGATTTATCCGGACTGCAACATGTAAATCCAGATCACTGTAACAGTCATGGTAGCTTTTTTCCACCATTTTCTGCAGTTTCGCAGATATACTTTCCCCTTTTTTTACCACAATATCCTTAACCCTGACAGATTCCGTCTCGGGCAAAAGAAAAATATGAGTGATAAACTTTTCCGCTTCTTTCGTAATTATCTCTTTATTGATCTGCATAAGTATTATTCCACTTCGTTTCCTGTTCTCTCACCTTTTTCAAAAGCCACTGCATTATTCAATGTGGTCTCACTGATGGCTTCCAGCGCCTCCTGGGTAAAAAATCCCTGATGAGACGTGATCACCACATTCGGAAATGAAAGAAGGCGGGCTGTTACTGAAGACTCCATGATATCGTCCGAACGGTCCTCAAATACATTTTTTTTCTCCTCTTCATATACATCAAGACCCACTGCAAAAAACTTTCTGGCACGTATTCCCTCAATAAGATCATCCGTTTTTACAAGACCGCCCCTGGAAGTATTTACAAGAATGACCCCATCCTTCATTTTTTGAATCGTTTCTTTGTTGATCAGATGATACGTCTCATCCATCAGCGGACAATGCAGGGAAATCAAATCGCTCTGAGCCAACAATTCATCCAGTGAAACATAGGTTACAAAATCCAATGAGGGATTCTGATACAGATCATAAGCAATTACTTTCATTCCAAAACCATGACAAATTCTTGCCATTGCCGCGCCGATTTTTCCTGTTCCCACAATACCGGCTGTTTTCTGATAAAAATTATACCCAAGCATTCCCCCAAGACTGAAATCATTTTCTCTGACACGAACATACGCTTTATGAATACGTCTGTTGGCCGCCAGAGCCAATGCCATCGCATGCTCTGCTACCGCTTCCGGAGAATATCCCGGCACGCGCAGAATCTTGATTCCACATTCCTTCGCCTTGTCAATATCTACATTGTTAAATCCGGCACAGCGCATCAAGATCAGCTTCACACCACATGTATCAAGAGCCTCGATAGTCTGCGTTCCCACATCACTGCTCACAAAAGCACAAATCGCATCATATCCCTTTGCCAGCTTTGCTGTACTGGGAGCCAATTCAGATTTCAGATAATCGATCTGAATATCCGGGTATTCTTTTCGCTTATTTTCAAATGATTCTTTATCGTAACTTTTGGTATCATAAAATAAAATTCTCATCAAACTACCTCCTGAAGATACTTTTTCAAAAACTCATAAATCTGCTGTTCTGTAGGCGGACATCCTTCCACATGGCATACAAAATCCTTTGTGCAATGTCCTATGCCCAGTTTTCCGGTTTTTCCCCGATATCCCTGACCAATGGCAATTTTTACATCCAGCCTGTCCAAAAGCCCTTCTTCTCTTAATTTATCCAAAGCCGGAATCAAATATCCATAGCAGGCACTGCAGGATTCCACCTCTTCCACAGCGTCTTTCAGCTCCACAATCTTTCGTTTCCCGGAAATCTCCATTTTTTCCGATGGCTGATTGATTTCCCTTACCTGTACTTGTTTCCAGTCGGCACAACCGGCACCCAGTTTTTCTGCCATACGAATATATGGTACTTCATCCACTTTATATCCCATTTGATGACATACCCAGGCATCGATCAAAACCGGATCTACACCTGCCATGACCCGATTCATAACTACAGGATTACCTCCATCCTCAAAATCCCAGTCTCCGCAAATATTGTCCACCACTATAAAATCCTGATGAATTCCTACTGCCAGATGGGCAATAGGTTTATGAAGACCCATCGCATGAAAATGACGTTTCTCAGTGTTCGGTATCAAACCTTTCATATTCTTTAATGCACAGGTGATTTTTGTCTGGCAATGTCCTTTCATTACCGGAACGTTAATCAGATAATCCAGTTTTTCAACCTTATTACAGATACGCAGTTCCATTCCCCCACAATCATGCAAAGACGACGAATCTTTTTGCATATCCCAGAAAGGCACCTGATATTGCCTTGAAATCTTGTCATAGCCACACACCTCAAAAGCTTCCTGTGTCCTGTCACCTACCCAGGAGCCTTCCAGCATTACCAGATTTCTAAATCCTTTTTGCTGTAAATATTCAATGATTCCAGCCACAATCTCAGGATGTGTAGTCGCTCCCCAGGATGCTTCTGACGGCGATACCAGATTCGGTTTAATCCCAATCAGACAACTTTGTCCGGGGATTCTCTCTTCCAGCTTTGATTCCTCCAAAAGCCTCTTCGTCATCTCTTTATAATCTGTCCCATAAACCATTAATAATTCATGATCATTCATAATAATCTTCCTTTTTATAAAAATCAGGTGCCGTATGTTGATACGGCACCTGTATGCGCATTCTCATCTTTCAATTATCTTCTCTTTAAGAAATCCGGAATCTGGATATCTTTCTTCGGAACACTACTTGCTGTCGGAGCACTGGTTGGTGCTTTCGGCATCTGATAGCTAGGCATGGTCAGACCCTGAGAAAATGTAGGTCTTTCCTGAACTGCCGATGCTGCTGTTGTCTCAGCCTTCGGAGCGGAAGGTTTTACAGCGGATGCTTTGCTGACACTTGGCTGTTTCGCTGTTGCATCATTCAAACCGGTAGCGATAACTGTGATCTTAGCAGCATCCACTGCAGTATCATCATACATCGCACCAAAGATAATATTTGCGTCCTCGCCTGCCAGACTCTGAACATAGCTTGCTGCGTCGTTGGCATCCATCAGAGAAATATCTCCGGAAATATTGATGATTACATGGCTTGCACCCTGAATCGTAGTTTCCAGAAGCGGACTGGATACTGCCTGCTGAACAGCTTCCAGAGCTTTGTCATCACCTTTCGCCTCACCGATACCGATATGTGCGATACCTTTATCTTTCATAACAGTCTGAACATCTGCGAAGTCCAGATTAATCAGAGCCGGCATATTGATCAGGTCTGTGATACCCTGAACAGCCTGCTGCAGTACTTCGTCAGCTTTCTTCAGTGCTTCCGGCATTGTTGTCCGACGATCAACAATCTCAAGAAGTTTGTCATTCGGAATAACAATCAATGTATCTACATTGTCTTTTAATTTATCAATACCCATCAAAGCATTGCTCATACGGGTTTTAGCTTCAAAACGGAATGGCTTTGTAACAACACCTACAGTAAGAATACCCATTTCTTTTGCGATGCCTGCAACGATAGGTGCTGCTCCGGTACCGGTTCCGCCACCCATACCACAAGTAACGAATACCATATCAGCACCTTCCATCAGCTGACGAATCTCTTCTGTACTTTCTTCTGCCGCTTTCTCGCCAATCTCAGGTTTTGCTCCTGCTCCCAGTCCTTTTGTCAGTTTTTCGCCTATCTGTAATACGGTTGGAGCCTTGCACAGAGTTAATGCCTGCTTATCAGTATTCACTCCTACAAATTCCACACCGCCGATTGTCTCTTCTACCATGCGGTTTACTGCGTTATTACCAGCGCCACCTACACCAATTACTATAATCTTTGCAGATGATTCCGCTTCATTTGTCATAATTTCTAACAAAGTACTTCCTCCTTCTTTGCTTACGCATCTATTATTCCCCTCGGGGTACTTTTACCTAATTCTGTATAGTTACATATAGATATATAATATAATCTCTTTTCCAATTAATCAACTCTTTTTTTCGAAATTCACACTTTTTTTATAAGCCTTGCCGGATATTTTACATTTGCCTACTCTGTGCCGCCCTCCTGTGTGGTTCCATTTCCTCCTGTTCCGTTATCTTCTTCCGGCGATGTTCCGGTCTCTCCCGCTTCCTTTCCTTCTTCCGGTGAAGTTTGGGTATCTCCTTCTTCCACACCTTCATTCGCGGTATCAACTGTATCTTTTGTATCTTCTTTCGGTGCCTCCCATGTACCGGCGATTTCAGCAATGGTACTTTTCAGTGTATATAAAGATTCTCTGGAAAAAATAATATTGACCGTATCTGTCATATAATCCTCCAGATGCAGGATACCTGTCATTCCTTCCAATTTTGGCAGGATTGCCGCCACACGAGTGATTTTTTCTTCCAGCAAAGTATCCTTTCCAAGTTTACAATGGATGTTGCCCTGTTGATATACAAGTGTAATCTGCATGTTTTCATCAAAACAAACAATCTCCGGAAGGATTCCATATTTTTCCACAATCCGTGTAATGCCAAGGATCGTATTAAAAACGCTGTCATCCTCAGTCTCAATTTTCTCTCCCAATGTTATATTATCCGAATTCAGCCCAATTACACGGGGAACATCTGTAACTGCTGCATGGAATTCTGTGGCACTTTCATTTCCAAGATCTACTTCCTCTGCCTGAAGAGACTGAGCATCTTCTTCCGTCCCCGTTCTCTGATCTTCACCTACAGTTTCCCCGTCATCCTGTTCTTCCTGTTCATCATCTTCCTCTGAACTGATTTTTCCTGTAAGAGCTTCTTCCGCTTCTTTTGCTCTCTGAAGAGCTTCCTCCCGAAGTGCCTGCTTTTTCAGTTCTTCCAGCTCGTCCGATTCTGACTCCAGCTGTGTAATTTCTTCTTCTGTCATGGATTCCTGTTCAACCACAAATCCGTCTTTGTCAAAATATAATTTGTTCGTTCCCTGAATCACATATCCAACGATTTTCTTTTCATTTACATGAATTCGTATCGTGTGCATATCCAGTATCTCCAGATCAAAGGATTCTACGAAAGGAATATCCTCCGCCTCTATATGACTTTTAAATAAATCCGCCAACAATGTATTCGATGTCAGTGGATTATCCATCGCGTATTCCCGAATCTGTTTATCCGTGTATCTGGTACTTCCCACTACTTCCACTCTTGTAACCCGAAACAAAACAAAAAATAAAAGCAGGGCCAGCACTGCAGCTCCCGCTACTGCACAAGCCACTGCCCTTTTTCCAGCTTTGGTAAGCTGGATTCTCATATGAAATCTTTTCATCTGCTCACCTGTTCCTTTATCTGAATCCTGCCTCCCAGACATGAGAGATCATATCCAATATCTTCATATCCACGCTCTATAAAGCAGGAGTTTTGAATAATTGTCCTGCCTTCTGCTGCTAATCCCGCTACGATAAGAGCCGCTCCTCCACGGAGTTCTTCTGCTTCCACCCGAGCGCCTTTCAACTTTCCACTTGAGTTGATCAGCGCATCTCTGCCTGTAATACAGACACAGGCACCCATTTTTTTTAACTGCGGTACGATCTTATACCGGTCTTCAAAAATCCGTTCCGTAATCCGACTCTCTCCTTTTACAGTCAGAAGTACCGACATCAGAATCGATTGCATATCCGTGGGAAAACCAGGATAACACGCTGTCTCAATCTGAGAAACCGGGTGCTGTATTTTACGAGCGTCCGCTCTTAGTTTAACACTGTTGCTCTCCCATTGTCCACCCATTTTCTCATATACGCTCAGAACAGCTCCCATTTCATCCACTGGTGCATTCAGAAGCTCTACGATTCCTCTGGTTGCTGCAGCTGCAAAAAGGTAAGTTCCGGCTACGATACGATCTGCCGGAACAGTATATTCCACATTTCTAAGAGCCTGCACTCCGCGGATTTCCAGTTCTCTGGTACCGATTCC
>JBJFCH010000232.1:0-6605 GCA_051888835.1 Oliverpabstia sp. | reverse complement strand
ATTTTAGTACAGGTTCTCCAGACGCAGAATCTTATTCAGAAGAAATTGCACTTGAGGATGGAACCTATATTATTCAGAATGCCCGTGCGGCGGCAAATAACGTGGGATCATGGCTGGTAGGTGGTACCAGTGGTATAACCAGCACAACCAATCAGAGTGATGCGACACAGTGGACAGTGAAATCTAATGGTGACGGCACCTATACATTGAACAGTACCAATGGATATATGACGATTGGCAGTGGGGAGAATGGTGAAAAGATAGCTACTACAGCCAGCAACATTGAAATTGTAGGTTATACTGGAGGTACATATACTGGCTGTGTTCAGTTGAAAAGCGGAAGCTATTATCTGTGTCAATGGGGCGGCAATAATGTAACCGTATATGGTGGATACAATGTGAATAATGATCCAGGTAATGCTTTTTACTTCTATAAAGTGACAGATACCGGTACAGAAAAGGTAACTTTTACGACCACTGCTAGTTTACCTTTTGCTGCATGGAACTGGTGGAATAAAGGAGAGACTAATGCTTACGGTCAGTATACCTACAGTGGCTTGGTTGAGAGTACGTTGACAGCAAATAAGGATCTTACCTTTACAAAACCGGACGGTGGAATTTTTAATTCCGATTCTACATTGAAAGATGTCTATACGGGTGTAGAAATGCCGTTTGTTTACGAGAATGGGACCTATACTTTCGATGCAAGCCAGAATGGTGTTTATTTCTATGAAGATAGCACACAAGGATCAACGACGGTACAGTCGAATGGACGTCTGTATTTCAATGAAGGAAAACCTCAGAGCAATGGTGGAAATTATGGTGACGGAAGTACCACGGTATGGATGCCGTTTAACAGCACACAGAGTATCAATGGCGAAGCCAACTGTGATTATCATTTTGGCATGAGAACAACTATTCCATTTACCATGACGGCTAATGGAAAGATGAATCCAAATGATAATAATTCGGAAGATATCACATTCAGTTTCTCTGGTGATGATGATGTGTGGATCTTTATTGACGGTCAGCTCGTAATTGATCTGGGTGGTATTCACAACCGTCTGGATGCAACGATTAACTTTGCAGAAAATACTTGGTCTATTTCTGAAAGTAATACAAGTGATGTGGAAGTTGCAGATTATAATGGGGCGGCTATCAGCGGAACAGTTTTTAATGATGGAAATACAACAGGCACATTAAACCAGACGCGTGAGACGTTTGCAGCGTCAGATAGTCATGAATTGACTATCTTCTATCTGGAGCGAGGTGCTGGTTCTTCCAACTGTAAGATTCAGTTCAATCTTCCGATGAAGGATGTTGTTTCCGTAACAAAGCGTGCAACACAGTCTATCTCATCCGATGGAACGCTTTCACCGTTGACCGCGAAAGAGCAGGAAACGGTTAATAATATTGATTTTGGGTTTACATTAACAAAGAATGGCGAACCGGTTGCAAATACAAATTATAGTTTGTTGAATGAGAATGGACAGGTAATCAGCACTCCTTCTACTGATGCGAAGGGACACTTTACATTGAGAAATGGTCAGACTGCCAAGTTTGTCGGTGAGATTGCAGCTGACGGGGCAAAATATCAGGTAGTAGAGGATGCTGTAGATGGTATTGGATTTGAGCTTCCGACTTATACATATAGTGGAACGGCAGCAGGAGGATATACAGTAAGCGATACTTCTTATAGTGACGGGGCTGCAATACCGGCTACAGAAGAGAATCTTACCAGTGCGGCTATCACTGCAAAGGGAAGTACGGAGGCAGAAGATTCCCTGCAGTTTATCTGTGAGAACTATTTTGATGCAAACCTTCCAAACCCAAGTTCACGTCCGGTAGATGACCAGATCGTCATTGATTACGGTCTTCCGGTTGTAATTGATGTATTGGCAAACGATGTTTACCGTGGAGATACAATTGAACTGACAGATGTAACAGGTGCTCAGTATGGTACAGCTACAATCGAAAACGGTAAGATTACATATCAGTTAACCAAGCAATTGACAGGAGTAGAAGTGCTGACTTATACCGCAAAGGTTACTGGATCAGGAAACGAAGGTACAGAGACAACGACAGAATCTGAGTCGAATACGGCAAAAGTTTATATCATTCCGGCAACCAGCATGTACTATGAAGAAAACTTCTCTGGTTTGGTGACGTTTAGTGACGGATGGAACGATGTTGGAACTGCGCAGACAGATCCGCAGGAACCAGGCGTGGTTGGAACTGTAGGTGACAGTCCGTATGGATCCGATGTGGCTTACTTGAATGATAGTGGAGATAGTAATGGATCTAGCAAGTACGTGAATACTACAAATGGAGAAGCAAGTTTCAGTTATACATTTACTGGAACAGGAACATCTTTCTTTGCTAGAACAGATAGTAATAGCGCGTATATGCGGGTAGTGGTGACAGACAGTGAAGAAAATACAATTCAAGATTTGCGTCGCAATAACATCTACAAAGCTGTAGACGGAACGAATGTTGGTACGTTATATAATGTCCCAGTATATACGATCGCAGGATTGAATTATGAAGAATATACAGTAACAGTTACATTAATGAAAGCAAATGCAGCTATTAGTAGAGGAAATGAATTCTATCTTGATGGTATTCGGGTACAAGAGCCTCTGAATAGTGCCGATGCGAATGCAGCTGTTGCAAAAACAGCATATGCAACCGACGGTGAGGCCAATATGACAGTTGCAACTTTGCGAGAGAAATTACTTGGAGAGGCTTCAATTAATGAAGATGAAACGCTGAGCTGGGATGGAACGAATTTTGTAGTATTTACAGACAGCAATGGTGAGATTACATCAGCGGAAGAATATAAGAGCAACGGACCAAAAGAAGAAGTATATCTGAATGAGGGTCAAAGCGTAACCTTCTCATTGACAAAATGGGATGCCAACAGTAATAAGATTTATCTTGGGTTAAAAGCACCTTTGGGAAGTGGCAGTGTTTCTATCAATGGAAATACTCTGAACTTAAGCAATGCAGCGGACTGCTATTATGATATCTCTGGTTATGCACAAATTACAACAGATAAAGATGGAGTAAAGACAGCAACATTTAAGATAGAATCTACCAGCAGCCTTGTGTCCGTAACCAATATTAAAGTTACTGGAAATGCAGAATTTACAATTGTGGGTCAGGACAATATAAATGTGAATGGATCCGGAAATGATGAGTTGGAAACTGGTGACGTGGATATAGATGTTTCTGATGATAAATCTTCTGCTTCATCCAATAATGCTTCGAGTGAAGAGGAATCTCAGCAACCGGACACTACAGTAGCAACTGACGAAAGTTCAACTGATATGTTACAAGACTCAACGGAAAGCAGTAATTAGGAGGGAATATACGTGAAGAAGGTTTATAAAAAGCCGATGGTAGAAATAGAGCGATATGAACTTAGCAGTAACATTGCTTCAAACTGTGCGTTGGTTGTTAACATGGGACCAGAAGCTCCTGATGCTATTGAAGTCTGTGATGACTACTATGATAAAACGGGTGAGTCAAGAAGCGGAGCAGCAGTATCTTCCTATAGCTTACCTCACAATGTACAGTTCTGGTCAGAGGAGACTTGTGACTGTTACTACAGTGCAGGAAGCGGATGCTTTACTTCATAATCGAATTCATACAAAGGCACGGAAGGCCGGCAGTTTTGCCGGCCTTTTATAGAATGGAGATGTAATGATAACACAATTGATGCTTGGGGGAATTAATATAGATATTGTTTCAGAGAAGGAATTTCCAGTGTCTGAACGCATGCAGGCGTTTGAAAGACGATATGGGCAAGCTGATCTGAACATCAGGATTACTTGGGACTGGGAGGGCTCGAGGCATCCGAATTCATCGGCAATAGGTGAAGATTTGATACAGGAATATTATCGGGAGGAAGAGTGGCGTTTTTGCGAGGCAAAGGGGGGAAAAGCACCGATTACCTGTACCTGCTATAAAGAGGATTTGAGCCATATGGTATGCGCGGTGAATGAAAGGCCTTTTTTGCAGCCGCCGGACACATTTGATAAGATTGTCCGGTTTTTGCCGTTACGTGAAATTTTTCAATATTTTCATACAATATTTCTTCATGCATCTCAGGTAGTGCTAGATGGGACTGGAATTGTGTTTTCTGCTGCATCCGGAACCGGGAAATCCACACAGGCGAAACTGTGGGAAAGATATCAGAAAGCAGAGATTGTATGTAGCGACCGTACGCTGCTCCGCAAAAAAGAAGATGAATGGGAAACATATGGATGCCCGATGGATGGCTCAGAACCGATAGCCAATCCTGATGTACACAAATTAGGTTGTATTGTTCTTTTACATCAGAGCAAAGAAAATAGTGTGAAAAAATTAAAAACGGTACAGGCAGCTGCGTTTCTGATGGAACAGACAATCATAGACTGCTGGGATGAGAAAGCGGCAATAAAGGAAATGGAATTATTACTGGAACTGATTGATCAGATTCCGGTATATCAGCTTCAATGTACTCCAGATAAACGGGCAGTGGATGTTTTGATGGAAGTTTTGATCAGAGATGGAGTATTGAATCATGTCTAATATTACAAAACATTTATGGGATAAAGCGGGACGAGAAAGAATACCGCTTACAGGTTCTTTTGAACTTCTTCCGGCGTGCAATCTATCATGCAAGATGTGTTATGTGCGGAAAAGTTGGAAAGAAGTCGAGGCAGAGGGAGGCCTTCTCCCGGCAGAGTTTTGGCTGCAGTTGGCAGATGAGGCCATGAAAGAAGGATTATTATATCCACTTCTGACCGGCGGCGAGCCGTTTCTGCGAGAAGATTTTCAGGAAATTTTAGATGGTCTCCTAAAACGTGGCTTACAAGTAAGCATTAATACAAATGGTACTTTGATTGATGAAAAGATGACACGATGGCTGAATGAGCACAGACCGCTGCGTCTGAATCTGACATTATACGGAGCGAGTGCAGAAAGTTATCAAAAACTATGTGGAAATGGAGCGGCTTTTGAGAAAGTCCAAAAGGCTGTGCAGTATTTGAAAAAATACAACCTGCCTGTGAAATTTAATACGAGTATTACGAAATATAATGTGAATGACTTGGAAGCAATGATGAGTTATGCCAAATCAGTGAAAAGTCCGATCGAGGTTGCGGCGTATATGTTCCCCCCGGTTCGAAGAGATGCATCCATGATTGGAGAGAATGATAGGCTGTCACCAGAAGAAGCCGGGTATATAAAAGTTCGGTCAGATTATCTGCAGAAAGATGCGGACTGGTTCCTGGCACAAGTGAAAAGATATCAGTATTTCCAACCATTGACGGAACAAATCATAAAAGAAGCAGAAAGAGGAGAGGGGAAAGAAATAAGCTGCCGTGCAGGAAGATGTGCATTCTGGGTAGACTGGAAAGGTAATATGGCAAATTGCGGTATGTATGCTGCGACAGGAGTGGATATGAAGAAGATAGGATTTCAACAGGCATGGAAAGAGATTGTTGAGAAAACGAATCGGGTAATCTATTCACCTGTTTGCTCGAATTGCCCGAATCATTGGTTGTGTCATGCATGCATAGCTATGGTATATAACGAAAGCGGCAGTCAAAATGGAAGGCCTGAATATATATGTCAGATGACGGAAGCGGCGGCCGGATTTTATAAGCTATATGCAGAGTTGTTAGAAAAAGGAAAAGATCCATTGCAATATACGATGGAAGATTTACAAAAAGGAGTGAGATAAGGTTTATGAAAAAACGATTAGTAAAACGATTGCTTTCATTCTCGGTGATTGGTGCACTGGCTTTGACCAGCATTTCTCTTCCGGTATACGCGGAAGAAGGTACCACCATCGCAGGAGATCCGGAGACGATTCAGCTTACCGGAAGTATTCAGGATACTAGAGAAGCCGATTTTAACGAGGGATGGAAGTTCTATCTGGGAACTTCATCCACAGCGCAGAAACCAGGTTTTGATGATTCTAGTTGGGATAGTGTCACACTTCCTCATGATTTCAGCATTTCTCAGACATACACCACCAGCGGAGAAGCAGAGTCCGGATTCCTTCCGGGAGGAACTGGATGGTACCGGAAGACATTTACTTTGCCGGAAAGCTACGCCGGCAAAAGAATGGTAATTAATTTTGACGGTGTTTATTCCGATGCATATGTCTATGTGAACGGAGTACAGGTAGGGGAGAATCATTATGGATATACTTCATTTGCAATTGACATTACGAATCAGATAACCTGTGATGGCAGTACGGAGAATGTGGTTTCAGTAAAAGCGGTCAATAATATTCCGTCCAGCCGTTGGTATTCCGGAAGCGGAATTTATCGGGATGTCACATTGATTACTACGAATCAACTATATGTGGATTACCGGGGAACGCAGGTGACTACACCGGATATTGAAGAGGGCATAGGCAAGGTTCATATCGAGGCGGATGTTGTAAATAATACCAGTGCTTCTGATGATGTTAATGTATCCGAGATTCTGGTAAAAAATACTGTATATACGAAGTCTGGCGATGTGGCGTCTGACACAGTGGAAACTACAGTAACCGTAGAGCAGGGAAATACCATGACTGTAGCAAGTGATGTGACGGTCAGTGACCC
>JBJFCH010000231.1:0-6648 GCA_051888835.1 Oliverpabstia sp. | reverse complement strand
TTAATTACTAAGCAACGGGACAAAATCCTTAACTAAACGACATTGGGACAGACACCTGTCCCAGATCCCTGTATTATCTATACAGAAAAAATATGTGCTGAGACCCTCAATGACTTAAAAATGAGGGTCTCAGCACATTATTTCTCTAATTTAATTTACGGATACTGCCTGGTGGATATCCGAGTATTTTACATCTTCAAACGGCAAATACACCCGTTCCTGTTTCATGGAGGACAGGTAGATTCCTTTTATCATTTCCAGTGTTTTGCGGCCTTCCAGTCCGTCAACCATGACAGGAGAATCTGTCAGGATAGAATTGTAGAAATCGCGAATCTGAATATGGTGGCTGCTGCCCCAATAATCAGGCCCTACGTTGGTGGTTTCGTATGTATTGCGGATTTCAGCGTATGTGCCGTCCAGTTCATAAAAGCCCATATCCTGAATCAAACCACAGCGTCCGTTCTCACCCATAAGCTCAATGGTGATAGGTGAATCTGCACCATAGATATTGCAGGCATACAGGTTATAAAGGCATCCGTTTTTGAACATGATGGCCGCATTTGCAGAATCTTCTACTTTCACAAACTTATGTACATAATTGTGGATACTTCCCTCAATCCATTCAACATCGCTGTCAAGCATATAGCGGACACGGTCGATGCTGTGAATAGCCTGATCGATCAGAACTCCACCGCCTTCTTTATCCCAGGTGCCTTTCCAGTCGCTGCCGGAGTAGTAGTTCAGCGGACGGTTCCAGGTGAGGTAGGAACGGGCAGTGTGGATTTTGCCAAAATCACCTCTGGCAATCATTTCTTTTAATTTTTCTACACTTTTTGTATAACGAGTCTGGAAAATCACGCCCAGCTTAACGCCGGTTTCTTTCTGAACACGAATCATTTCATCTGCATCCTGCAGAGAAATAGCGATGGGCTTTTCGGTCAGTACGTTGATTCCGGCCTTCATTGCCTTAATAGCCATGATCGGATGAAGATAGTGCGGAAGGCAAAGATGTACAACATCAATATTTTTATCCAGAATTTCATCGAAATCTGTCGTATAGGAACAGCCAAATTTTTCAGCAAATGCTTTCGCCAGTTCCGGATTCTTATCTACAGTATATACTAATTCTACCTGATCGGAAAGGCGGTGGAAAGCATCTTCATAACAGACGGAAATTCTTCCGCAGCCTACAATTGCAGCTTTTAGTTTTTTCATTTCTAAAGTTACCTCCTGTGATATGGAACTGAGAATCCTTATTACCATATCACAAATAGGGTAAGAATAAAAGCATTATCGAGATATTGTTTTGCTTGATTGACATAGCAGTTTGAGCGTGATATTGTGTATTTATGATAAATATAGAAATAAGTTGGACATCAAATTGTTGTTCAGCTTTATTTTTTGAATAATAATCAGTCAATGGATAAATGAACGAAAAAGAGGTGGAATGCGTGAAAATTGGTGTTATTGGATGTGGCGGAATGGGAACAACTCATTATCTTTCATTGAAGGCATTATCTTCGCAGATGGAAGTGGAAGTAGTTGCTTTGTCAGATTGCAGAAAAGAATTTCTTGATAAAGCAGCAGCATATTTTCCAGAAGCCAGGTTATATGAGTATGGTATGGAACTGATTGAAAAAGAAGCATTGGATATTGTACATATTTGTTTGCCAAGTGATCTGCACGCAGATCATGCGGTGGCTGCGATGAAAAAGGGTATAAATGTTTTTATAGAAAAACCGGTCTGCCTGACAAGAGAGGATGCGAAGATACTACTGGATACTGAAAAAAGTACCGGTGTAAAGGTCATGGTGGGTCAGGTAGTCCGTTCTTTTGAAGAATATAAGTATTTGAAAGCGGCTTATGATAATAAGACATATGGAAAGCTAAAATCCATTGTTATGCAGAGAATCAGTGGGAATGTACAGTGGGGATATGAAAACTGGTTCCATGATGAGAAAAGAAGTGGTTCTGTAGTTTTAGATCTTCATGTGCATGATTTGGATTTCCTGCGTTATATGTTGGGAGAGCCGGACCGTTTCGATGTAAAGGCTACAGCATTTGCAAGTGGAATGATTAATCAAATTATTACAACCTATGAATTTGGTGATATATTTGCAACAGCAGAGGGAATCTGGGATATTTCGCCGGCTCTCAGATTCCAGGCAAATTTTCGTGCCTGTTTTGAAAAAGCAACTATCATTTTTAGCAGCGCACAGCAGCCTTCATTGACCGTATATAAAGCGGACGGAACAACAGAAATACCGGAATTGAAGCCGGAATATACTGTGGTTACTGATGTGGCAGGAATCAATGTATCAAATCTGGGTCCATATTACACAGAAATCAAATATTTTATTCAGTGTGTACAAGAAGGTAAACAGATTGAGATTGCACCTTTGGAAGAAGGCGTGAAATCAGTGGAACTTGCTATACAGGAATGGGAAGCTGCCAAAGAATATGTAAAAAAAAAGGCTGATATCATGATGGTTGGAAAAGAAAGGATGCAGGATAATGAGAATTGGCGTATTGATTGAACTTTTTAAGGATACAGATATTGATGAACGATTTGCAGAGTTAAAATCTATGGGGATGGAAAGCTGTCAGCTGGTATGCTGGGACAGAGAAATTCTTCATGATGACAGCGTGGCAGAGGCAGTGAATCAGGCAGTTGAAAAACATGGAGTTCATATCACTGCTTTCTGGTGTGGATGGGAAGGACGCAAAGTTTGGGATTTCTATGAAGGACAACTTACACTGGGTCTGGTACCTGCAGATTACAGAGTAGAAAGATTGAAAATGCTGATGGAAGGTTCTGATTTTGCTAAGAAAATCCATGTGACAGATTTTGCTACACACGTGGGATATATGCCTGAAAATCCATATGATCCCAAGTATGAAGAAGTTCTGGTAGCCTGCAAGGCAATCGTAGAAAAATGTAAAAAGAACGGACAGAACTTCCTCTTTGAGACAGGACAGGAGACTCCGGTTACATTAAAGCGTGCGATTCAGGATATTGAGAAAGCTCTGGGGAAAGGAAATGTAGGAATCAATCTGGATCCTGCAAACCTGATCATGTATGGCAAAGCAAATCCTGTGGATGCACTGGAAGTATTCGGAGAATATGTAAGAGGAATTCATGGAAAAGACGGTATGTATCCGACAGACGGACATTATCTGGGAGCAGAAGTTCCGCTGGGACAGGGAAAAGTAAATTATCCGGCATTCGTAGCCAAATTGAAAGAAATCGGATATGAAGGCGATATTACGCTTGAACGTGAGATATCCGGTGAAGAGCAGAAAAAAGACATTATTATGGCAAAAGAAATACTGGATAAACTGATTGGATAATTCGTGTGGTATTTCATGGAAAAACGGTACACAGTATGTGGAGGTATGGTATACTTTCTGTAGTGTACCGTTTTTCTTTGCCATAGAAAGCAGGAGGTTGTGAAAATGACTGATAAAGTATTATATGAAGAATTATGTCCAAAAGAATTTGAAGAAAGAATTAAAGCGTGTCCGATTGCCTATTTGCCTCTGGGGACTTTGGAATGGCATGGTCCACATTTGCCGCTGGGTGCAGATGGCATTCAGTCACAGGAATTGTTTGTACGTGTGGCAAAAAAGGTAGGTGGTGTAGTACTTCCCAAATTATTTCTGGGTCCGGACCGGTATTATCATGATCCTGAGAAGGAATTGTATGGGATGGATATCTGTACGGGCGGGACAGTGGTTTCTTATGAAATGCAGCAGCTTCCGGGAAGTGCATATTGGATGCCGGATCATCAATATCAGCAGATGATACTTCAGATTGCAGCAAATCTTTCCAGGGCGGGTATTAAAATTCTGGTAGCACATGGTCATGGTCCGTCTACCTGGCAGTTTAGTGATTTGAAAAATGAAATAAAAGCTTTGTATGGTATGGATTGCTATACTGCTTTTGATTTTCTTGAAGATGATGTTCTTGGATATCAATGTGATCACGCAGCTGCGAACGAAACCTCGATCACGATGGCAGTTCGCCGGGAATTGGTACAGATGGAACGTATTATTTCCGGGGATGAGGCCCCGGTGGCAATAGCCGGACGGGATCCTCGTGAGTATGCATCGGAAGAATATGGAAAAAAGGTGTTGGAAGCAAATGTGGAAGCGATGAGTAAAGGATTGTTGTCATTGCTGTAAAAAATAATGCCCCTCTTTCAGGAAACAGTTTTTTTCTGTTTTCGGAAAGAGGGACATTTTGCTTGTCAGTCGTCAAACTTCAGGACAATTTTTAATACATCCTGGGGACGTTCCGTGATGAGAGTCAGTGCTTTGTCGATGTCTTTATAATTAAAGGATCTTGTCATCAATTGTTCCGGATGTAAGGATCCGTCTTCAAATCCGGCGATAACTTCATCAAAACAATTATTATTGAGTCTGGAACCTACAATGGTCAGTTCTTTTTTTGTGATATCAGCCATGGTGATGGCGGAAGGCTGATTTTTCAGTCCGATGACTACAATACGACCAGCCGGACAGGCCAGCTGAACGCACTGTTCAAAAGATGATGGAATGCACACAGTATCCACAATTACAGGTATGCCTTCTCCATCGGTAAATTTGTTAAGACGGTCTTCCAGGTTTTCCTCTGATGCAAGAACAGTTTCGTCAGCTCCCACAGAGTTTGCTTTTTCCAGGATCCTCGAGGAATCTCCGGAGTATTTTGATTTATTCTAAATAACATGCAAAAGCATATTGACATAATGCAAATATGTGATATGCTATATGTAGGTTAACCCTTACTTAAGATAAAATATTATATGATGATGCTAGGATTTCGGGAGCGTGAAACGCAAAGAAATCCATAAACATCATAATTATATGATTTTCATATGAATTATGAGAAATAATCTTAAGATAGGTGGTGTATCAGTGTGGGTGCAAAAGACACGATAACAAAGGATTATATGAATGATCCATTTGTATTTGCAGATGCGTTCAATTATTTCCTGTATAATGGAGAATCAGTGATTTTGCCAGAGAAACTGCATCCTTTGAATACAACAGCAATTGGTGTGCCGTATGGAGAAGATGGTGCAGTAGTTCCTGTGCAGAAATATCGGGATGGTATGAAATATTTTTCCGGCATGACAGACGATACGGTTGCATATCTTCTTCTGGGGGTGGAACTGCAGTCAGAAGTTCATTATGCCATGCCCGTAAAGGATATGGTATATGATGCTCTTCAATATGCAGCGCAAGTGGAAGAAGCGGCAAAAACACATCGACGAGAGAGAAAAGAGCGAAAAAACGATTCCTTTTATAACATAAGAGCGAAAAAGAAACTGAATAGTGGAGAGTATTTGTCAGGGTTTTATAAAGATGATAAATTGATTCCAATCGTTACGCTAGTCATCTACTTTAGTTCAGAAAAATGGGATGCACCAGTAAGGTTGCATGAGATGTTTGCGGTTTCTAATAAAAAAATATTGGAATATATACCAGATTATAAAATAAATCTGATCACACCAGAAAAACTCAGCGAAACGCAGTTGGATCAGTTTCACACAAGCCTGAGAGAAGTGCTCTTATTCATAAAATATTCAAAAGATAAAGAAAAACTGTATAATCTTGTGGAAAAAGATACAAGATTTCATAATATAGAGCAGAAAGCAGGAAGGGTAATCAATGCAATTACAGGAGCAGGATTGAAGATGGATGAGAGTGAGGAATATATCGATATGTGCAAAGCAATTCAGGATATGAGAGAAGAGGCAATACAGACTGGAAAACAAAAAGGAAGAGAGGAAGGAAGACGGGAAGGCCAACAATTAAAAGAAAAAGAAATTATTATACGGATGCTGAACAAGAAAATTTTTACATATGAAGAAATTGCGGAGATAATTAAGACTTCAGAAGAAAAAGTAAAAGAAGTGGAAACTGAAATGTTGAATATGAAATAAGAGTTGAACTTTTATAAAAATCGCCTTGAGGACGTTATTTTTCAGGGCGATTTTTATCGTTTTTTGTATTGACAAGCGATTATAGTATTAGTATTATTACTAATAAGTAGGGATAAATTAATTAACACTACTTATAAGCATAACTAATGAATATTTATGAGCAAAGGAGACAAGCAATGGCAAGAGTAGGAATTGTTATGGGAAGTGATTCTGATATGCCTGTTATGAGCAAGGCTGCAGGTATACTGGATAAATTAGGTGTAGATTATGAAATGACCATTATTTCCGCACATAGAGAGCCGGATGTGTTTTTTGAATATGCGAAGACAGCAGAAGAAAAAGGATTTAAGGTGATTATTGCGGGAGCAGGTATGGCGGCACATCTTCCCGGTATGTGCGCAGCTATTTTCCCGATGCCGGTAATCGGTATTCCGATGCATACAACTTCTCTGGGAGGAAGAGATTCTCTGTATTCCATCGTACAGATGCCTACAGGTATTCCGGTTGCCACAGTGGCAATCAACGGAGGAGCAAATGCAGGTATTCTGGCAGCAAAGATTCTGGCTACTTCTGATCCGGAATTGCTTGCCCGACTGAAAGCTTATTCAGAAGAGATGAAAAATGAAGTGATGGCAAAAGACGCAAAGCTTCAGGAAGTCGGATATAAAAATTATACGAAATAAATAATCTGTAAAATACG
>JBJFCH010000230.1:0-6656 GCA_051888835.1 Oliverpabstia sp. | reverse complement strand
CCATTGAAGCTTTTTTCAAACCGCAGCATGAAATCATAGGCCTTCAGTTCCAGACATTTGATTGTCCGGTTCGCCTCCGACACCTCAAAGATACCCATCGGCACCTCTTCGTAACTGCCATCCGGAAGCCTCAGATGATAAAACAGCTCCACCAGAGCATCCTCCAAAGTATACCGGTCAATATCCGTCAGCAGCGTAATCCCCATCTCAGCCGAATACACCGTACCCAGTTCAATCTCTGTACTGCTGCAGCACTGACTTGAAATATAACCACTGCCCCTTACAATATCCCCCGGACCAAACTCATAAATCACACCTTTCGTCGTAGTAATCTTTCCAGTCCAATAATACCGCCTTGTGTTCTCCTGCACCGCCTGCAGGAACGCTTCACTCACCGGATACACGAAAACACCTCCAATAAAACAGGCACCCGCCAACTCAATGGCAGATGCCCTCAATAATTATACTTGATACTTTCCATTATAATTCTGTATAGGAAATTTGATACTCGTAAATCCTCATACGTTTATCCTGATGCACTTTCTCAACTAATTCCTTTGTCGGAGAATTAAGGCAGATTATTCCATAAACTTTTTTATCCTTATACTCCGCGCTGTGTTCAAACCAATCTAAATAATCTGCAGTCTGTCTGTATGCATCATCATAACCTGAATCCTTCTTCAGCTCAATAACATACAAATTGCCCTCGTCATCTTCACACAAGAGATCCAACCGACCAACTGGTATAATAAACTGCCGACCATAAAGACCTTTTCTCTTGTACATTTTAAGATTTAGTCCAAATACGTTCACACCGGATTCAATTCTTGCTGTCAATTCATCTTCTAATAGTTTTTCATTAGAAAACTGTTGCCTCTCAACCCCAAGGTCTACGCAGTTTTCCTGAGCATTCTCATCGTCTGTACTTTCTACTACAACATCTTTTTCAACGCTCTTCTTTATCCTGGCATTTGTATTATCAAGTTTTTCCACTCTGCGCCTAAACTCTTTAGAAATCTTATATTTTCCCGAATTTACAAATGCCTTTGCATCCTTGTTCCTGCCAAGTGCTATCAGCACTCTCACATAGTTGTTTGATGCGTATGCATAATTTTGATCTATTTCCAGACATTTTTCAAATAATGCTTTCGCTTCTGTAAACTTTTTCTGGGTATATAAGCAGAATCCCAAATTGTTAATGGTATCAATATTATAAGGATTTTCTTCTAAGGACTTTCGATAATACTCTTCTTCCAATCTGCGATTTTTTAATTTACCATAGCTCCATGCAAACATGAAATATACATCATATTTTCTGAAAAAATAGCTGCTATCCTCAATCAATTCCAGATATGCAATCGCATTATTCCACATTTTCATTGAATAGTAAGTATACGCAATAAGTTCCTTTATCAAAATAATATCTGGATATTTCTGCATTGCGTCAAGCAACATATCTAAAGTCTCTTCATCTGTCTTGCACCGATAATAAAGATCTATAACTTCACACAACTCTGGCAATCCCTTTTGACACGGGAATTTTTTTAATATCTGTCCTAAAGACGTCCAAAATCCAGGAAATGCTTCTTTAAAAGGTTCAAAACAGGTATCCACAAAGCCATACTCATCCATAAAATCCGTTGGCTTCTTTATTGTATCTTTCGCTTTTTGATAACTCTCTTCCAACCAATTTTCAAGTAACATCAAACACTTTTTATCATCATATTTGAAAAAAGCATTTACTGCTTTCATATATGTATACCCAGAGGAGATTAACTGAATATTTTTACACAACAGACTTATCAGATCACTCTTCTCAAAATTTAACCCGTCATATTTGGTATAACCTACGGATATCATATAAAGAATTTCATTACATAACGAACCTCTAAGATCATCTATATACTCGCTCTCTATTGTTTCCAGTTTATCAGATACTTCTAAAACTGATTGGCAATCAGCAAATTCTTTTTGATATAAAGATTCCAATTCTTCATCTGTCAGCATAATAAAATCCCCCGACTTTTTCTTCTTATTCTACCACTCCCCACAATTGCTGTCATCCTTATAATTCCTTCAAGTTAAAACTCACTGTCCACAATCCCTTATAGCTTGTATCCTTCTCCAGCTTGCTCTTAAACCCATCCATATACATCTCCACAGTCCTCATTTCTGCTGTCTCCGTGTCAAAATAATCCACCGAAATCTTCTCCTTCTTTTTAAATCCGGTCAGCAGTTTCAGCCACTTCTGCGTCACCTGAAATGTCACCGCTATATTCACAACACCAGACCTCACCACATCCCTCTGCATGGTACCCGCTTCCGTCTCTCCACCGGAATCAGCCTCCACATCATGCAGTTCCACTTCATAAGAAACCGGCAGAGGAAGATCCACGCCGTCAAACTTCAGATACTGAAAAAATGCCATCGTTTACCTTCCTCCGCTTCTAAGATTTGCCCTCTGCTGGGCATTTAAAATCACCTCATCCAACATCGTGCCACCAAGATACACCGGAATCACGATATCTCCATTATTTCCAGAAATACCACCAACTGCTTCTCTAATCGCACCAACCAGACTGTTCAGATCAGCACTGCACACAGAACCACCGCCTGCCACAGCCATATCTGTAGTCCGGACATTCGGGCTGATTACCATATCAGCCGCCAGGCTATTCACCGCATCCTTTACCATTCCTTTACTCTTCTCAATACCCTGTGCCAGTCCTTCCATAAAATCCGGCATCCAGCTTTCATAGTCAGTCAGAGGTCCTTCATCCGGCACAGAAAAATGCAGGTGAGAGCGGATGGTATTTGCCACATCACGAACCGCACCCACCACGTTTCCAATGGCACTGCGGATACCATTCACAATACCATTGATCAGATCCGCACCCCAGCGGAAAGCATTGGAAGCCAGTCCAGTGATATAACTGACTGCCTGTCCAAACCCGCTCCTGATGGTATTATAGATTCCGGAAACTGTACTTCGGATTCCATTCCACATAGAAGTAAAAGCACCGCCCACTGCCGACTTCAGGGCATTTACCACAGAAGCCACCGTATTTTTAATGCTGTTCCATGCCGTAGAAATCGTATTCCGGATTCCTGTAACAATCGCAGTAATCGTCTGCCTAATCCCATTCCACACCGTAGAACATACCGTCTGGATTGCTTTCATCACCGTCACAATCACATTCCTGATAGAATTCCATGCGGTACCCAGGAATGTGGAAATCGCATTCACCACAGTAGAAACTACTGTCCTGATACCATTCCAGATAGTACTGAAGAATGTAGAAATTGCCGTCCACACCGTAACTGCTGTCGTTCTGACCGCATTCCATGCAGTATTCAGAAAGCTGCTGATCATATTGGCCACTGTTGTTACCGTAGTCTTAATTCCATTCCAGATCACAGTAAAGAACCCGGCAATCCCATTCCATACCGTCACAGCCGTCTGCCTGATTGCTTCCCATGCCCAGGACATGAACTGGGAAATGGCTTCCCACACCTTGACGGCAACTCTTTTCACATCTTCCCAGAGGCTGATCCAGAACTGCCGGAATTCCTCATTGGTATTCCAAAGATAAATAAAAGCCGCCACCAGAGCAGTGATCGACGCAATGATCAGAGCAATCGGGTTTGCCAGCATCGTCACATTCAGAGCGGCAAATGCCTTCTGCACCGTTCCGATCACACCTGCCAGTTTCGGAACAATCGTCATGATCGTGCCGATGGAAGAAATCACCTTTCCCACAATGATCAGCACCGGTCCCAAGGCTGCTGCCACCAGAGCAATTACCATAATGGTCTTCTTTACACCCTCCGGCAGGGAATTCAAAAATCCCACAAATCCCTGCAGCCACTGCACCACCTCTTTCAGTGCCGGTATCAGAAGCTGACCAAAAGAAATAGCCAGCTCTTCTAAAGCTGACTTCAAAATGGTAAGCTGTCCTTCCAGGTTGTCATTCATGGTATCTGCCATCTTCTGTGCAGCACCATCACAGTTATTGATCGCACCTGAAAGCTTATTGATATCACCTTCACCGGCATTCATAAGTGCAAGAAATCCGGACATGGCATTTTTCCCGACCAACGCTTCCGCCGCAGCCGCCTGTTCTGATTCAGACAACCCTGCAAATGCAGCTCTGCAGTCAGCCAGGATAACAGACAAGTCCCTCATACTGCCATCCGCATTGGTGGTTGCAACCGTCACTTCCCCAATGGCAGAACCACAGATCTTCACATCTCCGGACAGATTCGTCATGATTGTCCGAAGAGAAGTACCTGCCTGCGTGCTCTTGATACCGGCATTGGCCATCAGACCGATTGCTTCAGCCGTATCTTCCACAGAAAAACCAAGAGATCCGGCGATCGGAGCACAGTACTTAAAGGTCTCACCCATCATGGAGACATTGGTATTGGCATTGGAAGAAGCTGCCGCCAGCACATCTGCAAAATGTCCGGAATCCTTTGCTTTCAATCCAAAAGCAGTCAATGCATCCGTCACAATATCCGAAGTCGTACCAAGACTCTCCCCGGATGCTGCAGCCAGATTCATGACACCATCCAGACCATTCAGCATATCCTCCGTCTTCCAGCCCGCCATCGCCATGTAATTCATAGCCTCAGCTGCTTCACTGGCAGAGAATTTCGTCCTGGAACCCATCTCCCTTGCTTTCTTCGTCAAAGCATCAAGGTCAGAGCCAGTCGCACCGGATACCGCCGCAACCTTACTCATCGCTGATTCAAAATCAGCCGCAGTCTTCACTGCAGCCGTACCAGCTGCCGTAACAACACCAGTGACCGGCAGCAGTTTCTGTCCCGCCGATGAAATATTATCTCCAACCGTCTTCCACTTTTCCCCAGAAGCAGCTATCTTCTGCAGAGCTGTTGCAGACTGGTTCGCCTGTTCTTCCAGACGCTTCAGTTCCTGCTCGGTTTGAATGATCTCCCTCTGCAGAGCATCATACTGATTCTTTGAAATCGTACCATCTTCCAAAGCTTTTTCTGCCTGTTCTGCCGCAGTCTTTAGAGTCTCCAGTTTTTCCTTCGTTTCAGACACAGCCTGTCCAAGCAGCTTATGCTTCTGAGCAAGCAGTTCCGTATTCCCCGGATCCAGTTTCAGAAGCTTCTCAACATCTTTCAGCTCTCTCTGCGTAGAACGGATCTCTGTATTTACACCCTTCAGAGCAGTTTGAAGTTTCGTGGTATCGCCGCCAATCTCAATGGTGATACCCTTAATTCTGTTGGCCGCCATACCGCACCTCCTTATTTTTGCCAAACAAAAAGAGCCGATTTCTCGACTCAAAATTACAATCTATCTTAATGACTTTTTATTGCAGCTCTTTCAATTTACTGTTATACTTTGTTCATATACATATCAAAGAAAGAAGGTTCTTAAATGAGTGCCCCACAGACAATAAACGGTTTAATGCGACATTTAAGAAATGATTGCAACATTCAAATCAGCGGCAGTTACCAAAAACAACAATTAATCAGTTATGGCTACTATCACGGATATAAAGGCTATCGTTTCATAAAAAACAGACACAATCAAATTCCATATACGGATTTCAGCGAAGTAGTTGCTGTAATTGAATATGACAACAATTTAAAAGCCGCACTATATTCCGACTTGATGTTTATCGAAACTGCAATAAAAAATATTGTCTGCAATGAGTCTGTAAACGGTTTGAAACTCGGAACATTTGAGCATGTCTATAAAGAACGTATGCGAGACAATACCACAAACACCAAATTACAGTCCAAACGACTCAAGTTAAGAAACTCTGTATATTCAAAGCTGTCCACACGTTACCACGATGAAGAAGGAAACGATAACCAGATGGTTCGTCATTTTTACAACCGCGGCGAAGATGCTCCTTTATGGGCTGTATTCGAAATATTATATCTAAGCGATCTTGCCAGCTTTTTTGAGTGTTTAAACGAATCAATGAGGGAACATATCATGACGCAATTAAACATGTTCGATGTTTCCATTGATACAAATAGAAATCTGCTCAGCAGCATGCTGTACACCATAAAATCACTCCGCAATTCAGTTGCCCATAACAACATAATTTTTGATACCAGATTCAAAGACAGAAAAATCAGTCCTGTACTTAAAAAATGGGTTGAAAAAGAAACCGGTATACAAAATATCACCTTATATTCGTTGATTGACTACATAATCATCGTATGTTGTTTACTGAAACGTGTTGATTTTAGTTCCACAAGAGCAAAACATCTGGTTCATGCCTACAAAAAACAAAACCAAGTTCTTCAAAGCAGTGTCGCACCTGCAATTTACACACAAATTATACAGCAAAATGTCACTCAAAAAATAACTGCTCTGGAAACCTACCTCAACACATAACCGCTTCACAAACCAAAATAACCGCTTCACAAACCAAAATTTGTCTTGCATTTTTTCAGTTCGTATTGTATATTATAGTTATTGAAAGAGGTGTATGTTTTAGGACTGCACTGGGGGAGTCACTCTGTGGCTCCCTTTTATGTTGCTCATCTCTAAAATGCATCAAAATCCTCCTGTGTTGCCAGAACTGCATATTTTTCTTCATCGTTCCTGCTCTCTGCATACATATCATTGACCATCCCAATGGTCAGCAATTCCAGATCCCGGATACTTA